>JAJYPP010000115.1 GCA_021795235.1 bacterium
TTAGCCACCTGTCCCACTCCGCAGCGTACCATGGGTGGAGACCGGCCCAACCCCTACAGACCCGAGGCGGCAACCATCGCGATCAGCCGTGCGCATGAGTCCTCCGGACCTGATTGGGTCGTGTCCAGTTCCAGGTCGTATTGAGCGTATCTGTGGACGATCTCACTCAAACCAAGCGCAAGGCCAGGATATCGATCGCGTCGTGCCTGCTCGCGCGCCTGCGCAACCAACGCGTCGCAGCGCACTGCCACCCAGTCGACTCGCAGACCATCCAGAGCCTCCTCCCAATCGAGGACGTCCGCTTGGTCAATGGCGACATCGTCGACAATAACGTTGAAGCCAACTTTGGCTACTGCCGCAACAGTCCGGTGGTACGCACTTTGCAGCCGACGACCGACGTCACCAACGCGAACCTGCACGCCGCCGGCGGCCGGCTCCAAGCGAACCCCATCACGGCAATAGGGGCCCTCGAAGTCGCCGGCGCTAAACCACTGCTCGGGTAGCTTCGCATTGAAGTCATCGGTTCCGATTGGAATCCACAGGTCGCCCACACTCGCACGGGCAGCGCAGAACATTTGGAGAATCGTTGACTTACCTGCACTCGACGTGCCATTGAGAATGACGACTCGACCCGCCGCGACCACGGGCGCAGAGTAGCTAGGCCCTCCACTCCGTGTCAAGGGCACCGGTGGCGCCGGCATTGACGCCCGTGGCGTCGGGGCCCGAAGTATGATCCCGGTCGCTGGAATCTTCCGCGGACCCGACCGGTTTTGGAGTCAGTAGATAGTACCAGGGCCGAATGGCCGCCACGCTGCCATTCGGCCCCTGCGCTGCCCTAGCGCTTCCATCCCCACTGCTGCTACGGCGTCATTCCTTCCTGACTCAAAGATCGCTCGAAAGTGCGATTCCTTCGTGATTGGCAACGTGCTCCCGAGCGTTCCCGGAGCCAGATCGTCTCCCGGCGCTCCAGCAATGGTCACATCCCCGGGCCTGCTCGGGTGCGTGAACTGCCCATGATCTCCCGCGGTCCTGGGCCGTACCTCTTCCCGTCCGTCGCTGGTCAGCTCCCGGAGCACCTCTCGAACCTTCACGATCCGGCCTCGTCAAGTGGCGCGCTGGAGCAGCCGTCCTATGCGGTCCGGCAACCGGAGCTCAGGCGAAGATGGGGATATCGTGGGCCGCGAGGAACATCCCAACTTCCTCACTCTGCGGCAGGTCATTGACGTCTACGCCCTGGCTCACGTTGAGGAGTTCGATCCCCAAGGGCTCACCGGAGGACTCATAGTCGATCCGCCGCTCTGAACCGAGGTCGTCCCCGTACGCGTAAGTGCCTTCCCTTAGGGTGATGTAGACCGCATCAGCTTCTCGATCATGCTCTAGGTGCATGGCATATGTTCCTCAGTCCGCTGCTGCGATGCTCCGGGGTGGGTTCGAATCTTTGGCAACCACCACTTTTACACGACGGCCGCCGGAATGGCCTATCACGATCGAGTTACCTTCCCGGTCCGGGTAGCTCGTGTGGTGGTCGGCAAGCACTGTTTCCACCTCCCCCTCCGATATCTGGCGCTGCCTCATGCGATCACGGACGTGGGCCGTGTAGGCGAGCCTGGCTCCCTCTGCATGAGTCACCTAGAGCAGGATAGCCGAGGTGTTCAAGTGGTCCGCTGGAGCAGCGCGCTCAAGAGGTCGGCCACCCGGCCCCGATGAAGGGCCCCCGGACAGTCAAGGCTGACAGCCACAGAGGTCTGGATTGACGGCCACAAGGCCCTGCCCGCGGCTCCAGACTTGACAGCCACTGGGTCGAAACTCCCCGATTCTGAACGTAAGCCGGCGGCACGCGCCGGAGATCCAAAAGGGAGCCGACGGTCAGATTCGAATTGACGGCCAGCTGTTTACAAATCCGAAAACAACTGTTCGCCGACGTGCGTCAGCGACCATGGCGAACTCCAATCGGGAGGGCAATCGGCCCGGATGTTCGCCTGTGACCGCCGATGACCGCCCCAGCTGGGGTCAAAAATGGGGTCAGGTGCGTCCTGATACATCCCAGCTGCTGGCCATCTGCCAACCTACCGGCTATTGCACGCTGCCCAAGTCCGAGACGGTGGGTCTGGAGGTCCGCACCGTTGGAGTGGTCCGTAGCGTGTCTAGAGGGCACTGGAGTGCCGAGGGGCTCGTCCAACCTTCCGTGCATGGGTCCCCTCGAACGCCCGATCAGGTCCTTCTCGCCAAGGAGTCGACGGCCGCCTCCACGGCGGCGTGGTGACGGCGCACCATGGCCGTGACCTCCTCCGGCGACTCCGATGCTGGGGCCTCCTCCGCCGCCAACCTATCGAGCACCCACTCGCGGACCAGCTGAGTCGCGCCCGTACCCCGCCGCTGGGCAACAGTGCGGATCCGAGCGACGGTTCGACGGTCAAGTCGGGTTGAGAATGTCACGGTCAGCAGACCATCAGGCTCCGGATCGGGCACGAAGGGGAGTTCTGAGAGGTCGTGGGTCCCCAACCACGCATCCGCCTCGGCATCATCGCTAAAACTCGGAATCTCCTGGGCACGAAGCGTGGGTTCAGTCTTCATCTGCTCCTCCGGAATCGGCGTCTCTCAGCCTCGGTCATCGGCCGTGGCGTGATGTGAATCACCAGCCCTCCTCGATGCGCGTAGATGGCCACAAGGTAGCGGCCAGCAGCAGAGTGTCCCAAGGCGACTATGGAACCGGTCCGTCCGCGGGCGAGCAACCGCTGAAGGTCGACGAGTACATCTTCGAATTCCGCGGGACTGACACCATGACGTGATACGTGCACCTCAGATTGCTCACTCCGGGCCACTTCGAGCACAGCCGCAATGTAGCACACCGGTGCTACGACACCGGGCATCGGGCCTCTCCCCACGATGCCTCAGGTGCCGATCCAAACGAGGCAACGTGGCTCAGCTCTGGAAACTGCCTCACCCGGCCTGGCGGGCGGCTAGTCACCTCGGGTCGCGTCGGACTAGATGTGTCACCCGACTGGAGCCCAGCGCCTGCCACCGTCAACCGTCCGGAAGACCACGTCGGTAGCGGATGATCCACCGGGCTCGCCCACGACACCAGCGAGCGCCCAGCCGCTGGTCGGCCCTGCGAAGGCAACCGCCGCCGCCCCTGAGCTGCCCGCCAGCAACGCGGATGGGATGGCTGCCTCCCAAGTCCTGCCACCGTCTCTGGTCACCATCAGCGTGCCCCGAGCGAGTGCCATCCACGCGACTGTTGGGCTGGTCACCACAAGCTGCTGTAGATAGCCAGCAAGCGGCACGGTGCCGCGAGCTGGCGGCCCCGCACCGGCGGGCCCGCTTGAGCCAGCCAGCTTCCATGTGCGTCCGGCATCCGTTGAGGTGTAGATTGCCTTGGCCTGACTTCCAGCTCCAGGCTCGCCGGCGCAGCCAAGCCAGACCGTGGCGACACCGACGGCCGCCATTGGATCGGCACCCGAGCCCGGAACTGCGAATCGACAAGGGTCCTCACGCAGTTTCCAAGTCGTTCCAGCATCAGACGTCCCATACAGGATGAGCGGCGATCCCCCGCCCCCTGCAGAGGGGCCCGCGACTTCGAGCCAAGCTTCCTCCGAGGACGTGGCCACCAGAGTTGCGGCCGTGGCCCGGACCGGCGGCAAACCCGGCGTGGAGGTCCAGGCACCGCCGCCTATTGGCGCACTTTGGAGGACCAACGGGCAAGCGCCGCGGCGCGTCTGACTGGTGCAGTCGGCCTCTACCGCCCAGACCTGCTTTCCGACAACGGCTAGGGCCAAGACCTGGCCAAGCGTCGCGATCCGCCGCCAGCTTGCAGCTGCGTCGGTCGTGGCGTATAGCGAAGGCCCCCATGCCCAGCCATCCAACCTGTTGGCGAAGGTGATGTCGGTCACCGCCGAGACACCTGGCCCGCCGGTGGTGGTTACGGGGCCATCTCCTGCGGCGGCCGAAGGGGGTGCGGATGCCTTCCAGGTCTGCCCGCCGTCGAGTGTCGCCATCACGACGGTCTTGCAGGTTGGGGCCGAACCATGGCAGCGTGAACCGAGAACGTAGCCATCCTTGGGGGTGACAAAGCTGAGGGCGGTCAGGTTTAGGTTTGACGCGATGGTCGGCAGCCCACTGGACGGTCTGCCGCGAACCGTGCCGGTGTGCTGGCCCAAGGAGCTCCCACACCCGGCCGCTAGCACCGCGACGCCGGCGAGGGCGACGACGTGTGAGCGCCCGACGCGACCCACGCGCCGCACGATCACCCTCGCGTGATCCCTGCAAGGGCGACAGGGGTCCGGCGGGGTCGAACGCTCCCCCGGAACGTCATCACCCCAGATAGCCGGCGCTTTGGTACCAGGTGAGCCAGGTCCCGGAGCGCTGCAGCACCAGGGAACTCGTAGAGACGCCGGGATCGCACAACGCGAACCGGGTTCCCGGAGAACAGTACGACACCATCCAACTCCCATCCACGAGAGCGTGCCCGCAGGCGTTATTGATGAACTGGGTGAATGCTCCCCTATGGGCCCAGAGCGGCACTACCTGAATGTCAGCAGCTACGTAGCGACCGCGGGGAAGACGTGGCCCAGGCGCCCAGCTCGTGATCGCATTGGGCCAGACGGCCTGGTCCATATGAACGAGCAGACCGGGTAGCGACGCGGCGTCCAACTGCTCATTCAGGAGGCGCACGAAGGTCGTGACGCTGGCTGCTGGATGAGCCACGACCCCGGCGGGACTCGCGCAATTTTGCTCCGCGCTCGTCCCCGACGCTAGTGGCCGAGCGGGAGGGTAGATGTTCTCCGGAAACGACACAGAATTGGGCGCCGAACCGCCTGAATGGGCCACCGAAGCGGCGGCGCCACATCCGGTGAGAAGTGGGAGAAGGACGACGGCCAGCATGACAGTCATCGCCAGGGTGGGCAGCTCCGACAGCGCACTACGCCGTCCTCGGTCATTGGGTCGGCAATGGACCGACTTCATATCAGTCGGCAACGGGGATTCCGAGGTGGTAGTTACGACCAAGACCCCTAGCCGACAGTCCGGGCTGGATACGAAGGACGGTCGTGCTAGGGGGCGCCAAGTCCCTGTCCGCTGTCGGGTCCCTGAGGCTGGTCGTAGGGCTCGAGGGGCAGGTGGTACAGCGTCATGGTCATCCCGGCTCGTTGAAGCTGGCCGTCCTCAGCAAGTAGACGGCTCCTCATTTGAATCCAGCGAGAGGGCTCGCCGATGGTTCGGCCAAAGGCTCCGGCCGATGGGATCAGACCGCTTGAGGCGCTGGTGGAAGCGCCGGCTGGAAACGTGGCCACACTGATCGGGAGCGCGGCTCCGACGACTAGGCAAGATAACCTGTTCCCAAATGGCAAGGCTGGGCGACGTGCTCGAAGTGATGCAGGCCAGCCATCCGTGGGCAACCCTGCAGGTCTCGGGGGTCCTTTGGCTGAACCCTCATCGTCAAAGGGCGGCCCGGGAGATCGCCAATCCCGCGTCGAAGCTAACGCACGCCATAGGTTGCGATGCGGCAGGTGGCGCTGAGACCGAGGAGATCCGTGATCGCTGGAGTCTTTGGAGGTCTGAGCCGGACCAGATGAGGAGCGAGTACCAAGCCGGTGAGGTACGGGTCACAGCGGTCTGGCATGGGGCCGCATGGTGGTCGTGGGACCCGGCTAGGGGACTACTGACCAACGATGGGGATCCCAACCACCAGCATGGGGCGGGGCCGGGAGAGGTGGTGATAGAACCGGCCCAGTTCCTCCCAGAGCTCGACCTGACGGTGAACGGCACTGGTACCCGGGCCGGGCGGCAAGCTTACGAGTTGATGGGACGGCCTCGCACCAAGTCCCCAGGGCTGCCCCTGTTTCTGCTGGGGTCGGGTGCCGATCAGTACCTGCTCTCGGTCGACGCAGAGCGCGGCCTGCTGCTGAGATCAGAGGCGCGGCTGCGGGAAGAGCCGATTCGGGTCGTCGAGGTGGAACAGGTGACCTTTGACGCCGTGTTGCCCGGGGCGTTGTTCCTCCCTTCGTTGCTACCCCCTCCAGGGTGAGTCTGGGGTCTCATCTGGCGATACCTGACGCTCCGGCGCGTGGCGACTGTTGGCGCGAATGGCGGTTTCTCGGCCGCCGCGCTCTAATAGAACTATGCACCGGCTCCGGGTATGCGTTACCAGTCTTGTCCTGGGACTGGTGGTAGTCGTGTCTTTGACCCAGGGGAGCGGGCCATCGGGCCCGCCTCCGGTCGAACGAGCGGCGCGGCTGGCGAACTTCCAGATCGACCAACTGCATATGGTGAGCGCCAGAGTCGGTTGAGCGGTGGACGGGGTCACTGGTGATCTTCTCCACACCGTCGGCAACGCCGATTTGTGGGAGGTGGTAGACCCTCCCGGATCACCACCCACCGGGTACCTGTCAGTGCCGGCCTTCTTCGCGGTGAGATGCCGCCGCCGCGCACCCGGAGAGTGCCCCTACCAGCAGGCATCCCGCACCGATCGCGGCCACCGCCGCCGGTCTAGGACTCATATCCCCATTCAACGACGGCGATCTGGCCACGGTTATCTCGGCATGGCAGAGGCGTCGGCTGGCAAGCATGCCCTCCTCCGGCATCTGTGGGGCGCGCGCCCGGAGGACGGCGAACGGGCAATAGCACCTGCCACCGCGCTCAGCTCGAGGCACCGGGAGTCCGCCACTTGTTCCGGTGCGGCCCAGGCGCTCAAGACGCCACCCAGGCGTCATTGAGTCGCCTGGGATGGCACCTGTCATCGGGGGCAGGATGAGGTCGAGCATGAGCGCGGTGGCAGGACAGTCTTAGGGCGGTGCCGCTCGGACGAGCCGGGACCAGCCCCGGGGTACTGGCGGCCCGGCCCGCGCCCCGCCGATGGCCGAGTGGACCCCACGAGTGCCTGTAACACCGTGGGGTCAAAATACATGCGCCGATCTCGGCTGATCTCGGATGAGAACTGCCAGCGCTCAGGAGGCCTCTCGGCCCCTCAAACCTTGCGGCCCAGCGTGGGCGCCCCGTTTGGGCAGCCTCGCCGGACATCCACTGCGATGGTGCGGTCTGAAGGTCTACCGGGAGCGTGCCCTATCTGGCCGGCGCGGGCGGCGAAGGCGGCCAGTGAGGTGATTCGCCTGTCTTCGTGTGCCCAGGTCGCCATCTCACCTCCGCGGTCCCCTCTCGGCCCGCCTCACATCGACCGTCTCGGGTCCAGACCCCGTGGATAGGCGCGGCAACGGCGAGGGCACTGTGCGGCGACGCGCCGATGGCCGCTGGGAGGGCAGGCTGGCCCTGGTAGTGGATGGCCGGATGGTCAGGAGGAGTTGCTACGGGCGCACGCGGGCGGAGGTTCTGCAGCGACTCCGCCTCACAGCCCAGACCCTCCGGTCTGGGCTGGCGGCACCCGAATCCAGCCAGACCTTGGGCCACTACCTCCAGGAGTGGCTCCACGGCCAACGGTCATCCCTCCGCCCTGCGACCGTCAGCCTCTACGAAATGGTCATCCGACGCCACCTGCAGCCCGAGATGGGCTCCGTCCGTCTGGACCGCCTGACCGTGGCCCAGGTCCAAGGAATGCTGAGGCGGCTCTCAGAGAACGGGCTGGCCCCGCGCAGCGTCGGTCATGTCCGGGCAGTTCTCCGCTCGGCCCTGAACGAGGCCGTTCGCCAAGAGCTGGTGCCCAGGAACGTGGCCAGCCTGGCCCGCCCGCCCAGACCCCCGCAGCGCGTCATCGAGCCGTTCACGCCTGAGGAGTGCTCCTTGATCCTCGGATGCGCGCCAAGGTTCGACCTCCTGGCCGTGCTGGCGATCGCAGTGGGGATGGGACTGCGCCAGGGTGAGATCCTCGGCCTTCGGTGGCAGGACATCGATCTGGAGCGCAGAACACTGAAGGTGCAGCGGGCACTCCAGCGGGTATACGGCCGTAGCCAGCTGGTGGACCCCAAGACCTCCAGGAGTCGGCGTACCCTGCCGATGCCGTCCTTGGTCCACTCGGCGCTGCTGCAGCAGCGCTCGGACCAGGATGCCGCCCGCGAGCTGGCCGGACCGCTTTGGGAGGAGGAGATCCCCGGTCTCATCTTCACCACCGCGTTGGGCCGACCACGCTGCGGGACGGCCGTCACCCACACCTTTCACCGGCTGCTGGCGGAGGCCGGCGTGCGCCAGCGGACATTCCATACCCTCCGCCACTCGGCAGCCACCCTCATGCTGGCCGGTGGCGTCGACCTGAAGACCGTGAGCACCATGCTGGGGCACAGCCAGATCGGGCTCACGGCTGACACCTACGCCAGCGTGCTGCCCGGCCTGCAGCGCGAGGCAGCCGCCAGGATGGACGCCATCCTGGCCACGCCAGGAACTCCAGCCGACTCCTCCACAACTGGGGTCAAAACTGGGGTCAACGAGACCGCAGCTACATCCAAGGCCCTGAAATGGGAGCGAATCTGATCTCAAAAAGTGGAGCCGACGGTCAGATTCGAACTGACGGCCAGCTGTTTACAAAAC
>JAJYPP010000035.1 GCA_021795235.1 bacterium
CACCCCTGCTCGCCGCTCACCTCGCCACCCGACTGATGGGGCGACCCGTCAAGCAAGTGGCTCCCATGCTCCTGCGCCGCTACGGGGGCGACAACCCAGCCTCACATGCCTGGGGGAACAGATTCCCTCCTTGGCCGACGTTGGCCAAGGCGGGAAGTAACGGTGCCGGACGCGAGGCCCTGACCTCGGTGGCGGCGATCAGGACCCGCCTGCTCGCGGCCCGGCTGGGCTCCCTCGGCCCCGAAGATCTGGCCAGCCTCACGGCCGCCCTCCCCGCTCTCAGGCACCTGCAGGAGGCATGGGCGGAGCCGAACAGCACTGCCGGGCACCGGCAGTCGTGACGTCCCGCTCGGCCACCTCCTTCAGGGCCACGTTCTCCAACCAGCCGCGCGCGGTCTGGGCGGTCGCCTTCTCGTGCGTGGTCGGGTTCATGGGGATCGGCCTGGTCGACCCGATCCTGCCCGCGATCGCGCGGGGGCTGAGGGCCAGCCCCAGCCAGGTCGAGCTGCTCTTCACCAGCTACTTCGCGGTGACGGCAGTGATGATGCTGGTCACAGGGGTCGTCTCCAGCCGTCTTGGCCCTCGGGTCACCCTGCTCGCGGGGCTGGCGGTGATCGTGGTGTTCGCCAGCCTGTCGGGCTCGTCGGGCAGCGTTGCCGAACTGGTGGGGATGCGGGCCGGCTGGGGACTGGGCAGTGCCCTGTTCATCGCCACCGCGTTGGCCGTGATCGTGGGCTCTGCCAGCGGCGGAGTGCCCGGCGCGATCATCCTGTACGAGTCCGCACTCGGACTTGGTATCTCCATGGGGCCCCTGGTCGGCGGCCTTCTGGGTGGGATCAGCTGGCGGGGACCCTTCTTCGGGACCGCGACCCTGATGGCGATCGGGTTCGTCCTGGTGGCAACCATGCTCGGGCCGGTGCCCAAACCCGCCCGCCGCACCGGCTTTCTGGACCCGCTGCGAGCGGTGCGCGACCCCGGCCTGCGCACCATCGCCGTGATGGCGCTCTTCTACAACTTCGGCTTCTTCACCATCCTGGCCTACACCCCGTTCGTCATCGACCAGAGCGTCCATGTGCTCGGGCTCATCTACTTCGGCTGGGGGCTCCTGCTGGCGGTGACCGCGGTCTTTGTGGCTCCCCGACTGGAGCGACGCTTCGGGACGGTGATCCCCCTGTACGGCGTGCTCACCGCACTGACCACCCTGCTCGCGCTGATGGCGTTCGTACCCCGGATCGGCATCATCGTGGCGGTGATCGCGTCGGGAGCTGTGCTGGGTATCAACAACACCCTGGTGACCCAGGCGGCCATGACCGTCAGCCAGGCCGAGCGCCCGGTGGCGTCGGCGGGCTACAACTTCGTGCGCTGGATCGGTGGGGCCGTGGCCCCTTGGCTGGCCGGGGAGCTCGCGTTGAAAGTGGGGGCAAGGGTCCCGTTCTTGGTCGGGGCGGTGGCCGTGGCGATCGGGGCCGGAGTCCTCATCAGTGGCCGGGCTCACCTTGGAGCGCTGCCTCAGCTGCCATCCCGGTCGATTCTTCAGCCCCCGCTTGAGGAACTCGCGGAACAACGAGGAAGCGCCGGCTAGTTCGAAGCGGCCGGCTCGCCCCTTGCCCGGCCGGTTGCCATCGGCCGGGCAAGGGGCCATACTCGCTCTGGCACGACGCTGCTGGGGGAAAGAGCTGAGGCAAGCAAGCACCGGTGTACGGAGCCATGCTCACCCACCCGCAGCGCAACAGGGCGGTGACGGAGGGTGAGTATGGCCCAGCGATTGCGGCTCACGGTCAACGGCTCCGCGAGAGAGGATGAAGTGGAGCCGCGCCTGCTCCTGGTCCACTATCTGCGCGAGCGCTGCGGGCTGACCGGCACCCATGTGGGCTGCGATACCAGCCAGTGCGGCGCCTGTACCGTGCTCTGCGACGGTCAGCCGGTGAAGTCCTGTTCGATGTTGGCGGTGCAGGCCGAGGGGATGGCGATCACCACCATTGAAGGGCTGGCACCATCCGACGCGCTGCACCCTCTGCAGACCGCGTTCTGGGAGGAGCACGGCCTCCAGTGCGGGTTCTGCACCCCCGGCTTCATCATGGCGGCCAGCGCCCTGCTGGCGGAGAACCCCGACCCCACGGATGAGGAGATCGGTCGCGGGCTCGAGGGCAACCTCTGTCGCTGCACCGGTTATGTGAACATCCGCCGGGCCGTCCACCGGGCGGCGCGAGCCATGCGCGAGGGGGCCGGGGCACCGACCCCGATGGGAGGGTAGGCGATGGCGGTCAGTCAGCTCATCGGATCCCGCGTACAGAGGCGGGAGGATCCCCGCCTCATCACCGGTCACGGACGCTTTATCGAGGATCGGCTGCCGGTCGGCGTGCTGCACCTGGCGGTGGTCCGCAGCCCCCACCCCCACGCCCGAGTGGTCGGCATCGACACCAGCGCGGCCGCCGCCGCTCCGGGGGTCAGGGCGGTGCTGACAGCCAAGGATTTCCATGCCCAGCTGGCGGGCGCGATGCCCGTCACCCCCAGCTTCGCACCCGAGAAGAAGTACGTGCCCGATCGCTTCCCCATCGCTTCGGACGAGGTCTGCTTCCAGGGCGAGCCGGTGGCCGTGGTGGTGGCCGATGATCGCTATCTGGCAGCCGACGCCGCCGAATTGGTGGCGGTGGAGTACGACCCCCTTCCCGCTGTGGTCGACCCGGAGTCGGCGGTCCTGCCCGGCAGTGAACGGGCCCACTCCGACGGCCCCGACAACATCGGTTGGGACATGACCTTCGACGGTGGCGATATCGAAGCGGCATTCGCCAAAGCCGAGGTCAGGGTGACCGAGCGCATCTGGCAGCAGCGGCTGGCTCCGACCCCGATGGAGCCGCGCGGAGTTCTGGCGGATTACTCCCCCTATGACGAGAAGTTGACCATCTGGCTGGGCAGCCAGAACCCGCACTTCATCCGGCTCTTCATCTCCGGCGCCATGGGGATTCCGGAGAGCCGGGTCAGAGTCGTAGCCGAGGATGTGGGAGGTGGGTTCGGGAGCAAGATCAGCCCCTACCCGGAGGACTACCTGGTCCCGGCCGCCTCCCGCATACTGGGCCGGCCGGTACGCTGGATAGAGACCAGGACCGAGAGCGTCATGACCACCTACCACGGGCGGGGTCAGGTCTTCACCGCAGAGGCCGCCGCTCTCAAAGATGGCACGCTGCTCGGCTTGCGACTGACCCAGATTGTAGATCTGGGCGCCTACCACGGCACCTTCGGGGCCTTCCAGGCATGCGCCTGCCTGATGGCCGGAGGGGTCTACCGGTGGGAGGCGGTGCAGGGCAGGACGATCGGGGTCCTGACCAACAAGGTCCCGACCGACCCCTACCGGGGGGCGGGCCGGCCCGAGGGAACCCACCTCTGCGAGCGGATGGTGGACCGGGTGGCCCAGGAGATCGGGATGGACCCGGCGGAGCTCCGCCGCAAGAACTTCGCCCGGGAGTTCCCGTTCGCCAACAACTTCGGGCTGCAGTACGACTCCGGCAACTACGACGGCACTCTGGATCGGGCGATGGAGCTGGTCGATTACGCCGGCTGGCGCCAGCGCCAGGCCGAGGCCAGGAAGCAGGGCCGCCTGATCGGGATCGGATTGTCTACCTGGGTGGAGATCTGCGGCTTCGGTCCCAGCCAGGCCACCGCGGCGGCCACGGGAGGGATCGCCCTGGTGGAGGCAGCCCAGATCAGGTTCCTGCCCTCCGGGTCGGTCGCGGCCTTTGTCGGGACCCACGCCCAGGGTCAGGGCCACGACACCAGCTTCGCTCAGATAGTCGCGGACACCCTGGGAGTGCCGATGGAGAAGGTGGAGCTGCGCCACGGGGACACCGCCGAAGGCCCGTCCTTCGGGTACGGCACCTATGGCAGCCGCAGTCTCGCGGTTGGAGGCATGGCCCTGCACAAGGCATCCCTGGTGGTGCGTGACAAGGCCCAGCGGCTGGCCGGTCACCTGCTGGAGGTCTCTCCGGACGACCTCACCTTCGAGCAGGGGACCTTTGCCGTGAAGGGAGATCCCTCAGCCCACAAGACGATCGAGGAGGTGGCGCTGGCGGCTTATGGAGGCAACCTCCCAGCCGGGATGGAGCATGGGCTGGAAGCGGTGAGCTACTTCGATCCCCCCAATTTTGTCTGGCCCTTCGGCGCCCACATCTGCGTGGTGGAGGTCGACCGGGAGACGGGCGCGGTGCAGGTGGAGAAGTACGTGGCGGTGGACGACTGCGGCAACGTGATCAACCCGATGATCGTCGAAGGCCAGCTCCACGGGGGGATCGTCCAGGGGATGTCCCAGGCACTCTTCGAGGAGGTGTCGTACGACCAGGAGTCCGGGCAGCTGCTGACCGGCACCATGACCGACTACCTGGTCCCGACCATGAACGAGATCCCTTCCTTGACCATGGACCGCACGGTGACCCCGAGCCCCACCAATGCCCTGGGAGTAAAAGGGATCGGCGAGGCGGGGACGATAGCATCCTCCGCCGCCGTGATCAACGCCATCTCCGACGCGCTGGGGCCGCTGGGGATCCACCACGTCGACATGCCGGCCAGCCCCGACCGGCTCTGGAAGCTAATTCAGGAGGCGGAGTCGTGATCCCTGCTGCCTTTGAGTACTCAAGAGCCACCTCGGTGGCCGACGCTGTTGCCCAGCTCCGCGCGGCGGGGCCCGAGTCCAAGGTGATCGCGGGGGGCCAGAGCCTGCTCCCGATGATGCGGCTGCGGCTGGCCCAGCCGGGGCACCTGGTCGATCTCAATGGGCTCCGCGACCTTGACTTCGTGATGGTCAAGGACGGATTCGTCCGTATCGGGGCCATGACTCGCCACGCGACCCTGGTCCGCTCGGAGGAGGTCCGCGCCAACCTGCCTCTCCTGACTGAAATCGCCTCCGAGGTCGGAGATCCCCAGGTGCGCACCCGGGGAACCATCGGCGGCGTGATGGCTCACGCGGATGCGGCCGGCGACTACCCCACCCTGGCTCTGATGCTGGACGCGGAGATCGTCACGGACCGCCGCCGGATCCCCGCCCGGGACTTCTTCCAGCACCTCTTCACAACCGCCTTGGAGCCTGACGAACTGATCGTCGAGATCGACTTCCCGGTGGCCAAGGGTGCGCACCGCTACCTGAAGTTCCGCCGCCGCCTCTTCGACTGGGCGATCGTCGCGGTCGGAGTCCAGAGCACAGAGGATGGCTGGCGGGTAGGGATCACCCACGCAGGGCCGACCGCGGTCCGCGCCCACGCGGTTGAGGAGGCGCTCCGGTCTGGTGCCGAACCCACCCAGGCGGCGGAGCGGGCGACGGACGGACTTCACCCGACCACCGACGTCCACGCGAGCTCGGACTTCCGGCTCCACCTGGCCCAGGTCCTGACCCGACGCGCCCTGGAGCAGGCGGCCTGAAGCACCCGGCCGCTGAGGGGGCCTCTCCTCGCCGGAGGGGAGGCCCCACTCCCACACCCTGGTGGGTGCTGCCCTGGCGGGCTGGGGTCACCGCCAGCCGCTGGAGATGGCGGCTGTGACCTCGCTCTTGGTCGTCGCCGCCGCCAAACCTGTGCTCCCGGTCGCGGCCAGCCTGCTACTCGGGCTGGTGGTGCTGGCGCTGCTGCTCTACCGCCAGGTGAAAAAGCGGCCGGTCCGAGCCAGCCCGATCCTGCCGCTGGTGCTCCTGGTGATCGGGTTTGCGGAGCTGACCAGCTTCGCTCGAGCACACCCCCTCACCCCGACCGAGACCGGCCTCCTGACCCTCAGCCTGCTGGCCTTCGCCGTCGGGCTGGGAGCGCTGCGGGCCTTCACGGTACGCCTGTTCGCCGACGGCGGCCGGCTCATGCGCCAGGGCAGCTGGGTCACTGTCCTGCTATGGCTGCTGGCAGTGGGTCTGCATCTGGTAGTGGACTCAGGCAACGGGGTTGGCGGCGCCACCCTGCTGCTCTACCTGGGCCTCACCCTGGGGACTCAGCAGGTCGTCGTGCAGTGGCGGGCACGGCGGATGCGGACCCCATGAGCTCAGGCCCCAACGGTCAGCCCACAGGCACCGGGATGTCCGGGCTTGGCGCGGGTAGCGGTGGGACCGCCGAGCGACTCACGAGGTAGCCGGCCGCAAGCATCCCCACCACCCCGACCGCAACCAGCGACGGCACGTACCCGAAGGCGCCGATGAGGAGTGCTCCCACCGCTATCGAGGCGGTCTGAAAGCCACCGAACACCAGCCCGAAGGCGGCGTCCACCCGGCCCTGGAGCTGGAGCGGGGTGCGCCGCTGGAGAAGGGTGGTGACTCCCACCAGGAGCCAGGGCAGGCCGAACCCGACCAGGAGAGATGCCAGCACCACCACCACCATGGGCAGGACCCCGGCGGTGTAGGCGGGGACCACACAGATGGCTGAGCCGAGTGCGATCGCCACGATCCCGAAGGCGGCCAGCCTGGTCTCCAGCAACCGACGCATGATCGGGGCGGCTGAGAGCCCGCCGGCGATCGCTCCCAGACCCTGGATCGAGATCATGACCCCCACGAAGGCGGCCGGCCGGTGGAGGCCGTCGGTGACGACGCCGAAGAAGGCGGTCTCGAGGAAGCCGAACACCGCCACCACCGGGACCAGGGCCAGCATGACCCGCCGCAGCGGCACGGTCTCCCAGATGTGGCGAAATCCTGCGGACGTCTCCGCGATCCAATGCTCAGCCTGCCTGGTCGGGGCCGGCTCGGCCACCCGCAACCAGAGCAGGGCCCCCATCGCGACGAGGAAGGTGGCCGCGTCCAACTCCGCCACCACCGGGCCACCGGCCAGCGTGAAGAGGCCGGCGCCGACCAATGGCGTGATGAGGCGAAGACCCTCGGCCAGGGTGTTGAGGAAGCCGTTGGCCTCGCCCAGTAGCTCGCTGGGCACGATCGTGACCAGAAGAGCGGACTTGGCCGCGCTGGCGAAGGTGGCGATGGTGCCGTAGGCGACCATCACCAGCCAGATGAGCCAGACCTGGCCCGGGCCGTGGACCAGCACCAGCAGCAGGACCACGGCCGCGCCGGCGGCTTGGCAGACGATGAGCAGGGGCCGGCGCCGGGAGCGGTCGGTGACCACGCCCGCGAGTGGGGATACGACTATCTCAGGAAGCACCACGAAGAAGAAGGTGAGCCCCGCCTCGGCGTTGCTTCCGGTCAATACCCTGACCCAGATCCCCGCAGCCAGAAGCATGAAGCGGTCGCCGAACGTCGAGAGCACGGATTGGAACAGGAAGATCCGCGCCGCTCGCTCCCCCAGCAGCCGCCTCAACTCAGCCGTCTCCCGGCCTAGAGCTGGTCTCTCCCGCCTCCAGGTTCTCCAGGTCCAGCGGGAATATGAACTGGAGGACCTCCACGGCACGGGAGCCCGGCGGCCGGGCGGATCGATCGCCCAGCCTGGGGACGTAGCGCATCAGGAGCCGAGCCAGATCGGTCTCGAGCTCTCCCAGCTCCTCGGGAGTCGCCCAGAAGACGTACTCGTCCTCGTGGGCCACCTCCCGCCACTCCTTCGGGTACCTGGCCCTGGTATCGCGCCAGTGCTGGAAACGCCGGAGATGACGCTCGCGAAACATCCGCTGCAGGGCGGTGGCCGCCAGATCGGCCTGCGGATCCACCCCCTCCTCGCCCATTGTCATGCCGATGGAGGTGACCCTCCATGGCCGGTTGCGCCCGGCCCCTCTGCCAGCCTCCTCGACGAACCCGTACTTGGACAGTTGGCGGAGGTGGAAGGAACAGGTGGTGGGACTCTCCCCGATCCGCTCCCCGGCCTTGGTCGCGGTCATCGGTCCGTCGATCATGAGGAGCTCGAGCAGCGAGATGCGGACCGGATGGGCCAGGGCACGCATGGTCTTGGCATCGGTGACGCGCCGCACCGAGTCCAGCGGATTGGCGGCATCGGACGACGGCATCGCTCAAGAGTAACGTCTCGAGAGTACGCTGTCAATAGATTGCTCTCATGCGGTCAGCGGAACACGGCACGGGACTCGCTAGAATCGTTTTCAGTCCGACTCCGAAAGTGGAGGGAGCTTCTTGTCAGATTCGACGACCGCAGGCACCATCGACCTGCTCGAGATGTGGAAGCGGATGGTGCTTATCCGCGAGTTCGAAGCCACGGTACAGAGGCTCTATGAGAAGGGCTTGGTCCACGGGTCCACCCACCTCTGTGACGGTCAGGAAGCGGTGGCGGTCGGGTTCGCCGCTGCCCTCCAAGCGTCCGACTATTCGACCTACACTTACCGCGGCCACGGGCACGCCTTGGCCCGTGGCATGGACCCCGAGGCTGCATTTGCGGAGATCCTCGGGCGCGCCACCGGGGTGAACCATGGCAAGGGTGGATCCATGCACCTGACCGACTCTCGCCTTGGCTTGATGGGTTCGTTCGCCATTGTGGGAGCTGGTCTGCCGGTCGCGGTGGGGCTCGGCCGGGCTGCCCAGATGAGCGGTGACAACCGGGTGTCGGTCACCTTCTTCGGCGATGGAGCAACTAACATAGGCGCGTTCCACGAGGCAATGAATCTAGCGGCGGTCTGGCGAGCACCCGTTGTCTTCGTCTGCGAGAACAATCTCTACGGTGAGTACAGCCGGATAGATCTGACGACTCCAGTCGACGACATCGCAGAGCGGGCCTCCTCCTATCGGATGCGGTCTATAGTCATCGACGGCAACGATGTTGCGGAGGTGCGAGACCAAGCGACAGCGCTGATCGCAGAGACCCGTGCGGGCAAGGGTCCCATCTTGGTGGAGTGCAAGACGTACCGACAACGGGGGCACTCCCGCAGCGATGCAGCCAAGTACCGCCCCTCTGAGGAGGTAGAGAGATGGCTGGCCAGAGATCCAATCGTCATCACGCGCGCCCAGTTGCTAGACCAAGCCGTGATCGGGGCTGACGAAATCGATCGCACTGAAGCTGAGGTGCAAGCTCAAGTTCGAGCGGCGGCCGCTCGGGCTGAGACGGCTCCGTGGCCGAACCCCGAAGCCATCACAGGTGATGTCTATGCCTGAGGTTCAGACAACTTACCGTGAGGCTATCCGGACAGCTCTGGGCGACGCGCTCCGCGCTGATCCCAGGGTGGTGCTACTGGGAGAGGACATCGCCGCTGCCGGCGGCTCCTTCAAGGTGACAGACGGCCTCGTGGAGGAGTTCGGGACGAGGGTCATGGACACGCCCATCTCCGAGACTGGCTTTATCGGAGCGTCGGTGGGGATGGCGCTGGTGGGCTACCGGCCGATAGCGGAGCTCATGTTCGCCGACTTTGCCGGTGTGGCGTTCGACCAGATCGTCAATGAGGCGGCCAAGTATCTCTATCTATCTGCGGGACAGATGTCGGTCCCGATGGTAATAAGAACCGTAGGAGGCGCGGGGCTTGGCTTTGCCAGCCAGCACTCCCAGACCACGGAGTCGTGGTACCTGAGCGTCCCTGGGCTCAAAGTTGTGGTGCCCTCGAACCCTCAAGACGCCTATGGCCTCCTCCTCAGCGCGGTGCAGGACCCCAATCCTGTCATCTACATCGAGCACAAGCGCCTCTACGCCCAAAGGGGGCCGCTGGACACTGATCAGGGAGCCGTTCCACTGGGCAAGGCCTCCACAGTTCGCTCGGGGCGGGACATCACGGTGGTCGCGACGCTGGCCATGGTCCCGGAGGCCCTCAAGGCGGCCGAGAAGCTGGCCCGAGACGGAATCGAAGTCGAGGTCGTGGACCTTCGCTGTCTAATGCCACTGGATCTCGACACAGTGATCGACAGTGTGACTCGCACTTCCCGCCTTCTCGTTGTCGAAGAGCAAACGGTTTCTGGCGGCTGGGGAGGCCACGTGGTGGCCTCAGTATGTGAGCGCGCTCTTGAGGTGCTCGACCTCCCGCCAGCGCGAATGGGAACGGCCCCGGCACCTATTCCGTTTAGCTCCCGGCTTGAAGAGCTCGCGGTTCCCGGGGCCGACTCGATACTCAGGCAGATCAAGGCGATGTTGGGCCGGTGATCCCCACTGTCGGGGGAGCCTCGTCGTGGCAGAGAAGTTAGCCGACCCCGGATCCGGAGCACTCCTCCCCCCTCCCAATTTGGGGGCTGGGTTGGAGGGGCGTGGAGTGATAGTCACCGGAGCTGCGGGCGGCATCGGGCGCGCCGTCGCTCAGTGCTTCGCGGCGGTCGGTGCCTCCGTGATGGCCGTCGACCTCGATGCGGACGCTGTCGAGCAGGTCGTGGCGGAGTTGCCTGGACTCCGCCACTTCGCCCTAGCTGCTGATCTCACCTCGATGACCAGCCCCCACCAGATCGTAGAGGCAGCAACACGCCAGTTCGGAACCATTCGGGCCCTGGCTCATACTGCCGCCGTCCTGCGCCGACAGGCGACCGTGGACGCTGTGACCGAGGACGATTGGGATCGGCAATTGGACACCAACTTGAAAGCCACCTTTTTCCTCTGCCGAGAAGTTGCCAACACCATGGTGCGTGGAGGGGGGCCAGGCAGCGTGATCACGTTCACATCGCAGGGCTGGTGGACCGGGGGCTTCGGCGGCTCAGTCGTCTACAACACAGCGAAGGGCGGCGTGGTGACTCTAACGCGAGGATTGGCGCGCAGCTATGGGCCCACCGGAGTCACGTTCAACTCGGTCGCTCCTGGGCAGGTTCGCACGAGGATGCTCTTGGAAGGGTTGGATTCCGACGTGTTGCTGGCAATGACCGAGGCCACACCCCTGAAGCGAGTTGCCGAGCCAGAGGAAATTGCCCCCGTGGTCGTGTTCCTCGCCAGTGATCACGCTCGATTCATTACCGGCGCGACGATCAACGCGTCCGGTGGCTTCCTTATGTACTAAGTTCGCAGTGCCCCGCTGGGCGGAAGCGCACGGCGTTTCCGGTGGGGGTCCGCACGGGCGCTGCGACACTTGTCCTACCGTCGGGCCCGGGGCCACACCCTCCATGGGCTGGGCCCATGGCTACGCCGAGCGCGGCGAGAGTCTGGGACGCCCCACAGCGCCGCTCCGGCGCTCGTGACCGTCACGCACATTCTTCGCCCCGGCGGCGTCGCTGGGGCTGCTCCAGAAGAGAAGGCCGGTAGATCTGACTCATGGCGAGATGGAGGCTCTGGTGCCGACAGGCCACGCCGACCAGTCGAGGGAACGGTGGGTGGACCCCGGGCCCGTGGTCCTCACCAACGCTGCCCATAACGTCAGCCGACCCGCACGGCAAGGTGACTCCATCGGACTCGCATCTGAATGGCTCGCCCAGGATCTCGCAGCGCGGTAGCTAAACCCTACCCCCAAGAGCGCCGATGGTGGCCCGCCATTCACCCATCCGCAGCCAGCGGCGGTCCCTGCTCCGCGCCGACGGACCGCCCTCCGGACTCCGGACGTGACGCCGACCGAGCCCTCAACCACCTCACCAGAGTGGAGCTGGCGACTGTCAGCACCAGCACGATCCCGACGGCGATCTGCTCTTCCTCGCCAGACAGGCCCAGCACTCCGAGCCCCGACTGGACGATGCCGATGACGGCCAACGCTATCACGACCCCGGGAATGGTGCCGCTCCCACCGTAGGCACTGACACCGCCCAACAACACTACGGTCACCGTCGGCAGCAGGTCCGAGGTAGCGCTGCCGGCGTCGATCGAATTGAAGTAGCCGAGGTAAAAGATGGCTGCGACCGCCGCGAATGCACCACTCAGCACGAATGCCATGACCCTCGTCCGGACGACTGCTAGGCCCGAGAATCTGGCTGCCTGGCGGTTTGCCCCCACCGCAAGTACGGAGCGACCGAAGTTGCTCCGATGGATCACGAATGCCATCATGGCGGCAAGAACCAGAAGGACGGCAGTGGAGATGGGTAGCGGCGTCGAGCCGAGTGTGTTGCTTCCCAGCCCCACTAGCGACGGCGGGAAGTTCGTCACCGCGCTACCTCCAAGTATGAGATACGCAACTCCCGTGTAGGCGCCCATGGTTCCAAGCGTGACGGCCAATGCAGGAAGATCCATCAGAACCACTGCCAGACCGTTGATCAGCCCGAGCCCCGCCCCCAGAACCACGCCGACACCGCATGCCAGCCAGATGTTGAAGCCATGGAGCCACAGCTCTGCGATCACCACTCCGCAAAGGGCAGCCATGGAAGCCACCGAGATGTCAATGTCTGCGGTCATTATGACCGCAGCCTCTCCCAGCGCCAAGAAACCGATTACGGTGGCGTTCAGAGCCAGCGATTGGAGAGTGAAGGAGTTGAGGAATGCACTAGAAAGTGTCGACATCACCACAAAGAGCACGCCCGCGAGGACCAGTAGGCCGAGCTCCCAGCGCAGGAAACGAGTCACCCTGGTCACTACTCAAACTCTCCGTGTTCGATCAAGCTCTCAGCGCCGGGTACCGAGTTGATGGAGGCCGGTTCCCGCACTGCCGACCCTCCTCCACCAGGCCGTCGTCGGGTCCCGAAGCGCCGCAGGTAGGCGTACACCGCAACCGATACGACAATCGCGACGCCCTGCAGGGTCTGCTGCGCAAAGATCGACACCTTCTCTAGAGCCAAGAGCGCCTCGAGCTCGGACAACAGAAAGGTCCCAAGTGCTGCCCCCAGCGCAGTGCCTGACCCTCCAAACAGGCTGACCCCCCCAATCACCGCGGCAGCGATTGCAGTTAGCTCTAGGCCACTTCCGGCACTGGCGTCCACGTTACCGTACTGGCCAACGTAGAGCAGTCCCGCCAATCCAGAGAGGGCCCCGCAGAGAGCAAATGTCTCGTAGGTGCGCCGTCGCACCGGCAGCCCGGTGGCGATGGCGGCGTCAGGATTGGATCCGATGGCGTAGAGGTCCCTCCCCCACCGAGTATGGTTCATCACCCAGAAAAGGACAACGGCGGCTCCCGCTGCGATCACCGTGAAGACAGGAACCGGGCCCCACTGGTCGAGGTAGAGGTTGGCGAGCCAAGGCGGAAGTTGGTAGGGGTAGAGTTGCGACCCACCAGTGACGATCACGAGTCCACCGCTGTAAATGGAGAGGGTCGCGAGGGTCGCCAGAATGGCGGGCATCTTGAGACGCTCCACGAGGAGCCCGTTGAAGAGACCGAGCGCCGCGCCCAGGCCGAGAGCGAGGGCGAAGCCCAGAATCGGGTTCAGCGCGCCCCCAGGAAGATGCCGGAGTGCTGAACCGATGATGTAGGCGGTAAGACCAAGCATTGCGCCTACGCTCAGGTCGATCTGTCGGGTGACCATCACCACGGTCTCGGCCAAGGCCAGTACCGCGATCACCACGGAGCCGTTGAGCAACTCGTAGGCGTTGGCCGAGCTGCGGAAGCCCGGGAGGGTTCCGGTGGCAAAAGCGGAGATCACCAAGATCAGCGCCAACAGGGAGAGATCTGGGGTCCTCAGGGCCGACTGGCGCAGACGCCGCAGGCGCGACGGCCCTGGCTCCGGCATCGAGGACGTCGATGCCGGCACGATCATGAGGCAACGCCGGAGGCGGAATGCAGGCCGTAGGCGGCCTGCAAGAGTGCCTCGCTACTCACGGGCGTTTTGAAAGTGCCTCCGACCGAGCCCTGGTGCAGGACCAGAACCCTGTCTGCCATCCCCTTTACCTCCTCGATCTCGGACGAGATCAAAAGGACCCCGACCCCACTGGCCGCGAGCTCGTCCACACTGCGGAGGACATCTGTCTTGGCGCCCACGTCTATACCGTGGGTGGGCTCGTCGAGGATGAGGACCGTGGGCCCCGTCGCCAGCCACTTCCCCAGCACGACCTTCTGCTGATTCCCGCCGGACAGAGCACTACCGAGCCGGTTCGGGCTTCCCTTCTGCAGCTTGACTCGTTCCGCAAGCTCGGCAGATCGGCGGTTGATCAGGTTCGTGCGGACCACCCCGAACTTGGCCAGCAGGTCCCAGATGCTCATCACGAGGTTAAGTCGGATCGGGAACGAGGCAATCAGCCCGTTGAGAAGCCGGTTCTCCGGCACATAGGCAATCCCGGCCCGCGTCGCCTTGCGGGGGGATTTGGGATGGAACCGCTTCCCCATCAGGGTTATCTCGCCTCCGTCTACTGGGTCGATGCCAAAGAGGCTCTGGGCAAGCTCCGTACGCCCGGCGCCGACCAGCCCGAAGACCCCGAGCACCTCGCCCCGGTGGAGTTCAAAGGAGATGTCCTCGAAGTTGCCCCGGTGGGTCAGATGGTCCACCTTGAGGACCACTTCTTCCCCGGGTGACCCGGTACGGTCGGGAATCAGCGCCGACAGTTCACGCCCAACCATGTAGGGGATCAACTCCGCAAGAGAAGTCTCCGCTGTCCTCAGCTCAACCACCTTCTGCCCATCCCTGAGCACCAGAATCCGGTCCGTGAGCCCCATCACTTCGTCAAGTCGGTGACTGATGTATACGATCCCGACCCCGTCGTCCCGGAGATTGCGGACGATCCGTAGCAGCGACTCGGTCTCCCGAGACGAGAGGACCGCGGTTGGCTCATCCAAAATGAGGACCTTGGCACCCTGCGACAGTGCCTTCACGATCTCGACCAACTGCCTCTGGGCGACCGATAGCTCCCTCCCGCTCCGATCGAGGTCCAGATGGAGGCCCAGTCGATCGATTTGACTCTGAGCATCCCGCCTGGTCTGGCGCCAATCGATCAGCCCGTGCCGCGCCCTCTGCCTACCCACCATGATGTTCTCCGCCACGTTCAAGTCAGGGAAGATGAGCGGCTCCTGATACATCGCGGCGATCCCGAGCTGCCTGGCCAGCCGCGGATTCGTGAGCCGGACACGGGTCCCATGGATCTGGATATCCCCACGATCGGGCTGGTTGACGCCAGTCAGCACCTTCACCAGAGTGGACTTGCCCGCGCCGTTCTCACCTACCAATCCAACGATCTCCCCGGCCCACAACTCGAAGCTCACGCCGCGGACGGCTCGTACCCCCTCAAAGCTGCGGACCAGACCGCTGACCGCCAGCACGGGGGTGCCCCCTTCGACGCCCGCGGGCCTACTCATCACCATCTGACCCCCTGGATTCGTTTCCGGCGGCAGTGCCTAACTTCCGCCGACCCACGTTGCAGCCTAGAGGATCCGCCCTAGCCAACACAACCCTCTTGGCACGGTGCCATCGTCATCCTCGGCGACGGAGCCCCCCGTGTTCATGTCAGGGCCTCGCGGGCCCACCGCGATACCGCCCAAGCCGCCCGGCGGCCCCGCGTGACCCACGCGGGGCTTGGGCTCGACCTCCTCGCCGGACATCCTGTGCTATAGTCCCGGATGCTAGAAACGATTGCAGCGCTCGGAGGATCACGCCTGGGACTCGAACGCCTGGCACTGGCGCCGGGCAATCTCGCACAGCAGAAGGCGGGGGCCGACTCGCCGGTTCCCAAGCAAGCTTGGACACACTCGGGGACGGAGCCCTCGGGAATGGCCGACCGTCAACCGGGCTGGAACGCCGCTGACTAATGGAGGGTACGGCATGCACGGACGATCACTGCTAGGGGTTCTTAGGCCCCGAACGAAGTTGCTGGCCATGCTACCGCTAGCCCTGCTGGTGGCAGCATGCGGGGCCGCCACGCCAGCGCCGAGTTCCACCGTGAAACTATTCATGATTCCCAAGTTCACTGGCGCGGCGGTGTTCACCGACGCCCACGTGGGAGCTCAGCAGATGGGAAAGAACTGGCACTACGTCATCAACTATGGTGGCCCGTCAGCAAGCGCCTCGGCCACGGCTCAGGTGCAATTCATTGACAATGCCATCTCGCAGGGCTATAAGGGCATCTTCATCTCGTCGTCCGATCCCTCTGCGGACACTCCGGCCTTGGTGCAAGCGCGCAAGAAGGGGATCACAGTGGTCTCGTTCGACTCGGACGTCCTACCGGCTGGTCGGTCCGTGTACGTTCAAGGGACTAGCGCCGCCGACATCGCTCTCACTCAGCTCCAGATGCTCGGGTCGCAGATTGGCTACTCCGGGAATTTCGTAATCCTATCCGCCCAGGCCACCGACTCCAACCAAGTTCTCTGGAACAAGTTGCTGGTCCAAGACCTGAAGACGAATCCCAAGTACAAGAACATGCACCTCCTCGCCATAGTCAATCCGCCGAACGACGGGGCTCCGGCGGCGGTTCAATACGCCCAGAACATTCTCAAGGAGTACCCAAGCATCAAGGGCATCATTGCTCCCACCACCATCGCCGTAGCAGCTGCCGCGCAAGTGGTTCAGCAGCAGGGGCTGTGTAAGAAGTATGTCGTGACGGGGCTTGGAGACCCCGCCCAGATGAAGTCGTACATCACCGATGGGTGCGTCAAGGAGTTCGCTCTTTGGAGCTTCAGTCGCGAGGGGCAAGTTGCGGCATGCACCATGCATGCGCTCCTCACCAAGGAGATCTCGGGCAGCGCCGGACAGAGCTACACTTGTCCCAACGGTCTCGGCAAGTTCACGGTAGCCCGTGGTGGAGTTGTGACGGCCGGCCCAGCCGAGGTGTTCAGTAAGTCCAATCTCAGCGCCTTCACGTTCTGACCGCCGGGACCAGGTAACTACCGCCCACATGGATAGGGGGTTGGGGTCGTCCGACCCCAACCCCCTATTGATATCTAGGTCTGGCTTCAACGCGGTTTCTCTAGGTGGCTCTTGGCTCAGCCTTCGCCAAGCCGAGAAAGGGCCCTGGCTCTATTGGGAGGTCGTATGGCTGACAAGTGCCGTGTAGCAGTCGTCGGCGCCGGTTGGTGGTCGACCCAGCATCACATCCCTAGTTTGCTAGCCTATGAGCCAGCAGATCTGGTCGCCGTCGTCGACCCTGACTCCGAGAAGCTGGAGGCGGTAAGCCGCCACTTCGGAATCAAGAGTCTCTACCGCGACCTGGATGCGGCCCTGCGCGAGACTGACGTTCAGGGCGTCATTCTGGCGGTGCCCCACGCACTTCACTATGCCTTGGCTAAGCGCGTGCTCGAGTCGGGCGTGCATCTCATGGTCGAAAAGCCGATGACCCTTCACGCGCAAGAGGCGTGGGACCTGGTGCGGATAGCGGCGGAGGCGAACCTGAACTTGGTGGTGGGCTATCCCTGGAACTACACTGCCCAGGCAGCGTGGGCACGAAGGTTCCTTGGCGGCGGTGGCATTGGACAGATTCAACTCATACACGGCCTTTTCGCGTCCATGGTCATCGAGTACCTGCGCGGCAACCCAGATGCCTACCGATCAGTCTTCAACTTTCCGGTGACGGGGCCCGGACCTGCCACGTACTCGGACCCGGCGCTGGCCGGTGGGGGCCAAGGGCACCTCCAGATTACCCACCTGGCGGGCCTCCTACTCTGGGTTACCGGCCTTAGCCCCCAAACGGTCTACGCCCGCATGAACCGCCTAGACTGCCAGGTGGATGTAGTCGACGCGATGACTGTCGAGTTTCAGGGGGGAGCCCTCGGCAGCATCGCCTCCACCGGAAACATCGCCCCCAACCACGGCGAGGAGCACGAGATCCGAATTTATGGCGATGAAGGGTCGATGATCCTGCGCCCTATTCGAGGTCAGGTGGCGGTCAAGCACGCGGATGGACGCGTTGAGGAGATCCCGGACCTTGACGCGGCCGCCCGATACCCTGCCGGGGCCACCTCCCGCAGCCTGGTGGACCTGATCTTGGGCAGAGGTCAAAACTGCGCTCCGGGAGAGCTCGGAGCCCGCGTCGTCAGTCTGCTAGACGCCGCATACGAGTCTCAGCGGCAGGGGATGGCCGTGCGCGCCCTGACCGGGTGAGTCGGCGTCCGGCCCACTCGCAGCGACACAATTGCCGCGATCACGGAGGAGCTTTGAGGTGGAGCGAGTCGCATTCGTTCTTAGGATCAAGCCCGGGGCGCTGGAGGAGTATCGGCAGCGGCACGCCGCCATATGGCCGGACATGGTCGCGGCCTTAGAGGCTGCAGGTGCTCGCAACTACTCAATCTTTCTGGACCAGGATGAGCTTCGGCTCTTCGCATATCTCGAGGCGGACCCGGACTTCGCGGCATTGGTCAAACGCATCAACGCAGACCCTGTCAATATGCGCTGGCAGCGCTATATGCGGGACATCATGGAGTCCGAGATCGACCCGCGTACCGAGTGGGCGCCACGCTTGGACGAACTCTTCCATATGGATTGACCGAAAGTGAACATGTCCTGACCAAGGTGGACTTGCGGTGGGAGGTTTAGGGATGAAGTTGGCATGCGCGGACTACACTTGGCCACTGCTCGGGCACCCCCAAGTAGTAGCCCTGATCAAGGCGCTTGACCTCGGGGGTGTCGATATTGGCTTCTTCGGCAATCGGTCGCACATTAGACCTGAGCAGGTTCGCGGCCAGGTGGACTTCTGGGCAGGCGTGACCGCGGAGAGGGTCAACGCGGCGGGCCTTGAAGTAGCTGATCTCTTCTATCAGCCATGGACCGATTTCGCCAGGATGGCAGCCAACCACCCCGATCCCGGAGAACAGGCGGAGAGCGACGATCTATTCGCCGTAGCGCTCGCCTTTGCCCGCGGCATCGGAGCACCGGGCATGACAATGCTCCCAGGTCTCATCTTCCCAGGAGAGACCGCGTCTGATTCGATTGCCCACTCCGCGACCAAATTGCGGCAGCGGGTGGAGCAGTGTGGCGAGGTCGGGCTTGGCCTCTCGGTCGAGGGTCATGTCGGCTCTAACGTCGACAGTCCAGACCGCCTGGGCGAGCTGGTGGCGAAGACCCCTGGGTTGAAGCTGACTCTTGACTACACCCACTTCATATATCTGGGGTACTCTGAGGCGGAGGTCGCTCCGCTCCAGGTACATGCGCGTCACGTCCAGCTACGCGGCGCCGCGAAGGGGAAGTTGCAGGCCAATTACGGGGAGAGCGAAATCGACCACTACCGCCTGGTGACGCAGCTCAAGGAACGCGGCTACGACGGCTGGCTTAGCTTCGAGTACGTTTGGCAGGACTGGCTGAACTGCAATCTCAGCGAGAACCTCTCCGAGACCATCCTGCTGCGCGACTTGGTTCGAGCTGCTCTAAAGGGGGACCCATTCAGGCCTCCTGCCAACGCGGCGGGGACGGCCCGGAGTTGATCCCTCGACCACGGGTTCAGTAGCTCATGTGCGCAAGGTCAGGCTCAGAAAGCATAGCGCTGCAGGACCTCCTCGTTGACGTCCACACCGAGGCCGGGCCGAGTGGGGACGTCGATCAGACCGTCGTGCGGTTCGAACGGCCGGTCAACTAACTCGTGCTGCATCGGGTTCCGGTCGGGCTTGAGCTCTTGCACCAGGCAGCGGTTCGAGACGGCAGAGAGGGCCAAGGAGGCGGCCGTATTCACTGCGCTGGACCACGCGTGCGAGTTGAACCACAGATGATTGGCGTCAACCAGTTCCATGACCTTGAGGACACCGGTGATGCCCTCGGCCCGGCCAACATCGCAACCGACCACGTCCACGGCACCCGTCTCGATGAAGGCCTTGAACCCTTCCCAGGTCCACTCCCGTTCGCCACCGGCCACCAGGCATCGGACCTGTTGCTTCAGCCTCAGGAATCCGGATATCTCGTCTGGCTCCAACGGCTCCTCAATCCATGTGAGCGCATACTCGTCGAAGGCTTGGGCCCGACGGATCGCGTCGGACACGGTCCACGGCAGGGTTTGCGCCCGGTCCATCATGATCATGGCCCCCGGTCCCACGGCATCTCGGAGGAGGCGGACAAAGGTGGTGTCGCGCTCAATCTCGTAGCCCAAGTGGGTGTCGCCAGCCTTTCCCATTCCGATCTTGACCCCGCGATACCCGAGGTCCTGGACGTATCGCCCGTGGCGTTCTGCCTCCTCCTGCAGTGAAGCGTTGAACGCATGAGTCGAGGCTATTACCGGGAGTTGTTGACGAGTGCCGCCGCCCAGCATCTTGACCAGCGGCTCGCCCAGAAGGTGTCCTTTGAGGTCCCAGAGAGCGACATCAATCGCAGCGATTGCGAAGGCCGTAATGCCTCCTCTGTAGCCATACCACCAGGTGGTCCGCCGCAGGTCGCGCCAGATGTCAACGTTCTCCATCGGGTCGCGACCGATCAACCGCCCAGCCAGACCGTCAATGAGCACCGCCGCCGCCTTGGTCGGCTCGGGGAACTGGGTAATAGCCTCACCCCAACCGACAGTCCCATCGTCCGCAGTGGCCCTGCAGAAGACGAGGTGCCGTTGGGAGTTGTTGTCATTGGGCTCACGGTACCTCACGGGGAACGTACTGATTTCGGCGATTCTCACGATGTGTCTCCTTGGTGGAAGATGCAAGAGGGGCATGACCATCCCGAGGCGTGCATAGCCCGGCATGAGGCACGGAGGCCATGGCCCAATTCGCTCCAGAGCTGCAGCCTTGGCCCCGCAGTACGGCCGGGGTCCACCCTGACGTCGGCGGCGCCGCGCTGCCCGAAGGGCGCAAGCGGCACATCTCCTAGGAGAGCCGCCCGGGACTTGGTAAACTCTTGGCCTCTGGGGAGGCTAGATTGAATTCGCCGCGATCTCGGGATCTCAAGAGTCCTATCGACATGCGTGCGGTGGCGGAGAAGGCGGGCGTTGCCATCTCCTCGGTCTCGCGGGTTATCAATAAGCGGCCCGACGTCAGCCCGGAGATGCGGCGCCGGGTTATGGCCGCCGCCGACATGCTCGGGTACGAGCCGGATCTCCTGGCCCAAAGCCTGCGCCGCGGCCACACGAAGTTGGTAGGGTTCGTGGTGCGAGACATCTCCAACCCTTTTTTCGCCGACATCCTCAAGGGAGCTGAGGACAGGCTCCGCCAGGATGGTTATGCCATCCTCCTCACGAATTCGGAGAGCGACCCAGACCTCGACCCTGTTCACATCCACCTCCTGAGTCGGCGGCGCGTGGACGGACTCATGGTATCCGTCGCTTCGGAGGCCCACCGAGCCACCCTCCGGGCCCTTGGTTCGGCAAGATGTCCCATCGTACTGCTGGACCGCGAGATTCCTGGCCTGGGTGCCGCCGCCGTAGTTTGCGACCACGCCTCCGGTGTTCAGGAGGCAGTCACTGCTCTCATCGAATTGGGCCACCGCCGAATCGGGCTGGTCTTGGGGTTGGAGAGCTTGCGCCCCACCCGAGACCGAGTTGCGGGCTACTTGGCGGCTCATCGGATCGCCGGGCTGCCGTTCGATCCGCATCTTGTCCGGTATGGGAGTTATGAAGAGGACAGCGCCGCGACACTGACCCGGGAGCTGCTGGACATGGAGCCCGCGCCAACGGCCCTGATCGCGGGTGGAGCACAACTCCTCACGGGAGTGGTCCTCACCCTCAGGGCGAGAGGTGTGCGAGTTGGTCACGATGTGGCCCTGGTCGCCTGCGACCAGACCTCCTGGTTGGAGCTGGTGGAGCCGCCGCTTGCCGTGGTGGCGGCGGATCCGCTGCAGGTGGGCAGCGCCGCCGCCGAACTCCTCCTCGAAATGCTCATGTACGACGCCGCGCCTCGGGTGATAGTGATTCCCACGGTCTTCATTCGGCGTCCCTCGCTTGTCCCGCCTCCAAGTGCGACGGGCTGATCCGCGGGCGTTCAGCCTGGCGCCATTCCCGGTTCGTCAATGTGGTGCCGGGTGGTGCTGCTGCCGCTAGCGGTCCGCCCGATATCGTTCCACGAACTTCTGGTCCAGACTAATGCCCCACCCGGGCCCTCGAGGAACCTGGTACCGGCCGCCTTGAAATGGGGCCCTGTTCTCGATCATGCCCCAGAAGATAGGGTCACGCTCGGGCAGAAAGCCCTCGACCACGGTGCCGTGGCTGATCGCCGCCAGAAGTTGGCCAGAGATCTGCGGTTCTTCATGGTGAGCCATCCTGACCCCGCAAAGTGCGGCCATGCCCGCCACCCGCCGCCACTGGCTGGGACCGCCTCCCCATGAGGCATCGAAGTTGCAGAAATCGATGGCTCCCGTGGTTATGAGCGCCCGCACTCCGAGAGGGTCAGTCTCGCTCTGTCCAGCGGTAACGGGCACCCCCGTCATGAGTCGCAGATCGCGCATCCAGGTACGGTCCTGCTGCCACGAGCATGGCTCCTCAAACCAGAGGAGGTCGCAATCTGCCGTGAGGCGGGCGAACTGGAGCGCCTGGCGCAGGTCGTAGCCCTGATTGGCGTCGGCTGATATAAGAAAGCCAGGACCCACCTCGCGGCGGAGACGCTTGACCCGCTCCGCATCCTCCTCCGGCGAGCGCCCTCCGACCTTGAACTTGACCCCGGCCAAGCCCAGTTCGAGGTAGCGCTGTGCCTCCTCCTCGATCCCATTGGGCCGGTCGGTGTAGTAGCCAGCTATAGCGATGAACGGCAACTCCGCCCGATACCCGCCCCAGATCGAAGATAGCGGAGCCTGCAGTGTCTTGCCGAGAAGGTCCCACAGGGCGCTGTCAATGCAGGCCATGGCCTGGAGCCCAACTGTCCGGTCACGGAGAATATCAAGGGTGCATGGCAGCATCGCCTGCCAACAGCTCTCCAGGTTGCGGCCGTCGAGACCCAGCAGGCGCGGGGCAAGTTCCCGCTCGATAATTCGCAGGATCACCAGTTGCTCCTCGTCGGCATCCCCGTTGTAGGCCTCTCCCACCCGACCATCTTCCGTATGCACCCGGGTTATGAGCGTGCAGCGATTGCTCATGGAGTAATTGCTGCCCTTGAAGACGTGGCCCAAGGGGACGCGCACCGGGATCACCTCCACTGCCTTGATGGTGGCGCCACGATCCGAGGTATCCCAGCCGCTCATGCCACTATCCTCCGGGTATCTTGCAGCCGCCTTGCGGCGGGCCGCTGGTAACGTTTCCCATCGTCGGTTCCAGCAATCTACCAGCCGGTGGCACCGCCGCGCTGAGATCGTGCGCGGCGTCGGCCGGCCATGCAAGCCCGTCCCCGGCACGCTCCGGCAGGACCAAGGGCTGGTAGAATATTAGCTGCAAACGTTACCAGCCTGAGGAGCGGGGCTGCTCGGGGAGGAAGCGGAGTGATGCGCCATTCGCCTCTTTGTCTACCGCCGTCCGTTCAGGGGCTGGCCCCACCGGGGGTGGCGCCGGATGGCTCGATCCTGGCAAGGCGCCTACGGGAGAAGTCGCTTGACTAAACGGATTGCCGTGATCCCAGGGGACGGGGTCGGTAGAGAGGTCGTACCGGTCGGGATGCGGGTGCTGGAGGCGGTTGGAGCCGGGCTCGAATTTGAGGAATTCCCGTGGTCCTGCGCGCTGTACGAGCGCACGGGCCAGATGATGCCACACGACGCGATCGAGGTGCTCCGGGGCTTCGACGCGATCTACCTGGGCGCTGTGGGCTGGCCATCGGTGCCCGATCACATAAGCCTCTGGGGCCTCCTCCTGCCCATTCGGCAACAGCTCAACCTGTCGGTGAATCTCCGCCCGGTCAAGTTGCTGCCGGGAGTCCAATCACCGCTCCTAACCCACGACCGGAGTTCCGTGGATATGGCGTTCGTCCGGGAGAACACGGAGGGGGAGTACTCGGGGGCGGGAGGACGGGTGCATCCAGATAGCGAGGACGAGGTGGCCGTCGAGACATCGGTCTTTACCCGTCGAGCGATCGAGAAGGCCGCCCGGTACGCATTCGATCTGGCGAGGCGGCGACGTCGGCACCTGATCAACGTGACCAAGTCGAACGCCAGCCGCCACGCCTACGTGTTCTGGGATCAGGTCGTCGAAGGCATGGGAGCCAGCTACCCAGACGTGGAAGTGGAGCGAGTCCTGGTGGATGCCATGGCGGCGCGCATGGTGACCCACCCCGAGACCATAGATGTTGCCATCGGTTCAAACTTGTTTGGCGATATCCTCACCGATCTGGGAGCAGCTATTCAGGGAGGGATGGGGGTGGCTGCGAGCGCCAACCTCAACCTCGCCGGAGATCAGCCGTCGCTGTTCGAGCCCGTGCACGGATCGGCCCCCGACATCGCTGGCAAGAACCGGGCCAACCCGATTGGAGCCATCATGACGGCGGCGCTCATGCTGGAACACCTCGGGGCGAGCCGTTTGGCAGCGCGCGTGGAGGAAGCGGTGGCGGAGGTAACGGCGCAAGGCGCGTCTCTGACCGGGGACTTGGGCGGTTCGGCCTCCACGACGGAGCTTGGCGAAGCGGTGCTTGCCGCTCTCCGTGGACTTCCGGCATCGGAGGCGGTTCGATAGCTTGGCTCCATTGAGCCGTGTTTGGGAGTCGACCATTGCCTGAGATTCGTATGCCGAAGCTGTCCGACACGATGGAGGAGGGCACAATCCTCGACTGGCTGAAGCCGGACGGCAGCCAGGTGAGACGCGGCGATCTGCTCGCGGAAATCTCAAGTGACAAGGCCAGCTTTGAAATTGGGGCCGAAAGGGACGGTCGGCTGCACATCATGGCCCCCAAAGGTAGCGCCCATGCCATCGGGGCGGTCATCGGGCAGCTGCTCGCCGATGGAGAACTCCCATTGGAAACGCAAGCGCCTCCGCAGGGAGCCTCTCCGCAACCGGTGCCAGCCACCCCCACCGAGACTGCGGCGCCCAGTTCCCAACCAACGGCAAGTGCGGGACCCGCGGATCAGCGGCGAAGAGTCTCCCCGCTGGCCAAGAAGTTGGCAGGCGAAATGGGGGTGGACCTTGAGTCAGTCACGGGGTCGGGTCCGGGAGGCCTAGTGGTCAGGGAGGATGTCGAGAGTGCGGCCGCTGCGCCTCACGCCACTATCTCCGTGGTGCCGCCATCGAAGATGGAACAGGCGATTGCGAAGCGCATGGTAACAGCCAAAGCGACCGTCCCTCACTTCTACGTCGGTGTCGAGGTCGACATGGCAGCGGCTCTACAGGCTTTGGCCCACCTCCGCAAGGCACCCTCCAGTCTGGTCACCCTCACCGTTACACACCTGCTGATCAAGGCATGTGCGAGCGCCGTCGCAGTGCATCCGCGCATGAACCGGTCCTGGCAGACGAGTGGTTTGCACAACAACCCAAGTATCAATATTGGGCTAGCTGTCGCGCTGGAGGATGGATTGGTGGCTCCGGTGCTCCACGACGCGGACGGTATGACGCTGCCGGAAATCGTGGCGGAGACGGCGCGGATGGTTCACAACGCCCAAGCTGGAACCCTGCGAGAACGAGACCTGCAAGGCGCAAGCCTGACCATCTCAAATCTGGGAATGTTTGAAGTGGATGACTTCACAGCGATCATCAACGTGCCGGAGGCAGCGATTCTGGCCGTCGGGGCGGTCAAGGAGCGGGCAGTGATCAAGCACGGCGCCGCGGTCGCGAGCCCGACCATGCGGTTGAACCTGTCCTGTGATCACCGGGTTATCTATGGCGCGGACGCCGCCCGCTTCATGCAAACGTTAAGGTCTCAGCTGGAGCAACCGGAGACTTGGACCTAGAGGACAACCATGGGTCCCACACGGTCCAGATGAGGTCCTCGCCAAGATGCTCGGTCCCAGTCCCCTGAGGGTAGGCGGTACCGACGCACGGAGCGGCTTCGGAGCTTGGGTCGGGAGGGAGACGCCGTGCCTGGATTGACGGCTGAATGGGTCAATGCGTTGCTGTCCGGCTATGAGGCTAGCGATGTCACAGGCCTCTCCCGATCCGCGGAATTGGCTCTGCTCGATTTCTCAGCCTGCGTGCTGGGCGGTTCAGATGGAGGAGCGGAGTGGCCCGAGATGGTGCCCACCAGGCCCTGGCAAACGGGACAACCTAGGGGTTGGCGCACCCGTCCACGGTGGGACACGGCGGGGCTCGCGGCTGAGCTGGCGATGGCCGCCAACCGGCATGATCGCGACGACATCCACTGGCCCACGGTTGTCCATCCTGGAGGCATCGTCTGGGCGACCGCGTTGGCCGTAGGAGCCGAACTCCGATCCGACTGGCCCGATCTGCTGAGCGCAGCAGCACTGGGCTACCAGGCAGATATCAGTTTGGCCCGAGCGCTGGGGCCAACTCACCGCCGACTCTGGCACGCGACCGCTACTTGCGGGACCGTGGCCTCGGCCCTCACCGCAGCGTACCTCATTGATCCCGATCCCGACTTCCTGTCCGACGCCGCCGGGCATGCCATTTCAATCGCCGGAGGCTCTTCCACCTTCCTCCTCGAGCACAGTTCCACAGGGGTTTTTCACCGCGGCCATGCGGCTCTCGCGGGCATCGCAGCCGCCAGGGCCGCATTGCTGATTCCGGGTGCGACCAGATCTGCACTTGAGGCCGGTAACGGGGTTCTGACCGCCATGACGGACTCTGTGGATCTCTCCGCTCTCAGGGCGCCATGGGTGGGAGGACCTGCCCTCGCAGAGGTATCGTTCCGCTGCCATCCCACTTGCGGGTATGCGCAGACGGCGGTTGAGGCTTGTCTAAGGCTTGGTGTCATCGAACTGGAGAAGATCGCCAAGATAGAGATTGAGGTTCCCGAGCGGCTCGCGCAGGCCACTCTTGAGGGTGTGCCGCAGAGTCGCATCGAGGCGTGGTGGAGCATCAAGTACGCGGTGACGAACGGCCTTCTGGGCGGCAGCCCAGCACCGACGACCAACGCCGACTACGTGTCAGGGATCCGCATGAGGCTGCTCCGCGCAACCACCATCAAGAAGCGCCTGGGCTCTGCCCCAGAGGACTTGGCTGCGCGAGTCCAGGTGAGGCTGACGTCGGGCCAGGCACTGTCGGCAGTGGCTGATCACCATCTGGGCCAGCCCCAGCATCCCGCGCCGCGTGAGGTCTTAGCGCAGAAATGGCGGCAGATGGACGCTGGCGTTCAGGACAGCCTGCTGCGACGGCTTGACAGCCAGATCGTCAGAGATGTGACGGCTCATTCCATGCTCTTGGCCCTTCGCAACCTTCACCTGCTCCGGCACGAGACCGGCACGTAGCCAGCGGTGACCGCATTCAGCCCGCCATCAGGCCCCTGGCCCGCAGTGCCACCCCCAGCACCACCCGGGCCTCAGGGTCGTCGAGGGACACCCCCAGGAGGCCCTCCGCCCGCTGGACTCTGTAGGCGAGGGAGTTGATGTGGATCCCCAGCGCCCGCGCCGCCGCGCGTTGGTTCCAACCCTGATTGGAGAGCGCCTCCAGGGTCGCGGTGAGGGGAGTGCGGTGGCGCTCCTCATAGGCCAGCACCGCCCCCAGGCTCTCCTCCACAAAGCGCTGGAGCACCTTGGGATCGCGGACCTCCAGCAGCAGCCGTAGAGCGCCCAGCGACCGGTAGGATGTCATGACCCTCCGCCCGCCCCCACGATGCACCAGCCGGAGCGCCTGGCGGGCCTCCTCATAGGCGCGTGCCAGTTCGAGCGTGGAGGAGGCCCGCCCTCCGACCCCAGCGGACACGCTGAGCCGGCGGTCGAGGCCGTGCACCACCTGCAACAGGCTGCGCGCCACGTCCTCCACGTCGCCCAATGCGAGCTCGGCCTGAGGGGCGTTGGCTCCCAAGCGATCATCAGGCAGCACCACCACCAAGGAGTTTGACCTTCCGACCACCATCGCACCCGGCACCCGCGTGTGGCAGAGCCGCTCCACGTCCCGCTGCACTCGCTCCTGAATCGGGGGAGACTGGAGCACCTGAGAGGCCTCCTGATCATCGGGCTCCAGGATCACCACCCAACCGCGGTCGGGAATGCGGAATCCGAGCCGCTCGGCCCCGATCGCCAATCGGGTGATGTCAGCAGGGTCCTGGGAGATGGCGAGCAGCCCCTCCCAGAGGTCGCCGCGCAGGCGACGCTCCACCTCGGCCGCCGCGCGCTCCTTGAGCAGCTCGAGGGCCACCACCGTGGCGCCGTGCTCCAGGGCCCGCCGGCGCCCCGCCGGGGCCCCCTGCAAACTGCCCTCCAGCGCCAGGACCGCGATCAACTCAGAGCCCGCGCGAACCGGTGCCAGCGTGAGCACGGTGCGCCCCCGCCCCACCGTCTGCTCGACCGGATCGGCGGACTCGGCCAGCGCCGGGGGAATCGAAAACCTCCGGAAATGGAGCCCGGCTCCCGCCCCCTGCTCCAGGCGGAACCCCAGGGGATCGTAGAGGCCGACGGCGCCGCTGGCGAGATTGGAGATGGCCTCCAGGATGTTCTTCAGGCCGGCTCCCTCCAGCACCAGCTTGGTGAAGCGCTCGTGGACAGTCTGCGAGAGCCGGATCTCGGCCAGCTGGCCCTCCAACTGGTGCTGCAGCTCGGCGCGCTCCAGGACGCCGGCGATCGCCCCGGCGATGGCGGATAGGAAGGCCATCTCATCCTGGCGGAAGTCGCGGCGCTCGACCGCCTGGACGTTCAGCACCCCCACCATGCGCGGGCCGGCCTCGATGGGCACCGACAGCATGGAGGTGAAGCGTGCCTCGTCAACCCCCTCGATCCACTTGAACCGGGGATCGAGCGAGACCTCGGCCACCGCCAAGGGCTGGCGTTCCGCCGCCACCGCGCCGGTGACGCCCTCCCCCAAAGGCATGACCACCCTGCCCACGGCATCCTGATTGAGCCCGTTGGTGGCGGTCAGGACCAGCCCGCCACGATCCCGGTCGTAGAGGTAAAGGGCACAGACATCAGCGTCCATCGCCCCGTTGGTCTCGCGGATGACCAGGTTCAGCAGCTCATCCCGCCCCATGGTGGAGGCGGCCGCCACCGAGAGCTGCTGGAGGAAGAGCAGCTCCCGCAGCTCCCGCTCCCGGGGCTCAGACGCAGCCACCTCAGACTTCCTCGGCGAGTCCCCTGGAGGGGCGCCGCACCGATCCGGACCGTCCCCCGCTCTTCGACTCCATCCGGATTCCCCCGATCTCCGCCCAAGGGTCGACGCTCTTGATCATGTCGATCACGGTGAGTCCCGCGATCGCGACCGCGGTCAGGGCCTCCATCTCCACGCCGGTCGCGTCCCGGCAGCGCACCGTCGCCCTGAGCAGCACCCGCTGGTTGTCCGAGTCCAGCTCCGCCTCGACGGCTACATGGCTAATCGCGATGGGATGGCAGAGGGGGATCAGCTCCGGGGTTCGCTTGGCGCCCATGATCCCGGCCAGTCGGCAGACCTCCAGGACGTCCCCCTTGGCCACCGAGCCCGCGGCGATGGCCGCCAGGGCCTGGCCGCTCAAGTTCACAAAGCCGGTTGCGGTGGCTTGGCGGTCGGACACGGGGCGATCGCCAACATCCACCATCCGCACCCGGCCGCTCTGGTCGAGGTGGCTGAGCGGCGACCCCTTTGCCCCCGTCATGCCGCGGGCAGGCAGGCGGCTGACGCGTGAGTGTCCGCCTGGGGGGTGTAGAGCAGCCCCAGAGTCAGGGAGCCGGGAGCTGCTGACGAGCACGCGAACCTCAACCTTCTTCCGGGCGCGATCAGATCCAGGTTGAACGCCGGGTGGAGCCCGCGAGACAGCAGTTGCGGCACCAACCGGGGCAGCCCCAGCTGGCCGATCCAAAGGCCCTGGAAGTGGAGATCGACCATGGCGCCCCCGCCCGAGGAGAGGGTGACGGGGCCGCTTATCACCAGCGTGTGGGATAGGATCGCCGTCTGGCCGGTCACCACCACCTCCCCCTGGAGGATGTGGACCTGGAGATCTCCGAGACCGGCGTAGCCCGCCAGGGTCTCGTTGAGGAGGGTGGTCGCCTGCTGGTCGTCGAGCTGGATCAGCGCCACCGGAGCCTGGGTCGCCAGCGCGTGCTCGATCCCCCGGAGAGCGATGAGCTCAACCGAGGATGCGGGAGCCCGGCTGACGGGGGGATAGGGTGGCGGCGTGGTCATGAGGTGGACACCGTAGGCGATCACCGCCAGGACCACAAGGGGCGGCAGCAGGCAACCGACACAGCTCATGGTGCACGAGCGGCGCACCATCCGCAGCACGGCTCAGATCACCTGGGGAACGCCGCGGAGCCAGGCGTCAACCGCCTGACGGTGCGAGGAAAAGCCCAGCTCGGGGAGGTCTCGAGGCGCGAACCAAGCCAATTCAGGCGCCTCCTCCGTCGGAGTGGCCGGGCCCCCCACCAGCCGGCCGCTGTAGGCAAGCACGAGCAGCCCCCCCTCCCGGGTCAGAACGTGGTGGATGCAGGCCAGGCTGTCCATCACCACCAGGCAGTTGGTCTCCTCCAGGCACTCCCTGGCCGCGGCCTGGGCGGGCGTCTCGTCAGCGTCCAGGTATCCGCCGGGAAGCGCCCACTGACCCTGCCCGGGATCTGCCCCGCGCCGGATCGCCAGTACCAGGCCCGCCTCGTCCTCGACGATGGCGGCCACCGCGACCTTGGGGTCCGGCCAGGCCACAAACTCGCACTGCGGGCAGGCGGGCAGCTGGCGCTGCTCGACCAGCCGCGGCTGCAGCCCCGCCCCGCACGCGGGGCAGAACCGGAACTCGGTCCTCACCGGTCCCACACGATGCGCAGGATCCGCACCCCGTGGGCCTCCGCCGCCATCGAGCGCACGCAGGCTGCCACGTATCGACCGTCCCCCGGCCTCAAGGTCAGGCGGCCGGCGGGGTCGCCTTCAATCTGGCTCACGGTACCCCGGCGATATACCGTCACCGGTTCGCGGAGACGCTTCCGCAGGTACAGCTCCAGCTCAGGATCATCAGTTTCCACCAGGCCATCCTCGCGCACCGTCGCGACCTGGCCTTTGAGCTCCAGCTCCCAACCCACCACATCGGTCCTCTGCTCCAAAGCCACCCGATGATACTTGCCCGGGGGAGGGCTTGGATCTCAGCTGCCGCTCACCTCGTCCAGGTGATCCCGATTCCAGTCTCGGGGCGCGGACAGAGCGCCTGTCCCCCGGGAGATGGCCGACCCCCCGAAGCGCCGGCGCAGGTCGTCCAGGGCGGAGTCCACACGCTCGGAGCGGCGGTCGACCTCATCGAAGAGCCCCAGCTGGGGGCCGACCGGCTGCAGGCCCTCGACACCGACACCCAGGAGCCGCGCCCGCCGGCCCGGTTGCCAGGCCGCCCGCAGCAGCAGCGCGGCAGAGCGGGCGATATCCAGATCGGCGCACGTCGGCGCGGCCAGGGTGGTGCGGCGGCTGAGAGTCTCGAAGTCGGCGAATCGCAGCTTGATGAAGACGGTCGCCGCGGTGAGACCACCGGCTCTCAGGCGGCCCCCCACCGCTGCGCTCAGGAGCCTGATCATGTCGTCCAGCTCGGCCCGGTCAGCGACATCGCGCGCGAAGGTCTCCTCCCGGCTGATCGACTTGGGCAACCCCGGCGGCTGAACCGGGGCCGGATCCTCCCCTCGGGCCCTGGCCTGGAGCGTGCCGCCCCCCGGCCCGACCACCTCCAGGATGAGATGGGCGGGAGCGGCTGCCAACTGCCCCAGGCTTGAAACCCCCAGCAATCTCAGCTTGGCGGTGGTCTTCGGCCCCGCCCCGGGCAGCCGCTCGACCGGCAGGGGGGCCAGGAATTGCTCCTCGGATCCCGGCTCGACCACCACCAGGCCCAGTGGCTTGCGGAGGTCGGATGCGATCTTGGCGACGGTCTTGGAGGTCGCCACGCCTACCGAGGCGGGCAGCTCCAGCTCCGCCTTCAGCCGCTCCTGAATTGCCCGCGCAATCGTGGCTCCCTCACCGTGGACCAGCCCTGATCCGCTGACGTCGAGGTAGGCCTCGTCCAGCGATCCCGGCTCGACCAGGGGCGTGTACTGGTGAAAGACCCGGAAGACCTCCCTGGACGCGGCGGCGTACAGCTCGATGTCGACCGGGAGCACGACCAGCTCCGGACAGCGCCGCAGGGCCTCAGCCAGCGGCATCGCGGAGCGGATGCCACTGGGGCGGGCCCGGTAGGAGGCTGCGGCGACCACCCCTCGGCCCGGGTTTCTTCTCTGCCCCGGATGCGACTCCTGGCCACCCCCGACCACCAGCGGCAGCCCGCGCAGCTCCGGGCGGCGCCTCAGCTCGCAGGAGGCGAAGAAGGCATCGAGATCGACGTGCAGGATCGTGCGTGGGGTGGCCAACTGACGCTCTGCCTACACGCCCGATCGCGCCCCGCTCAGAGTCGTGGCGACCAGTTGCTCGACGGGGGCCATCTGGCCCCCAACCCACCGTTCCAGCTCCTCCTCCAGCAGCCGCAGCTCCTCCAGCACGGCGGCCGTGACCCGATCTCGGCTGACGATGAACGGCTCGCCCGAGCGCCGCTTGAACTCGGCTCCTCCCGCCCTCAGGGCACGCGGCGAGACTGTTACCCGCAGGGGCATCCCCCGCAGGTCAGAGTCGGCGAACTTGACCCCGGGACTCACGTCCCGGTCGTCGTACAGGACCTCCACGCCCTGGGCTAAGAGCTCGCGGTAGACCGACTCCGCCAACCCCACCACCTCCTCGTCGCCACCAACCGAGATGAGGGCCACGGCGTATGGCGCGATCGAGATCGGAAGGGACAGGCCCCGCTCGTCGTGGTGCTCCTCGGCGGCACAGGCCAGCATGCGCCCGAGCCCGATCCCATACGAGCCCATGACCACCAGCTGGTCTCGGCCGGCCTCGTCGGTGTAGGTGGCGCCCATGGCCCGGCTGTAATCGGTGCCGAGTTGGAAGATGTTGCCGAACTCGATTCCCCGGCGCAGTTCGAGTTCGGCGCCGCAGTTGCAGCAGGGCTCCGCTTTCCGGGCGGAGGCCAGGCGGGCGATCTGGGCGTGAGGAGCGTCCCGCACCAGGTTGAAGTTGCGCACGTGCCAACCATGCCGGTTGGCCCCGGCGACCAGATTGCGCCGACCGGCCAGCGCCGGGTCGGCGATCACCAGGACGTCTGGCAGCCCCATCGGGGACATGTAGCCCGCCACCCCACCCTGGGCGGCGATCTCCTCTGCGGTCGCCGGCCGGAGCTCGACCGCGGACGTGGCGTTGCGGAGCTTGGCCAAGTTGACCTCCGCATCGCCGGGCACCAGCGCCAACACCAGCCGGCCGGGCCGGTCGCGGGCCACCTCCGACCAGTAGGCGACCGTCTTGGCGACCCGGGACGGGTCGACCCCCAGCGTGAGGGCGACTTCTTCGACCGTGGCGCTGCCGGGCGTCTCAACCTCCTCCAAGGGCAGTTCCGGGACGGCTTCGGGGGCCGGCAGCCGCGCCTCCGCCACCTCCTGGTTGGCGGCATAGCCGCAGGCGGGGCAGAAGATCAGGGTGTCCTCACCCACGTCGGAGAGATACATGAACTCATGGGCCATGCCGCCGCCCATCATGCCGACATCGGAGAGCACCGCCGCCACCGGGATCCCGGCGCGGGCCGCAATGCGGTAGTAGGCCCTGAAGTGTTCCCGGTAGGCTGCCTGAAGCCCGCTCGCATCGCGGTCCAACGAGTAGGCGTCCTTCATGAGGAACTCCCGAGTTCGGATCAGGCCGCCTCGGGAGCGAGGCTCGTCCCGGAACTTGGTCTGGATCTGGTAGACGATGCGAGGCAGGTCGCGGTAGGAGCCGACCTGAGCGGCGGTCAGGTCGGCCACCACCTCCTCGTGGGTCATGGCCAGGGCCATGTCCCGGCCCCGGCGATCCTGGAAGCGGACCAAGGTCTGGTCGATCTTCTGCCAGCGACCGCTGCGCTGCCAGAGCTCGGCGGGATGCACCACGGGCATGGAGATCTCCTGCCCCCCGATGGCGTCCATCTCCTCGCGGAGGATGCGGCGGATCTTCTCCATCGACCGGGTGCCCAGGGGCAGCAGGCTGAAGATGCCAGCCGCCAGCTGCTGCAGGTAACCGGCCCGCAGCAACAGCTGGTGAGAGATGAGCTCGCCTTCCGGCGCAGAGCGGAGGGTGGCCCCGAAGAGCCCGGTGGTGCGCATCCAGCAGAGTGTACGTTCGGCCGCTCCGGTCAGAGTCCCGCAGGATCCTCGCTCTGGTCGACAAGCGCCAGCAGCTCGGCCCAGGATCTGAGGGCGGGCACATGCGAGCCGAAGGCTGGGGAGCCGGGTGCCGCCACTGCCGTCATACCCACTGCCGTGGCTCCAAGCAGGTCGGCCTCCATCTCATCGCCCACGAACCAGGCGCGCTCCGGGCTGACCCCAAGTCGCGACAGCAGCGCCGCGAACGCTTGGGGGGCGGGCTTGCGCCACCCGATCTCACTGCTCAGGACTATTGATTCGAACTTAGCGGACAGCCCCTGACGAGCCATCGTCCGCCGCATGGTCGGGGGTGGATACGGTGCGTTGGAGAGCATCCCCAGCCGGAGCCCTCGATCCCGCAGCCCGGACAGCACCGGCAGGGCTTCGGGATCGACCGTGATCGCCTCGCCCCAAGGCTCCTGCAGCACCCGGCAGGCGTCCTCCACCTGGTCCCGCCCCAGGTCACGGCCGAGGAGCTGGCGCAACGCCAGCTGGTACAGGCCAACTATCTCCACCTCGCGCAGGGGATTCCTCCGGTGGGCCTCCGCCACCAGACGGTCGACCATCTGGTCGACCGTCTGCCCAAAGGACCCCAATACGAGCCGTCCCGGCGGGAGCGCCACCCCGAGGCTGGCCAGCAGCTCCTCGCCGGCCAGCTCCAGGAGCTCCTCGGGGTAGCCGATCCTGACCAGCGTCCCCCCGTAGTCGAAGCAGATCGCCAGCGGCCGCTGGAGAGTCAAGCAGGTGGGGCCGCAGGGGTGCCGCCCGACCCTCCGCGGGGTCGGCGGCGCCGCCGCCGCCGCCGCTGACCACCAGGGTCAGCGGCTGGCCCGGGCCGAGGGGGCGAAGGCGCGGAACCGGTCGCGGCTGGGACCGGACGGCGGCGCGGGCCGCGCGAGG
>JAJYPP010000036.1 GCA_021795235.1 bacterium
CGCCTCCTGCGGCCGCGCCCACCGACGTTCCGACGCCCCGCCGTCGGCGGCGCCGGAGTGCCGCCGGCAACCAGGCCCCGGTGGGGTCAGCGGACCCTGGCGAACCGATTGGCGCGCCGTCACCCGCGGCCGAGCCCACGGTCGCTCCCGGGCCGGGGTCTCGCCGCCGCCGCCGGCGCGGCCCGGCGGCCATCGCGGAGACCGATCGGACCGGATCCCAGGACCTCGCCGCCGGCCCCACGACCCCGGTTGCGGCCGTTCCGGAGCCTTCCGACTCCAGCGACCAGGGCGATCTGACGGCCGCACCGGCAGAGCCGGCCAAGCGGCGCACCCATCGTGGCCACCGGGGAGGGCGCAGGCGTTCCGGGAGAGCCGCGACTCCCGAGCCATGAGGGTCAGCCGGCTCGAGGTCCGCGGCTTCAAGAGCTTTGCCAGCCCGGCCTCCCTGGAGTTCGGGGACGGCGTCACCGCGGTCGTGGGGCCCAACGGCAGCGGCAAGTCCAACCTGGTGGATGCCATCCGGCTGGTCCTGGGGGGTGCCAGCGCCAGGGAGCTGAGAGGGCAGCGGTTGGACCAGGTGATCTTCTCCGGAGGCGACCGTCGGGCGGCGCTCGGGATGGCCGAGGTGACCGTGGTCTTCGACAATGAGGATGGCCGGATGCCGGTGGACGAGGTGGAGGTGGCACTCAGCCGGCGCGTGTACCGGGATGGCGCCTCCGAGTTCCGCCGCAACGGTCAGCGGATCAGGCTGCGGGACGTGGGCCGATTGCTGGATGCCACCGGCCTGGCCCAGGCAGGCTACGCGATCATCGCCCAAAACGACATCGAGTCGATCATCCGGGCCAGCCCTGGCCAGCGCCGGCATCTGGTCGAGGAGGCGGCTGGCGTTCGCGGTGCCCAGGTCCTCATCGAGGACAGCTGGGACCGGATCCAGGAGCTGGATCGCTGGCTGGAGGGTTCGGTGGGCCGGCTGGCCGAGTTGATGCCGCGGCTCGAGGAGCTCCGTCAGCAGGCAGAGGTGGCCCAGGAGGCGCAGGGCCTCAGAGAGCGACTGGAGGACCTGCGCGGCAGTCTGGAACGCGCCGCCTGGCTGGACGCGCTGGGCGAGGCCCGTAAGAGCGAGCGCCAGTTGGATGGCGCTCGCCGCCGGCAAGAGTCAGCGGCGCGGGCGTTCGCCGAGTACGACCAGCACTACCAGCGAGAGCGCGACCGGCTGGAGGAGCTGGAGGCGGGGCGCCTGGAGGGGGAGCGCCTACGGGGCCAGATGGCGCTCCGGCTGCAGCAGGTCGACTCGGCGCTCGAGAAGTGGCGGGAGCGCGCCCAGCAGGCGGCGGCCACGGCCCTGGACGCCCAGACTCAGCTGGTGGAGGTCGCCGCCGATCTCTCCGCTCTTGGCGCCTCGCCGATCGGGGACCCGGGCGACTCTGCCGAGGATCTGGAGCTGCAGCGCTCGAGAGTCGCGGAGCTCTCGGTCCGGTTGCAGGCGCTGTCCGCCAGCCGCCAGGAGCTGCGGCGGCAACTTGACGAGTCCGATCGCGAGGAGCGGGAGCTGGGCCGCCAGCTCACCGAGAACTCAAGGGCGCAAGTGGAGCTGGAAGCCGGGATCCGTGCCCGGGGGGAGCGGCTGCAGCAGGTCCAGCTGGCGGGCAGGGAGCTGGAGCAGAGTGCCGCCAGCTGCCGGGCCGAGCTGGGATCGGTGCAGGAGCGGGCCTCGGTCGCCGCCGACACCGCCAATCAGCGGGCCACGGAACTGGAACAGGCGGTTCGGGGAGAGGCCGCCGCGCTTGACGTGCTGGGGGCGGCGGAGAGCGCCCTCAACAGGATCATTTCCCAGGAGCGCGCGGCGGCCGCCCAGGCTGCCGCCCACGACGCTCTCATCGAGGAGCGCAGACGGGGGCGCCCCATTGCGGAGGCGATCGCCCGAGGTGAGCTCTCGCTCCGCCACCTCGGCTCGGTGCTGGGGCCACGGCTCGACAGCGACACCCGGGCGGTGGAAGCTGCCCTCGGAGAGCTCCAGATGGCGCTGGTGGGCTCGGAGGAGGAGGCGAAGAAGGGGTTGGGACTGGCGGGCGGTGCCGCCGAGGTCGTCTGCTGGCCCTGTGGCGATGTCCAACTGGCGGGAGAGCCGCTGCCCGGCTGCCGGCCCCTGGCCGGAGCCCTCGAGGGCTCCGGTGAGGAGCTTGCGCTGGTGAGCCGGCTGTGCGCTCAGACCTGCCTGGCCGATGATCGAGAGGCGGCCGGTCGCTGGCTCGAGGCGGTGCCTCTGGGCCGCGCGGTGCTACCCGACGGAACCGTCATCGGGCGCGGCTTCGAGATCACGGCCCCGTCGGGCGTGGGCGAGCTGCAGACCTTCCAGCAGTCCAAGCTGGCCCAGCAGGGCCTGCTCCGGGTTAGAGCGCAGCTGGAGGAGGCCCAGCGTCAGCTCGACTGGGCAAGGGAGCAGCACCGTCGCCAGCGGACCAGGGTCGACCAGGCCCGGGAGGCGGCGGCCCGGGCGGCCGCCACGGCGGCCGGTGAGCGCCAGTTGGAGCTAAGGCTCGAGGAGCGGTTCGCGGAGATGAGTGAGCGGGCTGACCGACTCCGCGCCGAGGAGGAGCGGGAGCGCGCCCAGCTGGAACAGGGGAAGGCCCATCTGGAGGAGCGGGTGCACCAGCACGGGGAGTTGCAGGAGCAGAGTCTCGCGGTGCAGCGGGCGCACCAGGCGGCCAGGGATGCCGTCCTCACCTTGGACGATTCCGAGCGAGAGGTGAAGGCGTCGCTCGACCGAGTCCGACTGGCGGTGGCGGAGATCGAGATGCGCCAACGGGAGCGAGCCGACCGGGTCCGCCAGCAAGCTGAGGCCAGGGCCCGCCTGCTGGACCGGGAACGACAGGCGCGCACTCGGTGCGAGGTGGCCGAGACCGGTGCCGCCGTGGCGCTGGCTTTGGCGCAGCAGGCAGCCCAAGCCCGCCTTGCCCTGGCCCGGGACGCCCATCTGATGGAGGCTGCCGCTCCCCCGAGCGGGCCGCAGGATGACCCGCTGCAGCAGCTGGCTGCGCTGGAGCGGCGGCGGGCCGAGTTGGAGGCCGCGCTCGCTCAGGCCGCCACTGTGACCAGGGGACTGGAGCACGACCTGCTGGCGCAGCGGGGCAAGGTGGAACAGGCAAGGAGCCGGATCGGCGACGGGCTGGAAGGGGATGAGGAGGGCTTGCGCCCCCGCGAAGACCCGGCGCGAGCAGCCCAGGAGATCTCGCGGTGGGAGCGTCGCCTCCAGGTGCTGGGGCCGATCAATGAGCTGGCCCCGAGCCAGTTGCAGGACCTGCTGGACCGGACCGAGGGACTGCGGTCCGCCCACGCCGACACCAGTGCGGCCAGGGGGGACATCGAGGCGATCCTGGAGCGCCTGCGGCGGGTGGTGGACGACCGGCTGCAGGACACCATGCGGACGGTGACGGCGGAGTTCGAGCGCACCTGGAGGGAGCTGTTCGGCGCCGGCCGGGCCACCCTGCTGAAGGTCGACTCAGGAGCGGGCGGGTCCTGGGGCGTGGACATGGAGGTCCAGCCCCAGGGCAAGCGGGTCATCCCCATGGGGATGCTGTCCGGGGGGGAGCGGGCGCTGACCGCACTGGCCCTGATCCTGGCCCTGCAGGCGGTATCCCCGAGCCCGTTCTACGTGTTCGACGAGGTCGACGCCGCGCTCGACGAGGTCAACGTGGCGAACTTCGCTCGCATCCTCATCGACCGCTCCAGGCACAGCCAGTTCCTGGTCGTCACCCACAGCCTGACCACGATGGCTCGAGCCTCGCATCTCTACGGGGTGACCCAGGACGGCCGCGGCTCCAGCCGGGTGCTCTCGGTGCGTCTGTCCGAGGACGGCCGGTCCCTGCGGGATGAGGCGGGCGGGGAACTCGTGGAGGCCGTGGTTGGAGGCTGATCCTCAGAGCCAGCCGAAGCGTCGGTGGTGGCGCCGCATACCCGTCCGTCTGGACCGGGTCTCCAGCCACATGGGTCACACCCTCCGCACCCGCTTGGGCCGGGGCCAACTCGCGGGGGAGGAGCTGTACGAGGAGCTCTTCGAGCTCCTCGTTTCCAGCGACTGTGGTGTCCCCATGGCTGAGGATCTGGTCCACGGTCTCCGCGAGCGGGCCGGTCGGGAGCGGCTTCGCAGCCCCGAACAGCTGCTGGCGGCGTTGAGGCAGGAGATGCTGGAGCAGCTGGATGGCAGGAACCGCGAGCTGTCGCTCTCCGGCTCACCGTGCGTCTGGCTGGTAGCCGGGGTCAATGGATCCGGGAAGACGACCACCATCGCCAAGCTCGCCGCCAGACTCCAGCGCCAAGGGCTGACCTGCCTGGTGGCGGCCTCGGACACCTTCCGGGCGGCGGCGATCGACCAGTTGCGAAAAATGGTGGCCCCCACCGGCGCCGAGCTGGTGGCGCACCAGCCTGGCGCGGATCCGGCGGCCGTGGTCTTCGATGCCATCGCCGCCGCCCGGGCCCGCGGCCGCGACGTGATCTTGGTGGACACCGCCGGCCGGCTGCACACCAAGGACAACCTCATGCAGGAGCTGGGCAAGATTCGCAGGGTGGTGGAGGGCCAGCTGGCGGGTCAGCCGGCCGAGGCCCTGCTGGTGCTGGACGCCTACGTGGGAGCGAACGCCATCGCCCAGGCGCGGGTCTTCGGCGAGGTGGTGGGGGCGACCGGGTTGGTGGTGACCAAGCTCGACGGCAGCGCCCGGGGAGGATACCTGTTCCAGGTGGAGCGCGAGCTGGGCCTGCCCGTCAAGCTGATCGGGTTGGGCGAGCATGTCGATGACCTAGCCGACTTCGATGCCCGCGACTATGTGGACCGGTTGCTGGCGGATGACGAGGTCGAGAGTCCGGGCTGACCGCCTAAGCCCGGCCCAGTCCTCCCGAAGCTGTCCCCAGGGGCAAAGCAGGGGTCCCGTTAAGGGGTTGACGACTGTTGCCAGAGAAATGCGCTTCAGTAAGCGATGATGAACTTGAAGGTGTCGGCGGGTCTACAAGGCATTGATCCGGTGACCGCATATCTGGGAGACTCGTAGCAGTGGGTCAGGGACTGGACGCTCCCCGTGCCGGCGCGCCGGGCCGTGGGCCTGGTCTTGGCCGACGCGCCCGGGTTAGCCGCTACCGCCGGTAGTGTCGTCGTCTCCGCGCGCGTCTCCTCGGCCATCCAGCGCGTCGACATCGACCGGTAGGGGGCCCGGATCACAAGGCGTTGGGGACGGGCTCTCGGTTGGCCGTGTGGCCGTGGCGGCACGCCCCACTCTGTGAGCGCCCCCACGCCGACTGCTGGCGGTCGACGCCACCCCAGTCGACGACCTGGGACGGGACGTGACCGAGATCCTCAGCTCGCTGGGCGCCCTGGTCCATCACCGCCGACAGCGAGGAGGCGGGAGCCGCGCTTGGCAAAGGCCGTGACGGAGCTACAATGTGACCCATGGCCACACTGGCGTTTGTACCGGAGGCAAGGAAGAAGCGGGCTCCGAAGGGGAAGTTCGCAATCCCCGACGGCTGGGTCGCCCGCGGCTTCAGCTTTGAGGTCGAGTGGCCCGAGGACAAAGAAGTCGCCTCGTCGATCCGTTCCCAGTTCGGCGGCCGACGCTACGCCTTCAACTGGGGTCTCGGCCAAGTCAAGGCCGACCTGGACGCCCACAAGACCGATCCCGCCCACCAGTCGGTCAAGTGGAACCTCTACGCCATGCGGAAGCGATGGAACGCCGAAAAGGCGGCCATCGCACCCTGGTGGGCGGAGAACTCCAAGGAGGCGTATGCCACCGGGATCGCCGACCTCTGCGTGGCGCTCAAGAACTGGTCCGACTCCAGGCAGGGAAAGCGCAAGGGCGGCAGGGTCGGGTTCCCCAAGTTCCGGTGCCGGCACAAGGATCAGGCCGGGGTGCGTTTCACGACTGGCGCGATCAGGGTCGAGCCCGACCGGCGCACCGTCACCCTGCCCGTGGTCGGCACCCTGCGCTCGAAGGAGAACACTCGCCGCCTGGAGCGCCTGCTCGGCAAGGGCTCGGCCCGGGTCCTCAACGCCACCCTCAGCCAGAGGTGGGGGCGGCTGTTCGTGTCCTTCGGGTGCATCGTCGAGAACCATCCCCGTTCCATGCCGACCAGGGAGCGGGTCGGCGTCGATCTCGGGATGCGGTCCCTGGCCACCATCGCCGACAGCGACGGCAACATCATCGAAGTCCCCAACCCCGCCCCCCTGCGGGCGACGCTCACGAAGCGCCGCCGGGTCGGGCGGCAGCTGTCCAGACGCCTCCCCGGCTCGCTGGGGCACAGCGCAGCGAAAGCCAAGCTCGCTCGCCTCGACCGTCGATGCGTCAACCTGCGCCAGCAGGCGTCCCACCAGCTCACCACCTGGCTGGCGGCAACCTACCGCGAGGTTGTGATCGAAGACCTCGATCTCGCGGCCATGAAGAAGGGCATGGGGCGCCGGGCGTTCCGGCGTTCGGTGTCCGACACCGCCCTCGGCCGGATCAGGCCCCAACTCACCCACAAGATGGGGTGGCGGGGAACTCAGCCGACGGTCGCCAACCGTTGGTTCGCCTCGTCACTCATCCATCACGGGTGCGGCTGTCGGCTGATCGAACCCAAGAGGCTAGCCAAGCAGCTCATCTGCGCAGTGACGGGTGAGCCGGTCGACCGCGACCGCAACGCTGCGCAAAACCTCCGTGACTGGCCGGACTATGCCAGTTGTGGCTCAGTTGGAGCCACGGCCCCGTTCGTTCCCGGGCCGTCCTCGGACGGTACAGGCGGCGGTTCAGATGCCGAGCCACTCGGCACCTGGAGAGCGGACGTAAGACCACCGCCTCGGCGGTGTGCGGTCCGCGGTGAGGTCAGAACCGAACCCGGCAACGGGAGAGGAACCCCGAGAAGGGGTGCCACCAGCAGTGGGCTCACTAGAGTTCACTCAATGGCAACGGTCGTTTAGCTGAGGAGTTCGTGGAGCAGGCAGACCTCGAGGCCAATCGGGCCGCTTACCTCGGTTAGCGGTAGCAACTGGCCAGAAAGTTGCGATACGGAGAGGGCAGCGGGGCGGATCATGACTGGGCCGTGCGAAGGGGGGCGTCCTGGCGGTGGTGCGAGGCCGAAGTGGACCTCCACCCCCGATATCGCACAGAACGCGTACCGGGAGAGCGTACCGTGCCGATCGAGAACCAGCACGGGGACAGGCCCTCGGTGGGCTGGTGTCGCTCGGAATTGGCTATTCCTGCGACCAGAGGGAACCAGGCACGAGCTGGAGCTAGGTGGCCTCGTATCGAAGGTTCGCTACCGGCGCGTGCTCCCGCTCACCTGCTGACTGACGCTCCTCGGGCTTCTGCCGCCACCTTCTGGCCAGTTCAGAGATCTGGACATTCGATTTTGGTCAGTCGAACATAATTGTGGTGCAGTTAATTTTTCTGACTCGCCGCCGGGCGGTCTCCTTGACTCCGATGCCCGCCCCGACAAGCCAATCCCGAGGGGACCGCTGCACCCCATCGGAGAGCAGGATGTCCAGAGGTCTGCGGTTGCTACGGGAACCCGAACTGGGGCCGGAATACGACTCGCCCCTGATTGAGTCGTTCCTCGCCAAGGGCCTCCTGGTCCCGGGTTCACGGGTATGATCGCGAAGGTTCCGACTTGGTGATCAGTTTCGGAACTGGCCTGTACCGATCCTCGTCACAGGCCGCATCGACGTCCGGGCCAGACGTGTGCGCCCTGCGTACGATCTGCTGCAATGCTATGCTTCCAGTATGCGAACGCGGGTGACGGTCACCGTCGATGAAGATGCGGTCCGTGCCGCCGAGGATGCGGTTGCCGCTGGTCGCGCCCCGTCGGTAAGCGCATGGGTGGCCTCGGCGATGAGCGAACGGGCTCACCGCGAGAACCTGGCGGTGGTCCTTGCCGAGATCCGCGCCGAGCTCGGACCGGCGACCGACGAGGAGACCGCGTGGGCGCGAAGCGTCCTAGGCCTGTAGTCCTCGACGCGGGCGCCTTGATCGCAGTCGACCGAGCCGATCGGCGCGTGATCCGGCTGTTGGAGCTTGCCCAGGAGATCCACGTGCCGGCTGGTGCGCTGGCTCAAGCGTGGCGAAACCCAGCCCGGCAGGTCCGCCTCGTGCGCGTCTTGTCCTCAGAGGGTGTAGTGATCCACCCGCTTGACGCTGCCTGTGCTCGCGCCGCGGGACAGCTGTGCGCCGCAACCGCCACAACCGACGTCGTCGACGCGTCGGTTGTGCTCGTGGCCCGTGTCGTCGACGGGGTGACCGTCACCAGCGATTCCGATGACCTGCGGCGCCTTGATCGAGGCATCGATCTGGTCCGCTGCTGAACTTGGGATGCTGGCAAGGAACGTGGCACCAAGCGACAAGTGGCGCTGTCGAACGCTGGAAGTTAGGCGAAGGCCGAGGGGCTCTGAGGATGGGCCGTGGAGAGACGACGGTCGATGTGACAGGGAATACAATATTCTCTGTCACATGCCGGTTGTTCGTCTCGACGGCCTGTGGCCGCTGGCCTGCGGTATCACTCTCCACGGCCACCCCCAGACTACCGTCGGCGACAACGCATTCTCTGTCACATCGCCGTGAGGGTCAGATGGGAGGGCAACTCGTAGCGCTCCGACACAAGACCGTCGCCGGGGCGGCCGAGGCTTTTCTGGCCCGCAACATGCCGATCACGACCCGGCGTTCCTATGCCCAGACAATGAGCCGCCCTGGTCGCCGCGCCCGGCGACCTGCCACTGTCAGCCCTCGACGATAGCGTATCCATCGAGTTAAATATAACAGCTACTCTAAACGTTAATCAGCACTTCCGCAGCTGCTACCAACCTCCCCAAGGTCCAAGTGAGCGTCATGTCGAGGGAGAACCGGCCTCCGAGCTCGAAGCACTTGGGCATCACCGCGAAGCCCAGGCGGGTGGGACCGGTCTTGTTGCTGACCAGGGGCCAGTTGTCCTCTCCACGGGCGTCCAGCAGTCGATCAGCTCCTTCTGGCTCAACGCTTGTCGCACCAGCTACCTCCTTCCGCTCCGCTGCAGTCCTCTGGACCCTCCCTGGGGCTTGACGGTAGGTCATCGGTCCCCGGCCCGTCCTGGCCATCGGCCGCTGCTTTGCCCCTGGGGACAGCTTCGGGAGGATTGGGCCAAGCCCGGCAGCCACTTCCGGTTTGCGAAGTCAGACGCCTCTCGCTAAGCTGTAAAGGCTTTGCCCTTGACATCCCCCGGGCTCACCGAGGTGCGGATCCACCGACAGCAGCTGCTGGACATCTACGGCGGGCTCCTGACGGAGCGCCAGCGGGAGGCGCTACGCCTGCAGCTGGAGGAGGACTGGTCGATCAGCGAACTGGCGACCGCGATGGGGGCTTCGCGCGCCGCCGCTCACGACCTGGTCCGGCGCGGGTTGCAACGGATGGAGGAGATGGAGGCTCAGATCGGCACTTGTCGGCGGCTGGCGGCCGCCGAGCGGCGTCAGGCGGAGCTGGAGAGCCACGTCCGGCGGCTGCAGGTGGAGTTGGCCAGGGCCGGGGCCGGAGCCTGATGTTCGACACCCTGACCGACCGCCTGGGCCTGGCGTTCAAGCGGTTCACGGGCAAGGGGCGGCTGACTCCAGACGATGTCGAGGCCGGCCTTCGCGAGGTCCGGCTGGCTCTGCTGGAAGCCGACGTGAACTACAAGGTGGCGCGCGAGTTCACCGACCGGGTGCGGGCCCGGGCGGTGGGCAGCGACGTGCTGGAGAGCCTGACGCCGGGCCAGCAGGTGATCAAGATCGTGTTCGAGGAACTGGTGGCGCTGCTGGGTGGCGAGGACGCCGGGATCTCCTACAGCCCCGATCCACCGACCGTGCTCCTCCTGCTGGGCCTGCAGGGCTCCGGCAAGACCACCACCGCGGTCAAGCTGGCGCTCTTGGTCCGGCGCGCCGATCACCGGCCCGCCCTGGTCGCTGCCGACCTTCGGCGCGCGGCGGCGGTCGAACAGCTGCAGACCTTGGCCGCCGAGCATCAGCTGCAGGTGATGGTCGCGGACCCGGCCCAAGGGTTGGCCCGGGGTGTGGAGGTGGCGGTGGCGGGGGCCAGACGCCAGGGCGCGGATGTGGTGATAGTCGACACCGCCGGCCGGCAGCATCTCGACCAGGACCTCATGGAGGAGTTGGCCCAGATCCGGGGGCGGATCAGGGTCACCCATTCGCTGCTGGTGGTGGACGCCATGACCGGTCAGGAAGCGGTCAGGGTGGCTGGGGGCTTCAGCGAGCGGGTCGGGGTCGACGGGGTGGTGTTGACCAAGCTCGACGGCGACGCTCGGGGCGGCGCCGCTCTTTCCATGCGTGCGGCCATCGGCCTCCAGGTCTGGTACTGCGGAGTGGGGGAGCGCCCCCGGGATCTGGAGCCATTCCATCCCGAGCGCATGGCGAGGCGGATTCTGGGGATGGGCGACGTCCTAACCCTGATCGAGCGCACCCGTGACGAGTTCACCGCTGAGGAGGCGATCACTGCCCAGGAGCGGATGCGGCAGGGGCGCCTGACCCTCGACGACTTCGTGAGCCAGCTGCGCCAGATTCGGAAGCTGGGGCCCTTGGAGTCGGTGATGGGGATGATCCCCGGCGGTCGCGAACTCATGAAGCAGACTGGAGCGGCGGTGCCGGATGAGGCTCAGCTGCGCAAGCTGGAGGCCATCGTCCTGTCCATGACCCCCGAGGAGCGGCGCCGGCCAGAGCTGGTCGACAGCTCGAGGCGCCGCCGCATCGCTTCCGGCAGCGGCACCTCGCCGGTGGACGTCTCCCGGCTGATCAAGAGCTTCGCGCAGATGCAGACGGTCATGAAGACCCTGACCGGCCAGGGAGGCCGCAGGCGGATTGCCCAGGAGCTCCTCAGGGGGCAGGGCGGCGGGATGCCGCTTCTCAAGGGATGAAACGGGAGGGGGCCGGCCTCCTCCTGACAGGCGAGTAAGGAGACACACCAGTGGCAGTGAAGATCAGGCTGAAGCGGATGGGCGCCAAGAAGCGTCCCTTCTATCGGATCGTGGTGGCGGACGCGCGCTCCCCTCGGGATGGCCGCTTCATCGAGTCGGTGGGCTACTACGACCCTCTGCGCGACCCCAAGGTGGTGAAGCTGGAGGAGGAGAGGATCCGGCACTGGATGGCGACCGGGGCCAAACCATCGGACGCGGTGAGGGAGCTCCTGGAGCGGGCCGGGATGCTCCCCGCCACCCCTCGCCCGGTGCGCGCCGCCAAGCCGGGGGCCGTGGCCGCTGCGCCGGTGCCCCCCGCGGCCACCAACAAGGAGCCGGCCCCAAGCCAGGTCGAGGACGCTCAGGAGACGCCGGCGGTGGTGGAGGAGCCCGCGGCGAGCTCGCCCGAGGCGGTCGCGGAGGTGGCGGACTCTGCTCCGGAGACGGCTCCGAGTGAGGAGGCGGAGCCGGCGGGGTCGGCGGATACCCTCGATGCCGAAGCCCCCGACGAGGCTTGAGCGATGCCTGACTACGCCGAGCTCGTCAGCTACATGGTCAAGCAGATGGTGAGTGAGCCGGATCAGGTCCGGGTGGAGTCCGAGCAGGAGGGCCACCGGGCGGTCGTCAGGGTGGAGACCGCCAGCGCGGATCTGGGCAAGGTGATCGGCAGGAACGGGAGGCATATCGAGGCGATCCGGATGGTGGTCAGAGCGGCCTCCCTGCGCAACCGGGACCGGGTGCAGGTGGAGGTTCGCGATTGATCGCGACCGAGGAGCCCATCCGGGTGGCTCGGGTGATCAAGCCCCACGGCCTGGACGGCGGCGTGGTCGTGGAGATGCTGGGTGGATCTCCCGAGCGTCTGGCACCGGGGAGCAGGGTCAGGCTGGACGGCGTGGATCGCACGGTCGAGGAGGCGCACGCGGCGGGGCGAGGCGTGCTCTGCCGTCTCTCCGGGGTCAGCGACCTGAACGCCGCCACCGCCATCTGCGGCAAGTACCTGGAGGTGGACCCGACCGACCTGCGTCCGCTCCCAGAGGGGGAGCACTTCGACTTCCAGCTTGTAGGGCTCCGGGTACTCGACGGCTCGGGCCGCACGGTCGGCGAGCTGGTGGAGGTGGAGCCCTATCCGGCCCACGACGTGTACCTGCTGCGCCTGGGGAGTCGGGAGCTCAGGGTGCCCGCGGTACGGGCTGCGATCACCGACATCGACCTCCGGGCCGGGACCATGACCGTCGCCGACCCTTACCTGGAGGAGTGGGTGGATGCGGTTTGACGTGGTCACCCTCTTTCCGGAGGCTTTTCCCGGACCAGCGGGGATGGGGGTGGTCGGTCGGGCCCTGCAGTCCGGCCTGATCAAGATCGAGACCCACGATCTGCGCAGGTGGGGGCTGGGGTCCCGGCGTCAGGTCGACGACATCCCCTTCGGGGGCGGTCCGGGGATGGTGCTGCGTCCCGAGCCCCTGTTCGCCGCCGTGCGGGAGGTCGCCGCTCTCCCCGGGCTGGAGCCCCCCCATTCAGTTCTGCTGTCGGCGCCGGGGAGGCGCCTCGACGCCGCCACCGCCGCTGAGTTGGCGCGCTACCCACGCCTGCTCCTGGTGTGCGGCCGCTACGAGGGCGTCGACGAGCGGGTCCGCATCGGGCTCGGCCTCGACGAAATCTCCATCGGTGACTTCGTCATCAGCGGAGGCGAGCTGGCGGCCCTGGTCCTGATCGACGCGGTGGCTCGTCAGCTCCCCGGGACCCTCGGCGACCCGACCTCGGTCGTAGACGAGAGCTTTGCGGATGGTCTGGTCGAGTATCCTCACTACACTCGGCCGGCGGTCTTCGAGAATCTGGAAGTGCCCGCCGTGCTGAGGAGTGGCGATCATGCGAAGATCGCAGCTTGGAGATCGGAAGCGGCGCGAGAACGCGCGTCCCGTCTTCGTCCCGACCTGCTGGCCCTCGACAGGGGACGGCGCGACCCGCTCGATGATACCCAGCGACAACCGGACCCCGCAGCAGGCGGTCCCGGCACAGGAGGCTAGCCATGAACATAATTGATCTCCTCGAAGAGGAGCAACTTCGGCAGGACGTGCCCGAGCTTCGGCCCGGAGACACGGTCAAGGTGCACGCCAAGGTTGTCGAGGGAACTCGGGAGCGGATCCAGGTCTTCGAGGGAGTTGTGATCGCCCTGCACAGCGGCGGGGTGCGCGAGTCCATCACCGTGCGGCGCACAGCCCACGGCGTCGGAGTGGAGCGCACCTTTCTCATCCACTCGCCGCGGCTTGCTCAGATCGAGGTGGTGCGTCACGGTCGCGTGAGGCGGGCCAAGCTCTACTACCTGCGCGGCAAGGTCGGCAAGCGTGCCAAGATCCGCGAGCGCCGGGAGGTGGCCCCCAAGCCCGTGGCTGCCAAGGTGCCAGAAGCGGAGATCGCAGAGGCGCCAGCCGAGACGGCGCCGGCGCCCAAGCGCCGATCGCTGCGCGTGCGTGCCAAGGCGGACTGAGAACTCGTGAGTCCAATTCGACGCGCGGGCGCGAACGACAGTCCGCCAAGCCATAAACTGAGCGCATGCCCGAGCAGCGTATGAGCAGGGTGCTGGTGGTATCCCGGCAGGGTGCGCGGTCGGGATCCCTGAAGCTGGCCCTGGAGGGCCGTGGCCTTGCGATGGCCGTATTCGAGACCAGCGCTCAGGCCATGGGGGGGCTGGAACAGACGCCCGGGGACGCGGTTCTGGTCGAGGTGCGGGGGGATGATGCCGAGCTGGTGCCACTGATCCGGCAGGTTCGATCCAGCATCGGGCACGCCGCCATCCCGATCGTGCTGGTGGCAGCTGATCACGGTTCGCCCCTGGTGGCCGCCGCCATGGATGCCGGAGCCAGCGAGCGCATACTTCCCACCCTCCCGGCGGACGAGGTGGCCGGGCTGGTGGATGCCAGGATCCAGGAGGCGGCCTCTCCGGCGCGCCCGAGCAAGGGTTCCGGTGAGCTCTGGGTCGTGTGTGGACCCCGTGGAGGCGTGGGGCGGACCATGCTGGCCAGCAACCTGGCGGCATTGGCGGCGGCGCGCTACCGGGTGGCCCTGGTCGACAACGTCCCTCGATTTGGCACCGCGCTGCTGGCCTTCAACCTGCCCCCGCAGACACCGACCTGGGTGGAGCTCGCCGCGGTCGGGCCCGACGAGGAGATCTTCGACCGCCTGCCCCGCCACCCCAGCGGGGTGTCGGTGCTGCCGGCGCCGTCGCGCCCGGAGTTGGCCGACTCGGTATCCCCGGCGGCGGTCAACGCGATGATCATGCGGCTCACCCATTCGGCAGAGCTGGTCGTGGTGGATCAAGGGGGACGGCTGGATAACGGGGGCATCGACATGCTGGAGACAGCCGACCACATGGTGGTGGTGGGCACCCCGGACAATCCGGGGGTCTACTCGGTGCTGGCCTGGCTGCGGACCTGTGACCAGCTGCGCATCCCTCGCAGCAACATCTCGGTGATCCTGAACAGCCCGCTCCCATACCACCAGGTCGACGCTGACCGGGCGGCCAGGGTGCTGGAGCAGGAGGTGCTCGCCGTCCCCCACGTCGGCATCGATGGGGTCCGCTCGATGAGCGCCGGCGAGCCCCTGGCCTGGCGGCACCCGGGCCATCGCTGGGTCAAGTCCCTAAAGGGCACGATGGCCGAGATCTCTCCCAAGCTGGCCACCAAGCTCAAGCACTGACCGCGGCGGGAGCGCCTTGATGGGTCTGCCCGGGGTCGCTGATGGTCAGACCGCGCCGGTCGGCTCCTTGCCCTCCGGCCAGTATTGCTCCTCAATCACCTCGGCCTCCTGCAGGCCCCGCCTGGTCATGACCGCGCGGGCGGTGGCGATCATCCCGGGGTGGCCGCAGAGGTAGACGGTCCCGAGCCCCGGCGCCACCTCGAACCGGTCGGAATACTTGCGCAATATGTCCTCGACCCTGCCGGTCTCGCCCTCCCAGCCGGGATCGGCCCAGGGGCGGCTCACCGTGGGTACGTACTCGAACCATGAGCAGCGGCTCTTGAGGATCGACATCTCGTCCGCATAGCCGAACTCCCGGGAGAGGCTGGCGCCCTGAAGCAGCGCCACTCGCGGCGGGGGCCCCGCGGGCTCGACCGCCATCTGCATATGCCTCAGCATGCTGGCGAATGGGGCCACCCCGGTCACCGTGGCGACGAACAGGTGAGTTCGGCCCGGCGCCAACCCGTGGCGCATGAACAGCCCCTTGGGACGCTTGCGCATGAGCACCGGGCTCCCCTCCCCGAGGGCGAAGAGGTGCGGGGTCAGCGCCCCGCCAGGAATCCTCTCTATGAAGAACTCCAGCAGGGGTTCCTCGGGCGCGGAGACTATCGAGTAGGGCCGCTCCAGCACCCGCCCATCCAGCTCGATGCCCAGGGTGGCGTACTGTCCGGGGCGGAAGGAGAACGGCGCGGGCGGTCGGAGCCTGATTGCCCAGAGATCGTCAGCGAAGTCCCGCCGCTCTACGATCTCGCAGCTGTCGTACTTCTCGCTCTGTGGGTTGGGCAATGGCGCGTGCACCTCCTGGGACCGATCCAGAGTTGCCAGTGTATCGGCCGGGGTCCCGGGTCTTGGAGCAGATTGAGTTGGGGGCGGGGCGGGAACCCTGTTGTTAGAATCGCCACGCCCTTACATCGGTAGCCAGGAGCCACACCCACCCCTATGCCCACTCGCAGCCTGATCATCGTCGAGTCGCCGAGCAAGGCACGGACCCTCACCAAGTTCCTGGGGGACACCTACGAGGTGAGGGCGTCGATGGGCCACGTGGTGGATCTGCCCCGCTCCAAGCTCGGTATCGATGTCGATGCCGACTTCGCGCCCGACTACACGGTGATCAGGGGCAAGGAGAAGCAGCTGAGCGAGCTCAAGGCGGCCGCCAAGAAGTCCTCCCGGGTTCTGCTGGCCGCCGACCCGGACCGGGAGGGCGAGGCCATCGCCTGGCACATCGCCAACCAGCTGAAGCTGAAGAATCCTGAGCGCATCGTCTTCCGCGAGGTCACCCGGCCCGCGGTGGAGGCAGCGCTGGGCCAGCCCCGGCCCATCGACCAGAACCTGGTGGACGCCTATCAGGCTCGTCGGGCCATCGACCGGCTGCTCGGCTACAAACTCAGCCCGTTGCTCTGGCGCAAGATCCGCAAGGGGCTGTCGGCGGGCCGGGTGCAATCCGTGGCGCTGCGGTTGGTGTGCGACCGCGAGGACGAGATCGAGAGGTTCGTGCCGACGGAGAGCTGGAGCCTCGACGCGCTCCTGGAGACATCGGCCCGGGCCCAGGTCAAGGCCCGCTATCAAGGGCCGGCCTCAGCCAAGCCGACCGGTCGCCGGCGCAAGGGCTCAGACGGAGAAGACCAGTCGACGGTTCTACCGACTGAGGCGGCGGCGCATCGGGTGATGGCCGACCTCGAGAACGCCCAGTTCGCGGTGACCGCGGTGGAGCGCCGCCGGGTGCGCCGGAATCCCCCCCAGCCTTACACCACCAGCACCCTGCAGCAGGATGCCTCTGCCCAGTTGCGCTTCAGCCCGACTAAGACCATGCGGGTGGCGCAGCAACTGTACGAGGGGGTGGAGCTGGGTCCGGAAGGTCCGGCCGGGCTGATCACCTACATGCGCACGGATTCGCCCCGGGTGAGTACGGTCGCGGTGGAGCAGATGCGCAGCTACATCCAGACCACCTTCGGCAAGGAATACCTGGGGCCGGTCGGCGGCACCAGGAAGGCGGCCAAGACGCCGGTGGCAAGTCAGGACGCCCACGAAGCCGTCCGTCCCACCGCCGCCGAGCGCAGCCCCGAGAGTGTCTCCCCCTTCCTGAGCGCGGATCAGTTGAAGTTGTACCGCCTGATCTGGAGGCGCTTCACCGCCAGCCAGATGAGCGCGGCCGAGTTCGACTCCACCAGGGTCGACATTGATGCCGCCTCGCACCGTTTCAGGGTGACCGGCAGCCGACTGGCCTTCGACGGATTCCTCAAGGTCGCCTCCAGTGATGAGCGCCAGGAGGAGGCTCTGCCCGAGCTCGCCGAGGGCGACAGTCTGCGCTGCCTGGAGCTCATCCCGGAGCAGCACTTCACCCAACCGCCACCGCGCTTCACCGAGGCCAGCCTGGTCAAGGAGCTGGAGGAGCGAGGCATCGGCCGTCCCAGCACCTACGCCCCCACAGTCGAGGTGATCCAGACCAGAAGCTATGTCCGCCAGCTGGAGAGGCGCCTCAACCCGACGCCGCTCGGAAGGGCTGTGAATGAGGCTCTGACCGGCCAGTTCCCAGCGGTCGTCGACTTTGGCTTCACCGCCGAGCTGGAGGGGAAGCTGGACGGGATCGAGACCGGGGAGACCGCCTGGGTCCCGGTGGTGCGCAGCTGGTACCAGCCCTTCGCCAAGGTCCTTGAGGAAGCTCAGGAGAGCATGCCTCGGGTCAAGATCCAGGCTCAGAAGGCGGACGGCGAGTGTCCCAAGTGCGGGGCGGAGCTGGTGGTCCGGAGCGGCCGGTTCGGCGACTTCGTGGGCTGCGGCCGCTATCCGGAGTGCGACTACATCCAGGGACGCGAGGAGCGCGCCAAGGCTGAGGAGATCGGTGAGGCCTGCCCGCAGTGCGGCAAGCCCCTGGTGCGTCGCAGCGGCCGCCGCGGTCCGTTCGTCGGCTGCTCGGGTTATCCCAAGTGCAAGTTCGTCCGGTCGGAGGCAGCTCCGAACGGCGCTCCCGGGGCAGCTCGGCCCGCGGCTGAGCCCACCGGCGAGAAGTGCCCGGAGTGCGGCCAGGATCTGGTCAAGCGCATGGGACGATTCGGGCCGTTCGTCTCCTGTGCCGGCTACCCCAAGTGCCGCTACCGGCCGCCCAAGGAGGCGGTCCAGGCGCCTGCTTCCCAGGGTGGGTCGCGGCGCCGACCAGCCAAGGAGCCCCACGGACAGCTGGTGGGATGACCGGGCCGTCCGCCCGGGAAGGCCAGGTTAGAATTTGAGTCCTGTGGCAGGCCAGCAGGATGCGACCCCTCACGCCACCACCATCCTGGCGGTGCAGCGTGGCAACGAAATCGCGGTGGCGGGCGACGGGCAGGTGACCGTTGGCGACGTGGTCATGAAGCAGCGAGCTCGCAAGGTGCGGAGGCTCTACCACGACCAGGTGGTGGTTGGTTTCGCCGGGTCGGTGGCCGATGCGTTCACCCTCTTCGACAAGTTTGAGCGCCAGTTGGACCAGCACCAGGGGAACCTGCTGAGGGCGGCGGTGGAGCTCAGCAAGGAGTGGCGGACCGACCGCTACCTGCGCCACCTTGACGCGATGCTGGTGGTGGCCGGCCAGGACCAGCTGCTGCTCCTGAGTGGGGATGGCGATGTGATCGAGCCCGACGACGGCATCGGTGCCATTGGGAGCGGTGGCCCCTACGCTCACGCCGCCGCCCGCGCCCTCATCCTCCACACGGACCTGGCGGCCCCGGTGGTGGCTCGGCGGGCGCTGGAGATCGCGGCGTCCATCTGCATCTACACCAACGAGGAGATCTCAGTGGAGACGCTGGTGAGCGCCAGGGAGGGACAGGATGCCGGAAGCTGACCTGCGCCCGGCTGAGATCGTCACCGCCCTCGACGCCTACATCGTGGGCCAGGGCGACGCCAAGCGGGCGATGGCGATAGCGCTGCGCAATCGGATGCGTCGAATGCAGCTGCCGCCCGAGTCGCGGCGCGACATCGTGCCCAGCAACATCCTGCTGATAGGACCGACCGGGGTGGGCAAGACCGAGATCGCCCGGCGCCTGGCCCAGCTCACCAACTCGCCCTTCATCAAGGTGGAGGCGACCAAGTTCACCGAGGTGGGCTACGTCGGGCGGGACGTCGAGTCGATCATCCGAGACCTCCTGGAGCAGACCGTCACCAGGGTGCAGAATCAGCGGGTGGCGGAGGTCGAGGCTGAGGCCGCCCAGCGAGCCGACCAACGCATCGTGGACCGGCTCTTGGAAGTGGACTCTCCGTCCGTGGCCGTGACCGAGCCGACCGCTGTGGAGGCGGAGCAGAGCCCGCAGGCGACGCCCGAGGTCCCGGACGAGACCGGCCGCCGACTGGCCGCCCGCCGCCTCCAGGCTCGGAGGCGGAAGTTGGTGCGGAAGTTGGCGGCGCGCCAGCTGGACGACCGTCAGATCGACATCGAGGTGGAGGAGGCCTACGCGGCGCCGGTGGAGGTGTTCTCGGGCACTGGCTACGAGGAGATTGGGTGGTCCCTGTCGGATTTCTTCAGTCAGCTGGCGCCCCCCAGGCGGCGGCTCAGACGCATGAGTGTGGCCGATGCCCGTCGGGCGCTGACCCAAGAGGAGACCGAGCGGCTGGTGGACCTGGACCGCGTCTACGACGACGCCATCCACATGGTGGAGGAGAACGGCATCGTCTTCATCGACGAGGTGGACAAGATAGCCGGTCCCTCGGTTGAGGCCCATGGCCCCGATGTGAGCGGGGCCGGGGTGCAGCGCGACCTGCTCCCGATCATCGAGGGCTCAACGGTGACCACGCGCTACGGCTCGGTGGGGACCGAGCACATCCTGTTCGTGGCGGCCGGAGCCTTCAGCGCCACCAAGCCCTCCGACCTGATCCCGGAATTCCAAGGCCGGTTCCCGATCCGGGTGGAGCTGCAAGCGCTGGAGGAGGCCGACCTCCGGCGTATCCTGGTCGAGCCCAGCAACTCCCTGACCAAGCAGTACCAGGCCCTGCTCAGCACCGAAGAGGTGGGGCTGGAGTTCTCCGATGAGGGGGTCGAGGAGCTGGCCCATCAGGCTTTCCTGGTCAACGACCGCGATGAGAACATCGGGGCCCGGCGACTCTTCACGGTGATGGAGAGGGTCCTCCAGGAGGTCTCGTTCTCGGCGGACCGCTTCCAAGGACAGCAGGTGATGGTGGATCGCGAATTCGTCAGGGCCAGGCTGGGCGACCTGGTCAGAGACGACGACCTGCGTCGCTACGTGCTCTGACCACTGTTCTCATCTGACCGCCCGAAGTGGCGACGCAACCGGGTCCCAGGTGAACGGGGTGGTGCTGGTCAGGGCCAGGAATCCCAGCCGTTCCAGAGTCGGCCGGCTGGTGGGCAGGGCATCCACCTCGAGCAGCGGGAAGCCGAGCCCGCAGGCGAGCTGGGCCCGGTGGCTGACCAGGGCGCGGTAGAGGCCATGGTGCCGCCAGGCCGGCACCACCGAGCCGCCCCACATGGTCCCGAACTCGCTGCCGTCGACCAGTTCCAGCCGGCCCGTGGCCGCCAGCCGCTGGTCAACCAGGACCCCGTGCAGGAAGACGCGGTCGGGGAAGGCGATGACCGCAGCCTCGTAAGCCGCGGCGTGGTCCCGGTGGGCCTCGCCGAAGGCCTGGGTCAGCTGCTCCTCCAGCGTTCGGAAGTCCGGACCTGGCCGGAGCTGCCGTAGGTTGGCGCCGGCCGGCAGCTGGGCCCGGTGCTCGGCCACCTCGGAGGATCGCGCCACCAGCACCGACTCCTCGTCGCTGCTGCTGAAGCCGAAGTCCAGCAGGAGCTGGAGGAAGGGGTGGGGGTGGTCGTGAGCCCAGGTCTTCCACTCGAAGGGCTGATGCAGCGTCGCAAAGACGGCGATCTGGGAGCGGATCAAAGAGGCTGCGGCCGACTCCCCCAGGGAGGAGACGCCGGTCGCTGTCACCATCCCTTGGCCCTCGCCCATGAGGGCGCGCACGATCTGGCCTTCGACCTCGACTGTGACTCCTGGCGAGGTCTGATGCGCGAGCGAACCCCGCAGCTGCCGGTCGTAGGCGTCCAGCAGGTCGGCGGAACGGCGGTGGGCCCGGTCAGCTCCGGGCATCGTTCCGCAGCCGCTCCCGGGCCGGCCGACGGCGGCGGATGGGCGCCGGGGGACCAGCGCTGCTCTCGATGGCGTCGCGATCACTCATGCGCGGGTCAGCTTACCGGCCGCCGGGGATACCAAGGGCGCATGGCCGATCTCCGGCCAGGGCCGCGCGGGCGTCAGGCAGTCTGGGAGGGGAGCCGCGGGGTGCGGTTGGGATAACATCTACTGCGGTAGTCAAATTCGCATGCCCGTCGGACGTGATCCGGGGTCCCCTGGCGAGGGCCGGATGACGGGAGATGGCGGGCAGAGGTAGAACGCAAATGGAGGCACAGCATGCCCGTAGCCACGCTCACTGAGCTGCTGCAGAACGGGGTCCACTTCGGCCACCAGACCAGCCGGTGGAATCCCAAGATGCGGCCCTACATCTTCGCCAGCCGCGGGGGGATTCACATCCTCGACGTGGCCCAGACCGTCGACCTCCTGGGGGAGGCCTGCCAGTTCGCCCACGACACCGTCGCCCAGGGCGGCCAGATCCTGTTCGTGGGCACCAAGAAGCAGGCGCACGACACGATAGAGGAGGAGTGCGCCCGCTCCGGCCAGCCGTACGTCATCAACCGATGGATGGGTGGCATGCTGACCAACTTCGAAGTGGTGAAGCTGCAGCTGAAGCGGCTCACCGAGCTCTCCGAGCAGAAGGAGCGCGACGGGTTCGCGGGCATGATCAAGAAGGAGCAGCGCCACCGCGAGGACGATCTGGCGCGCTTGGTCCGGAACTTCGGCGGCATCACCCACATGAGGAGGCTGCCAGCCGCTGTCTTCGTGGTCGACCCGCACAAGGAGCGCCTGGCCGTCACCGAGGCCAACAAGCTCAGCATTCCCATCGTGGCGATCACCGACAGCAATTGCGACCCCGATGAGATCGCCTACGTCATCCCGGGCAACGACGATGCCATCCGCAGCGTGCGGCTGATCGTGAGCCGGCTCACCGATGCGATCGTGGGCGGCCTGGATGAGCGGCGTCAGATCGAACTGGCCCAGGCTCAGGCCCAGGCCGAGCGGGCGGCCCAAGCGCGGGCCGAGCAGGAGGCCGCCGCCGCTGCGGCCGAGTTGGCGGCGGTGGAGGACAGCCAGTCGGAAACCGCCGCGCCGCTTGAGGGGGCCGCCGAATGACCCGGACGATCACTGCCGATCTCGTGCGCCAGCTTCGTGAGCAGACCGGAGCGGGGATCATGGACTGCAAGCAGGCTCTGACCGAGGCCGACGGGGACTTCGAGTCCGCCCGCGACAAGCTGCGGGCCAAGGGACTTGCCTCGGCCGAGAAGCGTCGTGGCCGGGAGACCAAGGAGGGACTGGTGGATGCCTACATCCATCCCGGCGGCCAGGTCGGGGTCCTGATCGAGGTCAACTGCGAGAGCGACTTCGTGGCCCGCACCGATCAGTTCAAGGCGCTGGTCCATGACCTGGCGATCCAGGTGGCGGCCCAGGCGCCGCGCTACGTGAGCAGGGACCAGGTCCCCGCCGCGGAGATGGAGCGCGAGCGCGCCATCTACCGTGAGCAGGCGGCTCAGGAGGGTAAGAGCGAAGCTCACCTGGAGCAGATCGTGGAAGGGCGGCTGCGCAAGTTCTACGAGGCCTTCTGCCTCTACGACCAACCGTTCATCCGCGACGAGGGACCCAAGGGCAGGCGCGTGGAACAGCTGATCCAAGAGACCGTGGCCGCTACCGGTGAGCACATTGCGGTGGCGCGCTTTGCCCGATTCAGGCTCGGAGAACGACCGGACGAGACCAATCCGGATGGTGTCTGAGCCCGCCGCGGTGGCCGACCCAGCCTCCGCCGCCAACGAGACCGCCCGTCCCCACTACCGCCGGGTGGTGGTGAAGCTGAGCGGCGAGGCCCTGGTGGGAGACGGAGAGTTCGGGATCGATCCCGAGGTCTTGGACCGGGTCGCCCTGGAGATCAAGAAAGCCCACGACTTGGGCACCGAGATTGCCGTCATGATGGGCGGTGGCAACATCTTCCGCGGCCTGGCCGGGGCTAGGCGGGGGATGAACCGGGTGACGGCCGATCTCATGGGCATGCTCGGTACGGTCATCAACGGGCTCGCCCTCCGGGATGCTCTGGAGGCCCACGGCATGCCCACCAGAGTCCAGACCGCGATCGAGATGCATCAGGTAGCTGAACCCTACATCCGCGGCCGTGCCATCAGACACCTCGAGAAGGGCAGGGTAGTCGTCTTCTGCGCCGGCTCCGGGAACCCCTTCTTCACCACCGACACCCCGGCCGCTCTGCGGGCCGCCGAGATCGGCGCCGACATCCTCATCAAGGCCACCAGGGTGGACGGCATCTACAGCGCGGATCCCAAGTTGGATCCGACGGCGGAGCGGTTCACGACCATCTCCTACCTCGAGGTCCTCAACCTCGGGCTGCAGGTGATGGACAACACCGCGGTGACCTTGTGCATGGACAATCGCCTGCCCCTGCTGGTCCTGGATCTGTTCCTGCCTGGCAACCTGGCCGCCGCCGTGAGCGGTGCACCGGTGGGCAGCCTGATTACCGATGAGCGGGGCAGCCGGTGAGCGCCGACATCCTGAGGGCGGGAGAGGAGCGGATGGCCAAGAGCCTAGACGCCTTGCGCCGCGAGCTCTCCACCATCAGGACCGGGCGGGCGAACCCTTCTTTGCTCGAGCATCTTCAGGTGGAGGCGTACGAGACCCACGTGCCGATCAACCAGGTGGCCAGCCTCTCCGCCCCGGAGGCGCACCTCATTCTCATTCAGCCGTGGGACCGCAACGTTATCCAGGCGATCGAGCGGGCGCTGCAGCGCAGTGAGTTGGGGCTCAATCCGAGCAACGACGGTCAGGTGATTCGGGTGCCGGTACCGCCGTTGACCGAAGAGCGGCGCCGGGAGTTCGTCAAGGTGGTCAAGCAGCGGGCTGAGGAGGCCCGGGTGGCGGTGCGGAACATCCGTCGCGACGACATGGAGCAACTCCGGCGCCTCGAGCATGATGGGGAGATGTCGGAGGACCAGGCGCAGCGCGCCCAGGCGCAGCTCCAGAAGGTCACCGACAGGTTCGTCGAGCAGATCGACGAGGTTGCGCGCCGCAAGGAAACCGAGCTGCTGGAGTTGTGAGCGCCAGCCGAGGTCCAGGAAGTGCCTGAGGCGAGGTCCCTGCCGGTTCACATCGGCATCATCATGGACGGCAATGGCCGTTGGGCCAGGCAGCGCGGCCTGCGTCGCACCGCCGGACACCGGGCCGGCATCCGCGCGATCCGGAAAGTGATGAACGCGGCCGATGAGGCTGGGGTGCACTGCCTCACCCTCTACGCCTTCTCCACCGAGAACTGGTCCCGGCCGCGCTATGAGGTGGCCACCTTGATGAGGCTCTTCGAGGAAACCCTCCAGGAGGAAGTCGACGAGCTGCACCAGAACGGGGTGCGCATTCGGGTGATCGGGCGCCGAGCACAGCTGTCGGTGCGGCTACGCCGGCTGGTGGCGGACGCCGAGGCGCTAACCCAGGACAACCTCAAGGGCCAGCTCACGGTGGCGATCAACTATGGGGGCAGGGCCGAGATAGTCGACGCGGTCAGGTCTCTGGTGCGTTCGGGCGCCGACCTGGAGGCTCTCGACGAGGCGACACTGGCTGGCGCCCTGTACACCGCCGGTCTGCCCGATCCCGATCTCATCATCCGCACCGCCGGGGAGATGCGGACCAGCAACTTCCTCATCTGGCAGGCAGCCTACGCCGAGCTGTACGTGACCCAGACCCTGTGGCCCGACTTCGAGGCCGCCGACCTGCGCGCTGCGCTGGCGGACTACGCCGCCCGGGTCAGAAGGTTCGGGGGCGTCCCCGAGGGCCGATGAGCCTGGCTGTGCGCAGCGTCAGCGGGGTCGCCCTGGTGGGGGCGCTGGTCCTGGCGCTGTTCCTGGGACCTAGTGCGCTGGCGGTGCTGGTGGGGGGGCTGATGGCGATCGGGATCTTCGAGTACTGGCAGCTGTGGCAAGGGCAGCCGGTCGGGCCCTCGACTGTGGTCCTGGTCCCCCTGGCCGGCTTTTGGCTGATGCGGTACGCCTACCCTGCGCTCCCCGCAGCCTCCATTGGGCTGCTGGCAGGCTCGCTGCTGGGCCTGACCGTGGCGCTGACTCATGGCGGCCGTCACCGATCCACAGCTGCCTGGGCCCTGGGGTTCGGGGGAGCCGCCTGGCTGGGCTACCTCCCCGGGTACATCCTGCTTCTCTATCAGGCGGGGGGCCCCCACGGCCGGGGTATGGCGCTCGTGCTGCTGGCGGTTGGGGTCTCGGTCATCGGCGACACCACCGCCTACCTGGTCGGCTCCTCGGTGGGCAGGCATCCCTTCATGTCCAGGATCAGCCCCAAGAAGACCTGGGAGGGAGCGGTGGCCGGGTGGCTGGCCCCGACCCTGGTGACGGGGGCGCTGTTGCCGGTGGTGCTGCCGTCCGTCACCCTGCCCCTTGCTTTCGCGATCGCGGCCACGGCGTCGGCCGCCGCCATCGTCGGCGACCTCGCCGAGTCCCAACTCAAGCGGGAGGTGGGAGCCAAGGACTCCGGGCGGCTCATACCAGGGCACGGGGGGGTCTTGGATAGGGTCGACAGCCTGCTCTTCGTGGCTGCAGTCGTATACTCGCTCCTGGGGGTAGCACACGCGTTCTGAGATCGGAGCCACTCCCGGGGGCCCCAAGGGACCCAGAAGACGGCATCCGCAAGGGAGGTTGGTAGCGCTGATGCCAGTCAACAGAGTGGTCGTGATTGGGGCAACCGGCTCAATTGGGCAGCAGGCCCTGGAGGTCATCGCCCGGTTCCCCGATCAACTCCAGCTCATCGGGGCGGTGGCCGGCACCCAGGCTGCGGCGCTGGCCCGGGCACTGGTGCCCTTCCCGGCGGCCAGGGCGGTGATCGTTGAGCCGCGAGACCTGGTTCCCGAGGGGATGGCGGTGGGTCGTGAGGCCGCCTGCGAGCTGGCCGGTAGCAGGGACGCGGACGTGATCTTGGTGGGAGGAGGCGGCGCCGGGGCCCTGCTACCCACCCTGGCGGCCTGTGGGACTGGAGCGGTACTGGCCGTGGCCACCAAGGAGGTGATGGTGATGGCGGGCGAGCTGGTCACCGCCACTGCCAGCGCCCACGGCACCACCATCCTGCCCGTCGACAGTGAGCACAGCGCGATCTGGCAGTGCCTGCGGGGCGAGGACCCGGGCTCAGTGGCGCGGCTGATCCTGACCGCCAGCGGGGGACCGTTCCGGACCACCCCGCTGGATCAGATCCCGACCGCGAGCCGGGACCAGGCTCTGGACCATCCCAATTGGCGGATGGGCCAGAAGATAACCGTCGACAGCGCCACCATGATGAACAAGGGCCTGGAGGTGATCGAGGCCCACTTCCTGTTCGACATTCCCTACGACCTGATCGAGGTGGTGGTGCACCCTCAGAGCGCCATCCACTCTGCCGTCGAATTCTGCGATGGCACTGTTATGGCGCAGATGGGAATCCCCGACATGCGAGCGCCGATAGCTCTGGCGCTGAGCGGCGGCCGCCGACTCCCCGGAGTGGTGCCGCCGCTGCACCTGGAGGAGGTCGCGCGGCTGGACTTCGAGCCGATCGATCTCCGGCGCTATCCGGCCCTGGACGTGGCCCGCCGAAGCGCGATCCGAGGAGGCGGCGTCCCCGCGGCCATGAACGCGGCCAACGAGGTCGCGGTGAAAGCCTTCCTGGAGGGCCGCATCCGGTTCGGCGCCATCTCCGAGATCGTAGCCGAGGTCTCGGACGCCTTCCCGGTCAGCGCGGTCACCTCCCTGGCCGAGGTTCTGGCGGCGGACTCGGCGGGGCGCGAGCAGGCGGCGGGGTTGGTTCAGCAGGCGGCTGTTGCGCTGACCGGGGTGGGCGGTTGATGGGCTTCGTGCTGACCTGGCAGAGCGTCGGCGGGATCGTCCTGATGCTCTTGGTGGTGATCTCAATTCACGAGTTCGGACACTTCCTGGTCGCCAAGCGGGCCGGCATCCAGGTTGACGAGTTCTCGATTGGGTTCGGACCCAGACTGTTGAGCCGCACCAAGGGCGAGACCCGATATTCGTTGCGTGTGCTGCCGCTCGGCGGCTACGTTCGGATGGCCGGCATGACCGGTCTTGAGCCTCCCGAGGCGAGTGGAGGAGCCCGAGCCTTCATCCGGGCCAGCTCCGGACGCAGGGCGGCGGTGATCGCCGCCGGGGGCATCATGAACCTGATCCTGGCCGGTGCCATCCTCTCGGGGCTGGCCGCTTTCGGGAGCCCGGCCCCAGCGGTGCAGCCGGGCGGGGGCCTGGCCTTGGCTGGGGTTCCCAGCGGGTACCAGATCACCGGGGTGGGCAACCGCCGCACCACGTCGCTGACCTCGATCAGGTCTTTGATCCAGAATGATCGCGGACGCCCTCTGGGGGTGGTGATGACGCCCTGGGGCGGGGGAACCTCCCGCGCCTACACCGTCTTGCCGCAGCTCCACTGGGTCGGCGTCTCCAAGACCCCCAGGATTCCATTCGAGGCTCGGATCGTAGCGATCAACGGCGGGGCTGTCCCTCACGCCACTCCCACCGGGCTGGCCAACAGCATCGCCGGCAGCGGCCCTCTGCAGGTCACCTATCTGGCGGGCTCTCGCAAGGTGGTGGTGGGCGTTCCCCGATCTAGCCTGAAGGTGGAGTGGTTGGTCGGCTACTACGGATCTCCCGGCAATCCCCTGCTGGCGAGCCTGGGCGGGCCGCCGCAGCCCTGGTACCAGGCTCTCGGCACCGGCTTCTCGGCGGTCCCGCTGCAGATTGGAGCCACCTTCGCCAACCTGTGGACACTGATGAGCCCGCACCACAACCCCAACTTGAGGCTGACCGGTCCCATCGGGATCGCCCAGGAGACATCGGTGGCGACCCAGATCTCGGGCGCGGTCTACCTCACGCTGTTCGCCCTGATCAGCCTCAACCTAGGCCTCATCAACCTGCTGCCGATCCCGTTCTTGGATGGCGGCCGTCTCTTCTTCGTGATTCTGGAGTGGATTCGGCGCCGCCGGGTAAGCCCGCAGGTGGAAGCGACGGTTCACGCGGTTGGGTTAGCCTTGATAGTGATGCTCTTCGTGTTTGTTACCTACGGCGACCTCACCCACCTGGTCGGATGATCCAACGCCGGAAGACCAGACCCATCAAGGTAGGGTCGGTCGTGATTGGCGGTGCCGCGCCCATCTCGGTCCAGACCATGACCAAGACCCCCACCGAGGACGTGCAGGGGACGCTGGCGCAGATCGGGCGAGCGGCCGAAGCCGGTGCTGACATCATTCGGGTCACCTGCGACACGGAGGAGGCAGGGCTGGCGCTCAAGGACATCGTTCGGAATAGCCGCCTGCCAATAGTGGCTGACATCCACTACGACGCGCCTCTGGCCCTGATGGCGCTGGACGCTGGGATCCAATGCCTGCGGCTCAACCCCGGCAACATCCGGCAGCCCGAGAAGGTCTCTGAGATAGCCCACCGGTGCCAGGAGCTTGGGGTGCCGATCAGGGTCGGGGTGAACGCTGGTAGCCTGCCTGGTCGCAAGGCGCTGGCTCGAGGTCGGGGTGAGGGCGGCCCGGATGATGTCGCACAGCGGATGGTTGACGCTGCCATGGGCCACCTCAAGATCCTGGAGGAGTTGGGATTCCAGGACGTCAAGGTGAGCCTCAAGGCCAGCGATGTGCTGACCAACATCACCGCCAACCGTCTGTTCGCGAACCTGCCCACTCGCTATCCCCTGCATCTTGGGCTGACCGAGGCCGGCCCAACCTCCACCGGCTCCCTCAAGAGTGCGATGGGGATCGGCATCCTTCTGGCCGAGGGCATCGGAGACACCATCCGGGTCTCTCTGGTCGACCAGCCGGAAGAGGAGGTGCGGGTCGGCCGCCAGATCCTGGCCAACCTCCAGGAGAAGCCCACAGGCCCCAACCTGGTTGCCTGCCCAACCTGCGGCCGCCTGGAGATCGACATGATGCCGATGGTGGCCCGGGTGGAGGAAGCTCTCAAACGCGTCAAGCGTCCCATCACCGTGTCGGTGATGGGCTGCGTGGTCAACGGCCCCGGAGAGGGCATGCACGCTGACATCGGCATCGCGGGTGGGCGGCAGAAGGGAATCCTCTACCGTAAGGGGCGGGTCGTTTCCACCATGCCCGAGGCGGAGCTTGTCGACACCCTGGTCCAGGAGCTTGACCGCATCGCCACCGAGGACGCGGACCTCATCGCGGCCGGTAAGGAGCTTCCAGAGGGCCTGCCCGAGCGCTGAGCTCAGGCGCAGTCGGCCGGTTTCAGGGCGCTGCTCGCTTCTCCGTCTGCCTGCCCCAGAGGGCGGGACGCGCCCTGTCCGGCGCGACGGGCCGCCAGCACCCCGGCACCGATTCAGCCGGATGGGCGCCGGGGTAGGCTGACCAGATGGTGAAGCGGAGGCCACCGGTCATTCGCGAACCATCAGCTCACATGGCGGCCTGGTTGCGCGATACCCCAGGCAGGGGCAGAGCGGAGAGGGTGCGGCCCTCAAGTGGCGACGGCCACTTCCGGTAATCTGGCCAACTTGTCGGAGCGCGTCTGGGCACACTCACCCACGAAGGCGGTGAAGATTCGCTTGGCAAAGTCGTGATTCGGGGCCAGCTCCTCGGGGTGGAACTGAACTCCGACCAGGAATGGTCCAGAGGTGGTCTCCAGCCCCTCCACCAAGCCGTCCTCCGAGGTGGCGCTGACGGTCAGCCCGCTACCCAGACGTTCTACGCCCTGGTGGTGGAGGCTGTTGACCAGGAACGCCTGCCCCTGCAGGATGTCGTGCAGCCGGGAGCCAGGGCTGACCTGCAGGCTGTGAGCCAGCTGGTCCCGCGGCCCGTGCCGGGGGTGCTCCAGCTCGCTGGGCCGTTGCGAAGGCAGGTCCTGGTAGAGGGTACCGCCAAACGCGACGTTCAAGACCTGTAGTCCCCGGCAGACTCCCAATATCGGTACCTCCGCCTCGAGGGCCCACTTGGTGAGCTGGAATTCCAGGTCGTCGAGGCGTCGGTCCCACCGCGAGGCGGGGTGTGAGGCAGCCCCATATCGGGAGGGCTCGATGTCGTCACCGCCAGGCAGCAGCAGACCGTCGGCCCAGTCAAAGAGGTTGGGCCTCAAAGCGCCCAGCGGGACCAGCAGAGGCGTGGCTCCCGCCTCTTGCAGCGCCGATATGTAGGTCTGGTTCATCATCTGGATCGGGATTCCCTGCCCCAGACCGGGATCGTCCCTCTGGCCGGTGTGAGCCGGCACCAGGATCACAGGAGAGCTGGGCTCGGCCACCATCAGCCGACCCGAGCCGGGGCTGCGGCCGCCACGAAGGCCGCGATCCGCCGGACCGCCTCCTCGATGTCCGGCAACCCCTTGGTGTAGGCCAGGCGGATGAAGCCCTCCCCGGCCTCCCCGAATGCTTCGCCGGCGAGGGCGGCGACGCCTGCCTCCTGGAGGAGCCGGCTGGCCATCTCGCGGCTGGAGAGACCGGTGCCGGTGATGTTTGGGAAGGCGTAGAAGGAGGCCTGGGGCAGCAGGCACCGAACTCCCGGAATCGAGTTCAATCCCTCGACAATGGCATCCCGCCGCCGCCTGAACTCAGCAACCATGGTGGTCACCGCCAGCTCGGAGGTGGGCGAACCCAGGGCCTCGATGGCAGCCAGCTGGGTAAAGGCGGCGGCACAGGAGCTGGTGTTGATGAGCAGGGTTTCCATGCGCTGGGCCAGCGGTGCGGGCATCACCCCGAAGCCGAGCCGCCAGCCGCACATGGCGTAGGTCTTGGACAGTCCGTCCAGGACGATCGTGCGCTCCGCCATCCCTGGGCGCGACCAGATGGGTGCGGGCAGGTCGGAGAAGCAGATCCGGGAGTAGATCTCGTCGCTGAGGACGATCAGGTCGTGCTCGATGGCGAGCTCGGCGAGACGATCCAGATCTGCCTCGCTGAGCACTCCCCCGGTCGGGTTCTGAGGGGAGTTGATTATCACCATCCTGGTCTTCGGCGAGATCAGCGACTCGAGCTCGTCGAGGTCCATCCCAAAGCCTCGGTCCTCGCGCAGGCGGATGGGGCGGGCGACAGCCCCGATGAAGTCGGTGAGGGAGCGGTAGACCGGGTAGCCGGGGTCGGGGAGGATCACCTCTTCGCCCGCCTCCACCAAGCTCAGGAGGGCGAAGTGGAGGATGTTCTTCGACCCCGGCACCACCACCACCTGCTCGGCCCCGATCGGGACCCCGCCGCGCTTGGCCATGGCGGCGGCGATCGCCTCTCGCACCTCCGGGATGCCCGCTGCGGGGGTGTAGTGAGTGGCGCCCTGTCGCATCGCCGAGTAGGCCGCCTCGATGATGTTGCCCGGGGTATCGAAATCGGGCTCCCCGATTTCCAGGTGCACGACCGACTTTCCGGTCGCCTCGAGTCTACGGGCTTGAGCCAGGACCTCAAAGGCGCTCTCAGTCCCCAAGCGGGCCATACGATTTGCGAAACGCATCATCAACCTCCGGATCCGGCTGGGCCATGTGGCCAGGCCGGGGGTCCGACTATGAGACCACCGTTATCTGACCCACCATGCCCAAGAGCTCGTGAGGGATGCAGAAGTACTTGTAGGTGCCTGCGACCGTGAACTTGAGGCTGTACGGCACTCCGGGTTGGAGCGCGTGGTTCCAGCCGGTGGCGCCCTTCGGGAGCGCCGCGTTGGCGGGATTGGCGGCCAGGCTGGCGACGTCGGTCGTGGTATGGGGCAGGTTCCCGGTGTTCTTCCAGGTGATCGTGCCTCCCACCTTGAGGCACACGCTGGCGGGAACGAACTTGAATGAGTTGTTCGCGATAACCGTCACCGCCGATTTGGCGTTGGCGGCGGAGCACCCGCTGGATGAGCTGGAACTGGAAGAAGATGACCCACTCGAGGTTGAGGTCAGGCTCGTGCTCTGCCCCGGGATGGGGCCGGTGCCGCAGGCGGCGAGCAGCAGCGCGGCGGCCACAGCGACCACGCCGAAAAGGATGGAAGGGCGGGGGAAAGGCAGTCTGGTCATCGGTCCTCCTTGCGGATCATTGCTTGAGATGCTACCGCGCGGGGGAGCGGGGACGGGAGGTCTCCGTTCAGGAGGCGCTGTGAAGTCGCTCGACGGGCCAGATGGGGGAGGAGGAGCCGCCGCCTGAGTAGCCGAGCAGATCCCCAGCCGAGTGGACGCGCGAATAGAAGCCTCGCGTGTGCGGCGACCTGCCCAACCGCAGCCCGGTGAAGTCGAAGTGATGGGTCCACTCGTGGATCAGGGTGGAGGTGAATGCGCCCGGTGCCAGCACTTGGCACCGGATGGCGGTGCGATGGTAGATCCGGATCCCGCATCGTTCCGGCATCGCCGCCGGCCGGGGGATCCGGCAGCGGTAGTAGCCATAGGTCTTCTGCACGAGGCGGCCTTCCTCATTGGTCGCGTGGGTCTGGGCCCGATCCGCCACGGTGAGCTTGCAGGTGGGCAGCTCAAAGCTCTCGTTCAGCATCTCCAGCAGGGCTGACCCGATCATCTCGCGCTCGTGCCTGGTCTCGCTGGCCAGGAGCGCCTGGACCAGGATCTGGCCGGCCACGGGGGGGCGGTGGGGCAGCGCCAGGACCTCCTGGCTGCGTGCGTAGTCCGCAGATGAACACCTCGAACGGCCCATGATCGAATGCCAGTTTATCGGCCCCAGCTGGCTTCCAGCATGGGCAGGGCCTCGGTGGTCGCGCGGATACCGAAGTCGGCTACGGCCTATGCCGATGACCGGGGCTTCGACAGTGAGTCTCCGCCGCCTCGACTCTGGCTGATGGTCGCCGATGGCGCGCTGGCCAGCCGTCCGGGCGCCTGGTGGGTGGCGGGCCCCGGTCGGCTGGCATGTTTGGCAGTCCCGAATGCCCGTGGCAGAGACCCTGGGAACGCCAGGCGCCGGCCAATCGGTTCCCGCCTGAGACTAATGCTGCCCATGTAGCGTCCTATCCGACGTGGAAGTGGAGCAGCTCATGGTTATCCGGGGCACCAGCGACCTCGACCTCGCTCGCCTGGGTGACCAGGAGGCGATGGCTCGATTGCTTGAACCGCTCCTGGATCCCGGATACCGCCTGGCCTACGCGATCCTCCGGCGGCGTGAGGCGGCCCAGGATGCTCTCCAGGACTCTTGCCTCAATGCGATGCGCGCCCTGCCCCGCTTCCATGGCGCCCGGGACCGCCTTCGACCCTGGTTCCTGACCATCGTCGCCAACAACTGCCGGTCCCAATTGCGTCGCCCGTTCTTTCGCTGGCTGCCCCTGCCAGAGTCGGCGGGGCATGAGGATCACGCTGAGCGAGTTGCGATGCACCATGACCTGGCCCAGGGGCTGGGAGCACTCCGCCCCAAGCACCGCCAGGCGCTGGCCCTCTTCTACTACCTGGACCTACCTTTGGCCGAGGTCGCAGAAGTCCTTGGGCTTTCAGAGCCAGCGGCCAAGTCTCGGCTCTACCGCGCAGTCGGAGAACTGCGCAAGCGGCTCCAAGCAGTGGAGGGCGACACATGAGCGAGCAGATCGAGGAGCGCATCCGGAGTGCTTTTGAGCGCGAGTACCAGCCCCCTGCCATGGACCTCCGTCAGATGCTGCGGCCATCCGGGCCCAGGCCGAGACGGCGGGTCGGAGTCCCGATCCGGGTGGGGGCGCTGGTGGCGGTGGCGGCGCTGGTGGCGGTCGCGATCAGCCTGCCCAGAGTCGTGAGCCACTCCCCGCGCCCGACCGCTGGCTCGCGGTTCTCCCATGTGATCCCCGACTACGGCTATGTGGTGGTCGCCAGCGCCCAAAACCTGAGCGGCAAGGGCGGGAAGCAGGAACTGGGCGTGGTGCCGCCGGGACGCGCCTACGGTCTCAACTTCCAGGCCTACTGCACAGGGCCAAGCCTGCGCACCACTACCTATACCGTCGCCAAGACATCCGCCTGGAACGACCTGATCCTGGGGGTGTTCAGCTCCGATGGCCACGTCCAAGAGGGGCAGACAGCGCCCAGGGCGTTCGTGCGCAACTGCGCGGCGCTGGTCGGCACTCAAGCTGGCGGCGGCAGCTCCGGCACCACCTCCGCGGCGGGTTCCCAGCCGGAGCCGGTGTTCGTGGTGGCCGCGCCCGGGATCGCCTGGCGCGTGACGCTCGAGGTGTACCGCAAGCAGGGAGCCCCGCCCCATCTGCCGACGACGCTAGGCACGTGCCGCGCCCGCGGCAGCCAGGACATCCCTTGGTCCTGGTCACCTGGTTCCAAGTCTGGTTCCGGGAGGGAGATCAGCCTGCAACCCACACTTGACCCGAGGATCTCCAAGTGCCATCTGACGGTTCCGGTCAGGCTCGGCCTCTACTACGGGGGTACCACAGATCCACTGCGAGTCTCCGGCAACCTACACCTGGCTACCCTCGCCGGCTCGTATGGCGGTAACCCGCCGTTCCCCAAGCTGACATGGCGGTGGAGCAACTGGTGTGGGCCCCGGCGGCCGGTCCAGGCGGTCTTCTTCGGCCCGGGCGGCGCGGTCATCGTGGACACCACCGCACCCGTGCCGACTCCGTCGTGCGTGGACCCCTCCCTGCCTTCTCGGCTGGTCTCGGTCTCAGCGAGGTGAGAGTGGCACGACCTGGGTCCGCTTCCGGCAAGAAGGCGCCTTGGGTAGTGGGCGGAGCGCCGGGATAAACCGGCGAGAAGAAGGAGATGGAAAAGCTCTACATCGAAGGGCCAGCGACCCACGGTGGCCCCGGGCCATGCGTCAGCGCCCGCAAGGGCGAGGGCGAAGCACTGGCAGGG
>JAJYPP010000116.1 GCA_021795235.1 bacterium
CCTTGCGCGCCTCCAGCCGGCCCGTCTCGATCAGTTTCACCACATAGGGGCGCGAAACGTTCAGGATATCCGCTACCTGCTGGGTCGTCAGCTCGGCCCCGTAAGGCACCACCGTGACGGCGTGGCCACGCGCCATCTCACGCAGGACGTCAGCTAGGAGCGCCAGCGCCTCAACGGGAACGGGGACGGGGCTCTCATCATCCAGGGTGATCGTCAGAGTTGGGGTGCGGCGATGCTCCTCGGCGAACGCCCCCATCCGCTCCGCCGCAGCGGCAGCTTCCTTACGATGCTCCTCCTCGAGCACCACTGGCTCGCGTTCGATAGTGGCTGTCATGTTTCGTACCTCCATGAGTCCAGGTTAGCACGCGAACGAAAGGAACGCAACGAACGAAGCAGACGAATAGGTAGAAGGGAGTGTCGGTGGGAAAGCAGGAGGGCAAACCTTAGGTTCGGCGCCCCGGATTGAGAGGCAAAGAAGGGCGATGGGTCAGGCGCTCAGTAGGAGAGTCGTTCACCAATCAGGCGCTCTCGCAAATTCGAGGACTGGCGGCCCCGGACCGATCATGAATACGGATTCAAAGGGCTCCCGGTCACTCTTCGATACCTCGCCGCCTCGTCCACCAAGTTCGGACGAAGTCACCATAGGCGGCCGACATCGATGGTGGGAGTAGCGGCGGGGTCCGCCGCCTTATGACAAGATGGCACGCCTCGGCCCTCGGTACCGGCTTGAAGGCGGTGGACGGAATCCGATCGCCCAACTCGAACTCCCACCAAGGGGCCCAGGTCGTGCCAAGCAGCGTGTCGGCCGGTATGGCTGAGCGCTTCCGGGCGACCTCCCACTGGACAATAAGGTCCGCTCGCTGCAATGGGATCCTTGTGTCTGCCAGCAGACGCCGAAGGGTTGCCGTCGTGGCCCCGAACGGCAAGTTTCCCACCACTCTGAAGGGCCGCGACGGTAGAGGGAACGTCAGCACATCTGCGCGCACGACGCGGACTTGACTGACGTCGCCACCACGGACCACGCCGGCTAGCTTTTGAGCCCACACGGGATCCAACTCGAGTGCGATCACATCTACGTGACGACGCGCGAGCGCTAACGTCATGACTCCAGACCCTGCGCCGACCTCAAGGACCAACTGCCCGGATTGAAAGTCGGCAGACCCGACTAAGCGCTCAGCCCAATCCGGATGTAGGAAGTTCTGACCGAGACTCCGCCGCCGGTTGTCCCGCGCAGTCCTCCGCCGGGCGGGCACGGAACATTACCACGGTCATCATGACCATAAGACTACTCGATATCAGCCCCGCCGCTCGCGAGGCTCAGCCGCTGCAGGAGCACGGCCTGACCACAGTTTTGACCACAACGCCAACGGCTGGCGGCGGTCAGAGGCGGTCTATGGCGGCCATTCGTGAGTTCCTGACGGACGCTGGCGGCCATCAGCGGTAACCCTGGCCGCATCTGAAAAATCCGGTGTCGGCGGTTCGATCCCGCCCCTCGGCACCACCAGTTTGATCTCAGGACTGACCCAAGTGGCCCGGCCCATGAAGGAGAGCCCCGCCTACTACCTCAACCCATACCCCAACCCGCCTGGCACGCCCGGACACCTGAGCCCGTAGCCTGGCCACGTCCACCGATCGAATGGTCAGCAGCTCCACAACTCAACGGAACTCAGGACAACTGCTAACCTCTCGCCGGGCACCACTATCCGATGCGCTCCATGACAGAGTTGACTGGCCTGGGACAGCCCATCGGACCCGCTGGCATTGGACGTCATGCCTTGTTTGCGCCGAGCCCGCGTTCGCTCTTTCGATGAGCGCGATGATGGCCAGATAGCAGCGGTGGCAATCCCGGTCGGTCGGGGTCCCGGAGCGACCGATGCAAAAGCTAGCGGGATTGCGGCACCGGGGAGTCGGGCGCCAGCGACTCATGGTTGCTCCCGTGCCCGTGACACGCGACCAGCCCCCTGTGTTTGTCCGTCGGCTCGCGTTAAGATTCGGCACAATGAATCTGGCCTTTAGCGCCTTCATCCTGCTGCCGCTCATCCTGTACACCGTTGGAGCGCTGCTCGTGTCGTTCTTCGTGGGCTTCGGTTTCCGAAAGGGTTGGGACTTCGCCGGCCGCTGGCCCCGCCAGAGGCCGTAGTCGGAGGCGTCACGCCATCGATCCCCAAGGGCCAAGGATGCAGGCTGGCCACCATCCCGCCCGGGTGCCGACAGCGCTGGTGAACGTCCTCCGAGCGGCCTCCGCCTTGGGGTTCGGAGGAACCGGCCCCCATCGGCAATTGAGGCGGCGTCCAGCCCCGCAGTGCCACGGAGTGACACTCAGTGGTACACTTCCCAGTGTGGCTGAGCATTTTACCTTGCGGCTGGCACCCGCCACGCGGCAGCGGCTCGTGGAGTGGGCGCGCCGCGCCGGTCTTCCTGAGCGCACCCTGGCACAGCGCTACGTTGACGAGGGGCTGCGCCACGATGCGCATCCGCTGATCCAGTTTCTCGATGGGCCGAGTGGGCGCCGCGCGAGCCTGCTTGGCCGAGGACTGGATGTCTGGGAGGTTATCGCCACGATCCGAGACAACGACGGATCAATCCCAGAGACAGCCGATTACCTTGAGGTCCCGACCGGGCTGGTTGAGGCGGCGGCAGCATACTACGGTGAGTACAAGAAGGAGATCGACGAGGAGATCGCGCTCAACGAGGCCGAGTACGAGCGCGGGCGCGCATCGCTCCTAGCCGCAGAGCGCGCTCTGGCCACGTGAGGGCGCTACTGGATGAACATCTCTCCCCACAGATCGCGGAGTTGCTGCGCCAAGCGGGCTATGACGTCGTAGCAGTTGCCGATCGCGATGATCTGGTCGGCCTCAGCGACAGAATGCTCCTTGAGGCGGCGAGCAGCGAAGGTCGTGCCCTGGTCACGAACAACATCAAGGACTTCCGTCCGCTAGCAGCCGAGTGGCTCGCGCAAGGTCGAACGCACGGCGGTCTGATCTTGCTGCCCTCGTCGCGCACGCGCACCCGCACTGCCGTTTCCGCTCTGGCTAGTGCCATCGAACTCGTTCTTCGTAGCCACCCAGACGGGCTCATCAGCAGTGAGCGCTGGATCGGTCCGCTGGGCGGCGTGTGACGGTCTCCGATCGCCGTCAAGAGCATCGTTCCTAATGGCCGTTCCAGTTGAGAACCGTCCGCCGGGATAACCTCCACGCTGGGGCTCACTCATGACTTCCGCTTTGCGTGCCCGTCCCAGTAGACCCATCTGAATTGGAAGCCCGCAGGGCGCGGACGCTGGACCGCTCGGGTGGCCGATCCCGTCCGCAGGGATCCCCCTTGGGTCCACCCGCTCAGCCGCACGGCCCGCGATCCATCTGCCCTGAGTCCGACCCACACCCGTCCTGGCCGTGGGGGGAGACTAGGCCCAGTCGGCACGGCCTGCCCCTGGTGGGCCTGATAGCAGGCCCGCCAGGGGCAGGCCGGCGCGGTGACCACCATGGCCGGAGCTAGCGCGGCGGCTGCGCCTCAGTCCCGCTGACAAGGCCACTCGGTAATCAGGGAGCTGTACAGCTCTCCTCGGCGCAGCCGCCGAACCCGGCCGCCCAGTCCCGGGTTTTGTAGTCCTGCAGGGTCCGCGGTTTGTAGGTCCGGCTGCGGTGCCCGCCCTGCCATCTGGGGCCCGATGGCTCAGGATCCCGATGGGCAATAGCATTGCTTTCGACGACGGTGTCGACCACGAATGGTTCTCGCCTTCCGCCCTCGGGCCACTCAACGATTCAGGCCTGAAACCTGTCGCACTCCGGGTTGACATACCGCGGGCCATGTGCTCTGCGAGTGGCTACTCGTCTCGGTACCGAGCCTCCACTTCTTCCCACGGCCGCTTGATCCAGAAGTCGATCAACTCTCTGGCCGACAGGCCGCCGCCGACCCGCCCGATCGGGTAGCGCAGGGTGGGGTGGTCCTCCCGCAGGATGGCACACACCAGCTGCCCCACTTCGGCGGGGTCGGCAACTGCGGGATCACGCCATCCATTTTCGAAGAACTCAGCCATGTCGCGGTTCAGCGCAGCGTAGGGAGACTTGGGATCCCGGTTGACCTCGTAGGGTCGGCCCCAAATGGCTGTCTTGTAGAGGCCAGGCTGAATGATGACCACCGTGACGCCGAATGGGTTCATCTCAAGCCGCAGAGCTTCGGAGAGTGCCTCAAGGGCGAACTTGGAAGCTGCGTAGGGGCCACCGCCCGCTCCGCTGACTCGGCCATTGATGCTGGTCACATTGACAATCGCGCCCGATCCCTGTTCCCGCATCCCAGGCACCGCCGCCCGAATGCACGCCAGAGGCCCGAAGAAGTTGGTCTCCATGACCCGGCGCCACAGGCGCACAGGGATCTCCTCCACGGCACCACCCTCAGCCGTTCCCGCATTGTTCACGAGCACATCGAGATGGCCCACACGCCGGACGGCAGATCGAACCGTCGCCTCAATAATTTCGCTGTTCTGTAGCAGGTCGAGACCAACTACCTCGATGCGATCGGCGTCCCCTTGGGAGGACGCGGCATCCAACAGATCGGCCGCCCTATTCGGATCCCGCATCGCCGCGAGAACGTAGTAGCCCTCCCGGGCGAGGGCGAGTGCCGTGGCCTGACCGACGCCGCTGGAACTCCCGGTGACAAGCGCCGTTTTCTCGGCCGTGGGCCTCCCTCCACTTCCTGCGCATGGTTCTCGCTCAGCAGGGGGTGGCGAGCTCCGTACCCCTACTGTGGCGCTAAAGTACACCAAACGCGACGGGCGGCGCCCAAGCCCGGCTGCGCTGAGAACGTCGTCAAGGAAAGGAGGCAGCCCTGCGTGGACGTCGTCCTCTCACCCGCCAGAAAGCGCTCTACTCTTGTGGCTGGGGTGAGTTGAGAGGGTCGGGCGCAGTGACCACTGTCCCTTCGATCTCCACATGTCAACAACCGAGATCGGCACGAGGTCGTCGAGCGATGCGCCAGGCACGAATATGGGCGGGCGACTGCGTCAGTCCGGGGCAATGGTGGAGTTGAGGGCTGTCGCCGTAGGCCGCAGCCAAGACCCTGACGGCACCGTTGGGCCCGAGCCCGAGTGGTCGGCAAGGAAGTCCCAGTTGCTACCGGGAACCCAAGCAGTCATCAGTGCCGGTCCGGTGCCACATGTGGTGTACGGGACCTGAGTTGACTTCAACCCCGGCCGGCCAGGTGGCCCGACCGTCGGGCGTGAACATCGTCTCCTTGATGTGGTGGGTGCCTTGCGCATGGTTCACCTGGAGTCCAGGCGGGAGTGGCCGGCCGTCTTCCAGCTCCTCAACAAACCGACCAGCAGCCAACCGCACCTGCCCGGCGCCACGGCGCGAGCCTATCGACAGTCGTGGTCGTCAAGGAAGCCGGCTGGTCTTTTGGGCACTTGCGCAGTGACTGAAGGACGGCATCGCCGACGCCAAAAACGCTTTCCATTCCAGATGCGACCTGCTCACCGACCTCTCGTCCGCGCGCGTGTCATGAGTCGGCCCAGAACCGTGACCGTGCAGCTGGGATTGACTACAGTCCGCGCCCGGTCGAGTGATGGGCCTCCGCTACAAGTGCCATGTCAGCGACCTGCAAGGCCGCTGGGATCTCTCTGCGCAGCATCGCCTATCGTGTGCTTTTGACCACTGCTCGCGTGGTCTGCGGTCGTCCGTGCCAACTTTGCCCCAGTGGTTGCGAAGGCGCCATGGGCCAGAAATGTGGTGTCGGTCATCGCACTCGATGCGTCCCATGAGGTGAACCTTCCCGCCCTTGTGGAGGGGCTTCTGTTTCACCAGTGTGGCACGTGCGAGGCGGCCCAGCCCCGTCTGTTGCTCCATGCCCAGCGTCGCCAAAGACTCGAAGGAACCCGCCACCCCGTCAACTGTCCGCAAGCGGATGGAGAAGCCGTCGGGGGCATTCGCAAACAAAATGCGCGCAGGGGTGGCACTCGGTAGCAACTGACTCAGTGTCTCTACAGCTGGCGCCTCGTCGGTCGCACTCGAAACGTCAGCTGACCTCGTGGGGGCCGACGATCCCGTACGAAAGTCGGCTGTCAGGGGACATTGGCCGCGCTGGCAACGGCCAGCCGATTGATCGCACTGACAACGGACTTGAAGGAGGCGGTGAGAATGCTTTCGTCCATGCCTACACCCCACCGGCACGTCCCCCTGGAGTCGGCCGCCTCGACGAAGGCGACCGCGGTGGCATCGGTGCCCGCCACCACGGAGTGCTCGGCATAGTCGCGGACCTCGATCGCCACGCCCAGGTCGCTTGCCAGCGCATGCACGAAGGCGCCGATGGGGCCGCTTCCACGACCGGAGACCGTTCGGCGCTCACCGTCCACCAACAGGTGAACAGTGGTCGAGGCTCCAGCATCGGTGTTGGTGGTTTGGTGGCTTTCCAGCTCGATGCCGCCGTGCTCCGGCAGGTACTCTGCCTGGAAGGCAGCCCAGAGCTGGGCCGGGGAGATCTCGGTCCCGGTGTCCTCGCTGATGCCCTGGATGACTTTGGAGAACTCTATCTGTAGGCGGCGGGGAAGGACCAACCCGTGCTCCGTCTGCATCAGATAGGCGACACCACCCTTGCCGGACTGGCTGTTGACCCGGATTACCGCCTCATAGGTGCGCCCGACATGCTTGGGGTCTATGGGCAGGTAGGGCACCTGCCAGGACTCATAGTCCGGCGGCAGCGCCTCCAGGCCCTTCTTTATGGCGTCCTGATGGGAGCCCGAGAAGGCTGTATAGACCAGGTCGCCAACATACGGATGGCGGGGATGGACCGGCAGGCGGTTGCAGTACTCGGCCACCCGCCGTAGGGCGTCAATGTCGCTCAGGTCCAACTTGGGGTCGACCCCCTGGCTGAAAAGGTTCAGCGCCACCGTGACCAGGTCAACGTTGCCGGTGCGCTCGCCGTTGCCGAACAGGGTCCCCTCCACCCGGTCCGCCCCCGCCATCATGCCCACCTCCGCCGCGGCTACCGCCGTGCCGCGGTCGTTATGGGGATGGATGGAGAGCACGACCAGCTCGCGATGGGGGACCTCGCGAAGGAACGACTCGACGACATCGCCGTAAACGTTGGGCGGGTACATTTCAACAGTGGACGGGAGGTTTAGGATGATTCGCCGATCTGGGGTCGGCTCGATCACATCCATCACCGCCCCGCAGATCTCCACGGCGTAGTCGAGCTCGGTGCCGGTGAAGCTCTCTGGCGAGTACTCGTAGGAGATGGCGCTGCCGCGCAGATGCTCCCGCTCCATCTCCCGGCACAGCCTGGCCGCGTCCAGCGCGATCTTGGTCACGCCCTGGCGATCCAGATTGAAGACCACGCGGCGCTGGAGCACCGAGGTGGAGTTGTAGAAGTGGACGATGGCCCTCGGAACGCCGCGCAGGCACTCATAGGTCCGTTCGATCAGCTCCGAGCGGCACTGCACCAGCACCTGGATGGTGACGTCGTCGGGAATCAGGTCGTGTTCTATGAGCTGACGGACGAAGTCGTGATCAGGCTGGCTGGCGGCCGGAAATCCAACCTCGATCTCCTTGAACCCCATGGCCACCAGCGCCTCGAACATGCGCTGCTTGCGCTCAGGGTCCATGGGATCAATGAGGGCTTGGTTCCCATCACGCAGATCCACCGAACACCACTGTGGCGCGCGCAGGATCTGACGATTGGGCCACTCCCGATCAACCAGTCGCTGCGGCAGCGGCTGGAACGGCCGGTACTTGTCGAACGGCATGGGCTTGGCGGTCGTTGGCTTTGGAGACATCGCCCCTCAGGTGGGATAGTGCCGGGGGAGGATGTCCCCTGTCCGCCAAGAGTCTAAGCAGGTGGCCGTCAGTTCTGTCAGATGGACTCGGTGGCCACGCCGGCCGGGGGACCCTTGCCCTTCCCGAGGTTGGTGGCGCGACCATGCCCACGCCCACGCAGCCGATCCGCTTGTGCCCCCTCGACGGCCATGCCCTTCCATCGGCCGGCCGCCGCGCGGGTCGCCGAGATAGCCCGCATGCGCCTCCTTACTCCCATCAGCCCGGACCATCCCGGGGCTGGGGAGCTTCCAAGAGCGCCCTGGCTGGAGATCACACGAGCGCAAGTGGCCCTGGCGAGTGCGGGGCTGCTCCGCCAGCACGTCTGCTAGGACGTCGGGACGGGACAGCTATGGCCCGACGGCGCTTGGGCGCTCGGAGAACCACCATCCCTGAACTGCCGACCGATCCCGACGAGCTCCCAAATGCGACTCCCGGAAAGGACCACGCCGGCCCATCGGCCGTCAGCGCCGGAGAGGGGCCCCGCCCGGCCCGAGCTCGGGACGAGCGATCGGGCGCCAGCTGGTGCCC
>JAJYPP010000004.1 GCA_021795235.1 bacterium
GACGCGCCTGCAGGAGGAAGCTTCGTGACACGCTATCCACAGGTTCACAGGTTATCCAACCCTTCCCCCCGGACCCCCTATCCCACCTACTACGGCTACGACTTGACAATCACCCACGTATCTACTACAACCCGCCCATGTCCGTGCAGCGCGGTGGCGCTTGCTGACTCCAATCTCCGGACGCGCCTCGATGGGGCCCCATCGAGGCGACCTGATCGCCTGGTCTCCGAAGCGTTCAGTCCGTCCGGTTCATGCGCAGCGGCCAGGGGCACCCATTGGCATCCAGAGAGCGCCACTCACGGTCGAGCAGGGCAAAGTCGAGCTCATCGCTCCAGCGGTTCTTGAACCACCCATTTTCAATCTGGTGCGCCTCTTGGCGCATTCCAAGGCGAGTTGCGAGTCGCGCCGAGGCCTCGTTCTCGCCGTCCACACGCGCAATAATCCGACGCAGCTTCAACTCGTCGAAGCCAAGATGCAGCATGGTGTGGACCGCTTCGGTGGCATAGCCACGGCCACCGTAATCGGGATGAAACACGTAACCGATCTCACCGGTCCGGTGGAGCTCGGAGCTGAAGAGTGACGATTAGCTACCATTTACATACCAACAAGTGTGCTAACATGGCTTTCATGACCACGTATCCACCGCGGATCATCGGCCGGATGATCGGACGGTCCGTCTCCACGCTGCAGCGTTGGGATCGTGAAGGGATCCTGAAAGCGCGCCGGACCCCCACCGACCGGCGCTACTACACCCACGACGACTACCTCGCGGTCATAGGCCAGAAGCCCAAAGAGCGCACGGTCGTGACCTACACACGGGTGTCGAGCGCGGGCCAGAAGTCCGATCTCGCTAGTCAACGGGCAGCGGTCGAGCAGTTCTGCGTCGCCTCCGGCAGGTCCGTTGCTGAACGCTTCGAGGATGTGGGGAGCGGGCTGAACTACCGCCGCAGGAACTTCCTGCAACTGATGGAGAAGGTGGAGCAAGGTCTGGTTTCGGAGATCGTCATCGCTCACAAGGACCGCCTGGTGCGATTCGGGTTCGAGTGGTTCGAGAAGTTCGCCCAGGATCATGGCTGCGCGATCGTGATCATGAACGCGCAGTCGCTCTCCCCCGAGGAAGAGATGGTTCAGGAGCTGCTGTCCATCGTGCACTGCTTCTCCTCGCGCCTTTACGGGCTTCGGCGCTACAAGAAAGCCGACATCGTGGCGATGGTGAGCCAGTGACCGACGAAGACCTTCCCAAGCGCTGTGTGCGGAGACCCTCGAAGCGGCTGAACAAAGGCAAGGCTGCGGAGCTTCGATCGCTGATCGGGCTGTACGCCAAGGAGAAGGACGACCATCTGCGGGCTCTTGCTCCCAAGACGTTTGCCGAGTACCGCGGTCATCGCGGCTACCGGGACCAGCTGTTGCGCTCCGGCTATGCCAGTCCCCACGGACTGCAGGCCCGGATGTGGAAGATGGCTGTGCAAGACGCCCACGAGACGATGGGGAAGTTCTGGGCGGCGCAGGCGGAAGACGTGAAGCCATTGGTACACCGGAAGAAGCACTGGTCGGAGGCGATGCGCCACTACGCCTTCTGGCTGCTCTTCAGTCCCGGACGAGTGGCGGCCCTCTACGCGGGGGAGACACCTATCCCCTCCTTGTTCACCATCCCCAAGGAGGAGCGCTCGGCGGTCGTGAAGATCCTCGGGCGGGAGGTGCGCCGTCGCGTGCGGCGCCTGCCGCGGGTGCGGAAGGCGCGGAGCGCCTGTTTCGACACGGACATGTACACGGTCACGACCACCCCCACCGGGCTCCAGCAGGTCGAGCTCATGGGGCTCCGGCCTCGCCAGCGCATCCGGGTCCCGCTGCTTGGCGCTGCGACGATCGCGGGCAACCTTCGAGTGGTGATGGAGCCAGTAGAGAGAGTCGTGGAAGTCCACACCATGTTCGACCTGGATCAGCCTGCGGATGCGCCCGATGGTGGCGACGCCGCGGTGGACATCGGGCAGAGCGAGGTGCTGACCGACGACCACGGGAAGCGCTACGGCAAAGGGTTTGGAAAGTTGCTGGCGAGGGCGTCGCAGCGGGACCTCGACAAGGGGCGCGCCCGGGGCAAGCTCCACGCGGTCCGCAGGAAGGCCCTGGCCAGGGGCGAGCGAGCGAAAGCACGACGCGTCCGGGTCAACAACCTCGGCTATCAGAAGATGGACCGGAGGCGGCAGCGCGCTCAGGCCGAATGTGCCCGCCAGGTGAACACCGCCTACAACGAGTTCCTGGTCCACCGCACGCCGGGGCGCTTCGCTCAGGAGAAACTGGACTTCCGCGGCAAGGCCAAGTCGAAGGCCATGTCCAGGCGCACCGTTCAGATGCGCAACACGACCATCAACGAACGATCTCACTTCAAGGCATCGGCAGCAGGTAGCTGTCGTCAGCGGGTCAACCCGGCTTATAGCTCGCAACCGTGTCCCCGGTGTGGGTACGTCCACGCCAACAACCGCAACGGGGACCGGTTCGTCTGCCTCTTCTGCGGGTGGGCGGGCTGTGCGGACTGGGTTGGAGCGCACAACCTGCGAAACAGGATGGATGATCCCGAGATCACCCTTTGGATGCCGAAGGACCGGGTTCGGACCATCCTGCTCAGCAGGTTCTCGCAGCGGACGGGCGAGGCACCCGATTGGAAGCCGCAAGGTGACTGTTCCGGGGTGCAAGACTCCAGGCACCAGGCGACCACGGCCAGACGTGCCGTGGGAGCGGAGACGCGAGTGGGAGGCGGCGGGGAATCGTCCACCGTCGCCGTCATGGACCACCCTGGTCAACCGGAGAGCGAAACGGGCAAGGAAATCCTCGGCCGGCGGCAGGGCCGTCGCGACGGGGGAAAACCATGCCGAAAAGGACAGGACCATGACGTGTCCGCAGCCAGATAGCTGTGGCCACGTGTGGTTATGTTTTTGGGAACAGCAACAACACATCGCCGATGAGCCCGCCCGTCTCCAGGAGCTCAGCGCCCAGGGTGATGTGCTGACCCTCGCCGTCCACCTGCTGCCGTACCGATGTGGTCGCGAGCTTCTGGCGCACCGTCTCAATGCCCATCGGCTCGAAGGGAACGTATCGGCAGACCTCTGGGAGTGATCGGTACGCGACCAGGGAGGCAGCGTCCGCTTCTCTGAGGTGTCGGAGCAACAGACGAGAGGCCATGACGGGGTAGTTCGGGCGGAGTTCCATAGCGCTTGCCAGATTCTCTGTGTGACTGGGGGACCGTGACGTGCTGTGGGTGTCCGTGTTGGGCCAGCGCGATCCATGGCGCCCCGCCCACCCGTCGACGTCTCAGCCTGCCAGCCTGGCCTCCAAATTGATCTCGGTGCCGGTCAACGCCTTGCTCACCGGGCACTGCGACTTGGCATCCTCGGCGACCCGGAGGAACCCCTCCTGGTCGAGGCCCTGGAGGCGGCCGTCGACCGCCAGCTTGATCGAGGAGATCCTGAAACCGCCGGCCGGGTCCGGGTCCAAGGTCACAGCCGCGCTGACGTCGAGGCTGCCCGGGGTCCCCCCGGCCCGGGCGATCAGGGCGGAGAGCTGCATGGCATAACAGGAGGCGTGGGCGGCCGCGATCAGCTCCTCGGGGCTGGTGGTCCCCTGGGCGTCGTCCGCGGTGCGCTTGGGGAAGCTGACCTGAAAGCTGCCCGCCCCGCTGCTGCTCAGGTCCACCTCTCCCGATCCGTCCTGCAGCGTCCCGCTCCAGGCGACATGAGCCCTTCTCACTGGCATGCCAAGCCCTCCAGATTGCGACTGGTGGCTGGAGCAGCCACCGGGCCTCGATGATACGCGCGGGGTCGGGCAGCTCTGGGCCGGCGATCGACAGCCGGTGGCCTGGCCCAGCTGCCCTCTGCCACCGGCAGATAGACTCAAGTCAGGCGAAGCCGCCACGGACATGCCCTCGGCAGGGCCAGGCGCGGCCGTGCTGGAGTGCTGGAGGGTGTACCTGTGGGCGTGACCCCAACAACTGAGACGGAGAATCTGCTGGCTGTCGCCGAGTCGGCCTTCCCGCACTGGGAGGTGATCAAGGACCTGATCGACGAGATGATCGATCTCTCCCTCAACTACCGCCAGTCCGGACATCCCGGAGGATCCCGGTCCAAGGTCCACATCCTGGTCGCCACCCTCCTGTCGGGAGCGATGCGATGGGACATCCAGCGTCCCTGGCGGCGGTTCTCGGATCGGTTCGTGCTGTCCGCCGGGCACACCGTCCCTCTGGTCTACGCCACCATGGCGGTCTTCAACGAATCCCTGCGCGCCCGCCACCAGCGGGACTCGGACCAGCGCTTCGCCTTCCCCGACGGTGGACGCTTCGCTCTCACCTGGGAGGACCTGCTCACCCTGCGCCACCGGGGCGGCCTTCCCGGGCACGCCGAAATGAGCGGCAAGACCCTCTTCCTCAAGTTCAACACCGGGCCCTCGGGGCACGGGATGCCGCCGGCGGCCGGCGAGGCGCTGGCCCTGAAACTAGCCGGCGCCGGAGAGGTCAAGGTCTTCTGCGTCGAGGGCGAGGGCGGTCTGACTCCCGGAGCTGCCCACGAGACCAAGAATTCGGCCTGGGGGCTGGGGCTGGACAACCTGGTGTTCCTCTTGGACTGGAACGATTTCGGGATCGACCTGCGGCCGGCCTCGGCGGTGGTCCACGGAGATCCCCGACTCTGGTTCGAGCCCTATGGATGGCGGGTCAACGGCACCGAGCGAGGGATGGAGTGGGAGCCGGTCACCCAAGCTGTGGTGGAGGCCGCCCGCGGCCGCAACCCGGAGCACGTTCCCTCGGTGGCCTGGTTTCGCACCAGGAAGGGACGGGAGTACGGCAAGTACGACGCGCCCTCGCATGGCACCCCCCACCCCATGAACAGCGAGCCGTTCTGGGCCCTCCGCAAGCAGTTCATGGCCAAGTACGGAGTCAGCTACCAGGGCGTCGACGCGCCCGCCCCCGCCGATCCCGGTGAGCGCGAACGCCAGGCTCGCGCCAACTTCCAGGTCGCGCTGGAGGTGCTCCGGCAGGACCGGACCCTGGTGGACTACCTGAGCGATCGGCTGCTGGCGGTGGCCGCCACCGTGCCGGAGACCGTCCCCGCGTTCAACCTGGGCAGCCAGGCTGCCGCGGTCTTTGCGGACCCGCGCCTGACCGACGTCCACTCCTATCCCCCGGCCATGTTCCGGGCCCCCGGCGACCGACAGCCCAACCGGGCCGCCCTGGCCCAGTGGGGGGCCTGGGTGAACGCCTGGGCCCGGACCGAGTACGGCCGGCCGCTCTTCGTGGTCTGCTCGGCGGACCTGGCCGACTCCACCAACATCAGCGGTTTCGGCAAGGACTGGGAGCAGACCTCCGGCTGGGGCTGGTATGAGCGGGACAGCAACCCCAGAGGGGTGGTCCTGCCCCAGGAGATCACCGAGTTCAGCAACGCCGGGATCAGCGTGGGCATGGCCAGCGTCAACCTGGCCGAGGACCCCTTCTCAAACTTCGACGGCTTCTGGACGGCCTGCTCCACCTACGGCTCCTTCAGCTACCTCAAGTACGGGGAGATGCGGCTCTTCAGTCAGCTCGCCCAGGACTGTGAGCTCAAGGTGGGTCGGGTGCTCTGGATAGCGGGACACTCGGGGCCGGAGACCGCCGAGGACTCCAGGACTCACTTCGGCATCTTCGCCCCGGGGGTGACCCAGCTCTTCCCTGCGGGACAGGTCATCGACCTCCACCCCTGGGAGTACAACGAGGTCCCGGTGGTGCTGGCGGCAGCCCTGCGGACCGACGCTCCCATCATCGCCCTTCATCTCACCAGACCGGCGGTGGAGATTCCCGACCGGGACCAACTCCGGATGCCGTCCCACCTCGAGGCCGCGCGCGGCGCGTATCTCATTCGCGACTTCCGGCCCGGCATTCCGCGCCAGGGCACAGTCTTCGTCAGGGGGACCCTGCCCACCGCCAACCTGGTGGCGGTCCTGCCCGAGCTGGACCGGATGGGGCTGAATCTCAAGATCGTCGCAGCCGTCAGCCCCCAGCTGTTCGCCCTCCAGGACCGCGGCTATCGGGAAGCCACCATCACCCCCGCTGACCGCCTGGACGCGATGGTGATCACCAACGGCGCCCTCCGCCTGATGGGGGACTGGGTCGGCGGAGCGGTCGTCGAGGAGTACTCCCTGTCGCCTGACTGGGATCAGCGCTGGCGCACCGGGGGCACTGTCGAGGAGGTGATGGAGGAGGCTCACCTCACCTCGGCGCACATCCTGGCCGGGCTGGAGCGCTTCGCCAGAGATCGCGGGCAGAGAATCCACTCGCACCGGGCTGCCCTGGAGTCGTTGCAGGCAGAGTAGGCCCCGGCGCCCCCTGGCATGCCTCGACCCAGTGTGCGAGCATGGAGTGGTCGTGGACAAGGAGGGCTACGGCGCCCGGCCCCAACAGACCGACCTGGATCGGTTGCTCGAGGATTGCCGCACGCTCTCTCCGGCCGGGGTCGAGCGCATTGCAGTGGCATGGGACCACCGGGGCGACCCGGCCACCTACCGCGCGGCGGAGAGAGCCGCCCTCCGCCAGCTGGAGTTGGCCGGCATGGGTGACAGCTGGGACGCGACTCGCAACCGCCTGCTGGGACTCACCGAACGCGGGACACCGCTGGTGGCCTGGAAGTCAGAGCGCGGCGCCGTCGGCCACAAGGCCGAGGACGCGCTCCTGGCGGCAGCGCTGGCGCTACTCGCCCGTCCCGGGCTGGCCCCCCATCAGGCCCGCATCCTGCTGGGCCCGATGGCCCGGGCCCTGCCCTGGCTTCTGCCGGACGCCGCTCCCGCCTGAGGGCGCAGTCACCGGCGGAGCAGCGCTTGATCGCCATCTCCCGGGCACACCACAACTATTGGCCACCGGCTTAGCGGCAGTACCCGTCCGCCACCTCCAGCGCTTCGTCGATCCGCTCCAGGCCGGAGCGCAGCTCCTCCTCGGATATCACCAGGGGGGGCGCGACATGGAGACGGTTGAAGTGGGTGAACGGCCAGACCCCAAGCTCATGGCACCTGCTGGAGAGCGCCGCCATGGGCTGATTGCTGGGCCCGGAGGCGTTGAACGGCACCAGCATCTCTTTGGTCTTCCGATCGCGGACCAGCTCGATGGCCCACATCAAACCTCGGCCGCGCACCTCACCGACACAGGCGTGGGTCTCCGCGATCGCGTCCAGGGCAGGACGGACTACCCGCTCGCCGAGATCCCGAACGTGGGCCAGCAGCCCCGACTCCTCGAAGACCTTGATGCTGGCCACCCCGACCGCGCAGGCCAGGGGATGGCCCGAGTAGGTCAGGCCGCCGGGATACGGCCGATCCATGAAGGACTCCCTCACCCGCTCCGAGACCACCACTCCTCCCAGCGGAACATAGCCAGAGTTCACCCCCTTGGCGAAGGTGATCAGGTCGGGGGTGACACCCCAGGCGTTGACCGCAAACCACTCCCCGATGCGTCCGAACCCGACCATCACCTCGTCGCAGATGAGCGCGATCCCGAACTCGTCGCAGAGCGCCCTGACCCCGGGCAGGTAGCCCTCCGGCGGCAGCAATACCCCGTTGGTGCCGACCACCGTCTCCAGCAGGATCGCCGCCACCGTGTGTGGTCCCTCGAACTGCAGCACCTGACGCAGATGCTCCAGGGCGAACCGGCTCTCCTCCTCCTCGCTGGAGGCGTGGAACGCCGAGCGGTACAGGTAGGGCCCCAGGAAGTGGACCATGCCGGGCATCCCCGGCTCACTCCCCCAACGCCGGGGGTCCCCGGTCGCCGTGATCGAGGCGGCGGTCGCCCCGTGATAGCTGCGGTACGCGCTCAACACCTTTGAGCGACCGGTGTGCAGGCGGGCCATCCGGATGGCATGCTCATTGGCCTCGGTGCCACCGTTGGTGAAGAAGACATGGTTGAGGTCGCCCGGGGCCCGCTCCGCGATCAGCCGCGCCAGCTCACCGCGGGCCGCATTGGCGAAGGACGGGCCCACCGTGCAGAGCCGGTCCGCCTGCTCCTTGATGGCCGCCACCAGGGCCGGATGCTGGTGGCCAAGATTGGTGAACACCAGCTGCGAGGCGAAGTCCAAATAGCGATTGCCCTGATAGTCCCAGAAGTAAGATCCCTGACCTCCTGCCACCGGCATGGAGTTGAGGTTGCGCTGCGCCGACCACGAGTGGAAGACGTGACTCTCATCGTCCTCCCGCACCACGGCCTCGGTGATCTCCATCACCTGGTCCTCGGAAAGCCGAGGTCGACCTGGCTCTGGCTGGGATCTGGCCATCTGCTGGTCACCACCTTGGTGCGGGTGTAGAAGTGAATCCCCTCCGGTCCGTAGATATGGCTGTCCCCGAACAGGGACTGCTTCCACCCTCCGAAGGAGTAGAACCCGACCGGTACCGGGATGGGCACGTTCACCCCGACCATGCCCGCCTCGACGTCGCGGGAGAACAGCCGGGCGGCGCCGCCATCCCTGGTGAAGATGGCGACCCCGTTGCCATAGGCGTTGGAGTTGACCACGTCCAGCGCCTGCTGGTAGGTGGCCACCCGCACCACCCCCAGAACCGGCCCGAAGATCTCATCCTCGTAGACCCGCATGCCGGGCTCGACCCCATCGAGCAGCGAGGCTCCCAGGAAGAAGCCGGAGTGGGAGAACTCCCGCCGGCGCCCATCCACCACCACCCGCGCCCCCTCCTGCTCGCCGAGGCCAACGTAGGAGGCCACCCGATCCCGGTGCTGACCGGTGACCAAGGGACCCATCTCCGAGCGAGGGTCGCTCCCGGGCCCGATCCTCAGCTTTTCGATCCGCTTGGCGATCGCCTCCACCAGGGGATCGGCGACCTGGCCCACGGCCACCACCACCGAGATCGCCATGCAGCGCTCTCCGGCCGAGCCGTAGGCGGCCGAGACCGCGGCATCCGCGGTCAGGTCGAGGTCGGCGTCCGGCAGCACCACCATGTGGTTCTTGGCACCGCCCAGCGCCTGCACCCGCTTGCCGGCGGCTGCCGCTCGGGAGTAGATGGAGCGGGCGACCGGGGTGGACCCCACGAAGCTGATCGAGGCCACGTCGGGATGGTCCAGGATCCGCTCGACCGTCGACTGGTCCCCCTGGATGACGTTGAGGACTCCTGGAGGCAGGCCCGCCTCCAGGAACATCTCCGCCACCAGCACCGAGGCGGAGGGGTCCTTCTCGCTGGGCTTGAGCAGAAACGCGTTGCCACAGGCGATCGCGTTGGTCAACATCCAGAGCGGCACCATCGCCGGGAAGTTGAACGGGGTTATCCCCGCCGCCACGCCCACCGGGTGCCGCTGCTCGTGGACATCCACGCCGGTGGCGGCGTCCAGGCTGTGCCCCCCCTTGAGCAGCTGGGGCAGGCCGCAGGCGAACTCGACGTTCTCGATCCCCCGCGCCACCTCCCCCAGGGCGTCGGACGCAACCTTGCCGTGCTCGGCGGTGATGGCCCGGGCAACCTCCTCCCGGCGGCGCACCAGGATCTCTCTGAAGCTGAACAGCACCTCCGCACGCCTGGACAGGCTGGTCCTCCCCCACCCCCGCTGCGCCACCACGCAGGACTCCACCGCCTCATCGACCTCCGCCGCCGAGGCGAACGGGACCTCCTTGGTCACGACCCCCACCGCCGGGTCGTAAACCGGGCCCCTGCGGTCGGAGCTGCCGGGCGCAACCCTGCCGGACACGACATTGGGGATGAGCGGCAACTCCTGGTGGACCCTCGGCTCACCGGTCGTCGCCAACGGCGTGGCTGTCTTCGTCATGGTCCTGGACCTCCTCTGCCACCAGAGTGGCGTGCTCCTAGAAGCCCGGTGGGGCCCCGTCCGCACCTCAGATCCTCCCAACCAACGCGCTCTGAGTCAATACCCGCGGTGTAAACTGCGTGAGCTATTCCATTACTAGGTGTAAGCCAGCTCGTACCGCTCTGGCCTTGGACACGTGGCCGCCGGCGCGGCGGTCGGCCCCCAGTGAGCGGGAGTTCCTGACCGCAATGGCACTGCCCAGGGTGGTCGACATCCTCTCGCTCCCGGAATTGGTGGCGGGCAGCCCCAGGGTGGTGGCCGGGCGGACCGGCCTCGACCGCGAAGTCCGATGGGTCCACGTTAGTGAGCTTGGCGATATCGCCCACCTGCTGAGCGGCGGTGAGCTCCTGCTCAGCACCGGGATCGCCCTGGATACCGCCGCCGGCGCTCTGGCCGAGTTCGTCGAGAGCCTGGACCGGGTCCAGGCGGCGGGTCTGGTGTTGGAGAGAGGCCGAAGATTCGCCCGGGTGCCTCCCGCCATGGTGAGGGCCGCAGATCGGGTCGGCCTGCCCCTCATCCTCCTGCAGCGCGAGGTGAAGTTCGTGGCCGTGACCGAGCAGGCGCACAGCTTCATCATCGACTCCCAGATTCAAGAGCTGCGAGCCCGGCAGGAGATCGACCAGATCTTCACCGAGCTGGCTGTGGAGGGGGCCTCCGCCGACGACATCGTCGGGCACGCCGCCCGGATGACCTCGCACCCCGTTCTGCTGGTGGGCCGCAGCCGCCAGGTCCTGGCCATCCACACCGGGGCCCAGAGCCCGGAATCCGTCCTCAGCTCCTGGCGCGCCGTCGCCAACACCGCGTCGGTGGCCGGCCGCGGCCACTTCATCGCCGGCTCCCCATCCTGGCTGGTGACCGCGGTCGGCGCCCGCGGCGACACCTGGGGCCTTCTGGCGATGATGGTGCCCGGGGATCAACCGTCAGACCGATCCCGGACGGTCCTCGACCGCGCGGCGGTCGGGCTGGCGCTCAACCGTCTGGCCGAGCGCGATCGGGAGACCCTGGAGATGCAGTCCCAAAGGCTGTTCCTGGCCGACCTGCTGTCCGGCAGCGAGACCTCCAGGGCCCTTACCGCCAGGGCGGAGGCGCTGGGGCTGCGCCAGGCCGGACGCACATTGGTGGCTGGCTGCCTGCGCCCGCGAGGGGCGGGCCCACGCCCGTCGAGCCTCCGGGACGAAGCCCGGGTCAGAGACCTGGCCCATCTGGTCGCCGCCGCGGCGCGCCAGGTGAGGATCGATTGCCTGGCGGGGGTCACGTCGCAGAACACGGTGGGCCTGGTGCTCAGCCTGCCCCAGCGGCCCTCACAGAGCGCCCACCTCACCGTCCTGGCGGAGACGATCCACCAGGCCCTCAAGGCCAACGGCACCGGGGACGCCGTCCTGGCCTTCGGATCGGAGGTGGCGGAGCTGCGGGAGGTGCGCCGATCCCTGGCGGAGGCGGAGCAGGTCCTGGACTCCCTTCGCGATCCCCAGCCCAAACCCTTCTATCAACTGCCGGACATCCGCCTCAGAGGGTTGCTGCACCTGCTTCGGGACGACGAGCGGCTACAAATGTTCTGCGAGCGCGAGCTGGGTCCCTTGCTGGCACTCGACGGGGGCCAAGGAGCGCTGCTCGCGGCTCTGCGGGCGTTCCTGGACCAGGCTGGCAACAAGGCCCGAGCGGCGTCCGCCCTGGGGCTGAGCCGGCCCACCATCTACTCCCGGCTAGCTAGTGTCGAGGGCCTGCTGGGAGTAGACCTCGACTCCAGTGAGTCGCGGCTCTCCCTACAGGTTGCCCTGCTCGGCTTGGAGGAGGCTCGGAGGCCGAGCTGAGCATCCGCCCCCGGAACCGCAGCTATCCCTGATGGCCGCGGCAGCCACTACACGACGTGCTGGCTGGCTCGTGGCTGAGATCCGAGGTCGGGATCTCCTTGCCACAGGCATCGCGCCACCTCCGCGGCCAAACCTCCGATCAATGCCAACATTCTGAGGGCCCAGCCCCGGCGGTGCCCGGGTCTACCGCGGCCACGGCCTCAGCGGCCGGCCGCGTAGGCCTGCCCCTGGCGAGGGTCCGCCCCGGCTCTGAGCTGGCCGTCCAGACCCTGCTCGACCGCGCAGAGCCGCCCCAGCGACCACTCCGGGTGCAGCTTGACGTCGTGCCCCCGGCGCCTCAGGTCCTCGACCACCTCCCTGGCAAAACGACCCTCGAGGTGCACCTCCCGGAGCCCGGCGGCTCGAGGGTAGAACGAGCTGTGGAAGTGGGTCGAGTGGAAGGTTGGCGTCTCTATCGCCGTCTGCAGGTCCAGGCCGTGATGCAGGTGGCGCAGGAAGAACACCAATGACCACTGGTCCTGCTGGTCTCCGCCGGGGGTGCCGCAGGCCAGCCACGGCCTGCCGTCGCGCAAGACCAGGGTCGGGGTCAGAGTCGTGCGGGGGCGGTGCCCTCCTCGCAGGGAGCTCGCCAGTCCCTCCTCCAGCCAGAACATCTGGGAGCGGGTCGAGAGGGGGAACCCCAACCCGGGGATCACCGGCGACCCGTGCAGCCAGCCACCGCTGGGGGTGGCGGAGACCATGTTGCCCTCCCGGTCCACGACGTCCAAGTGGCAGGTGTCCTTGCCCACCGGGTCCGGCGGCAGACCGGCCGCCTGCTCCATCCCCTGGGTCAGCGCGCGCAACTCGGGGCTGGGAAGCCGAGGCTCCCGGCCATCCGGGCTGCCGGGACGCATCTCGGATGATGCCTCCTCGCCCACCAGCCGCCGCCGCTCGGCGGCGTATTCCCGACTGATCAGAGTGGCGATCGGCACCTCGACGGCCCGGGGATCGCCGTAGTACGCCTCCCGGTCGGCGAAGGCCAGCTTGGCACACTCGGTGACCAGGTGCACGAAGTCGGCGGAGTCGGGCGCCAGCGAGCCCAGGTCGTACCCCGCCAGCAGCTGCAACTGCTGCAGGAACACGGGCCCCTGCCCCCACGGCCCGGTCTTGTGGACCCTGACTCCCTGGTAGTCGACGAAGAGCGGGCTCTCGAAGGACGACTGCCAAGACGCCAGATCGGCGCCCTCCAGAAATCCCGGGTGGGCAACCCCGGTCTCGTCCCAGAGCTCAGCTCCCGGGACAAAGCGGTCGACGGCCTCGGCCACCACCCCCTCGTAGAAGGCGCGTCTGGCGCCCTCGATCTGCTGATCGCGGCCGCTGCCGGCGGACTCCGCACTGGCGAGGATCCCCTCGTAGACCGCGGCCAGTTGGAGATTCTGGAAACGGGTGCCGGCTCCCGGCGCCCGTCCCTGGCGGAGAAACACCTCCCCCGAACTCGGCCAGTGATCGGTGAACCGGGCCTCGCAATTCACGATCGCCTGATGGACCGCCGGTAGAATCGGCACCCCGTGGCGGGCGTAGTGGATGACCGGCTCCATCACCTCCCGCAGGCTGAGTCTCCCGTAGCGCTTCAGCATCAGCATCCAGGCAGAGAAGGCGCCCGGCACGTTGGCCGCCAGCAGGCCCGTGCCTGGGATCAGGGGGACCCCCAGCTGGCGGAAGCGCTCGATGCTGGCGGCCCGGGGTGCGGGGCCCTGTCCATCCACCACCACCACCTTCGCCAAGCCAGCGTCGTACAGGATGATGGGAACCTCGCCTCCCGGCCCGTTGAGATGCGGCTCGACCACCTGCAGGACCAGGCCGGTGGCGGCCGCCGCGTCGAAGGCATTGCCTCCCCGCTCCAGCATCGCCATCCCGCTGGCCGCCGCCAGCCAGTCCGAGGCCGCCACCATGCCGAAGCTCCCCACCAACTGGGGACGGGTGGGTGAGATCATGAGCGGGAAACCTCCAATTGCTGTTGCTCTGCGATCCGGTGGCAGCGGACCAGATGGCCACTGGCGGAGACGGCGGTGGATCCGGGAGACTCGGCGCTGCAACGGGCATCGGCCAGCGGGCAGCGCGGGTTGAGGCTACAGCCTGGCGGAGGCTCGATCGCACTCGGTGGCTCCCCCGGCATGATGGAGCGCTCGCGCGTGCGCTGTTGCACCGGGTCGGCCAGCGGGGCCGCCCCCAGCAGGGACCGGCTGTAGGGATGGAGGGCCTCCCCGAAGACCTCGTCCCTCGTGCCCACCTCCACGATCTCGCCCAGGTACATGACCGCCACCCGATCGCAGAGGAACTCCGCGACCGAGAGGTCATGGGTGATGAACAGACAGGAGAAGCCCATGGTCCGCTGGAGCTCCACCAGGAGGTTGAGGATTCCCGCCCTGACCGAGACATCCAGGGCCGAGACCGGCTCGTCGGCGATCAACAGCCGCGGCTCCAGCACCAGCGCCCGGGCCAGGCCCACCCGCTGCCGCTGACCGCCCGACAGCTCGTTGGGATAGCGGTCCAGCACCTGCCGCGAGAGACCCACCCGCTCCACGGTCCTGGCCACCAGGGTCTGGGCGTCCTGACGGGAGTGTCGGCCGTGGGCTCGCAAAGGCTCAGCCACGACCTGCGAGACCGTCATCCGCGGGTCCAGCGACGAGTAGGGATCCTGGAAGACCATCTGGATCTGGCTGCGAATGGGGCGGAGTTCGCGCGCGGACATGGTGGTGATCTCGCGTCCCATGAAGTGGATCGCGCCCGAGGTGGGTTGCAGCAGCCGTACCACGCACTTGCCCACGGTGGTCTTTCCCGACCCGGTCTCGCCAACCAGGCCTAGGATCTCGCCCGGGGCAACCTCCAGGCTGACATCGCGGACCGCCTGCACCCGCCGGCCCCCGGAATTGCGCGGTGCACGGAACTCCATACGCAGCGACCTCACCTCCAAGAGCGGCTCAGTCAAGCGGAGGCACCGGCGAGGGCTGGCGGCTCGGGATGAAAGCAGGCGACCGAGTGGTCGGGCTCGCAGGCGTCCAATGTGGGGTGCTGCCTGGAGCAGTCGTCCTGACTTCTCGGGCAGCGCGGGGCGAAGGCGCAGGCGCTGGGCAGTTCGCGCAGGACCGGCACCAGACCGGGGATCTCGGTGAGCCGCTCCTGGGCATCCCCTGCCCGCCGCCCGCGCCGGGGCAGCGCCCGCAGCAGCCCGGCGGTGTAGGGATGGCGAGGCTGGGCGAAGAGACGATGCACCAGGGCATCCTCCACCTTGCTGCCGGCATACATGACCGCCACCCGATCGGCCAGATCCGCCACCACCCCCAGGTCATGGGTGATCAGCAGGATGGACATCCCCAGCCGCTCCCGCAGGTCGCGGACTATGTCGAGGATCTGAGCCTGGGTGGTGACATCCAAGGCGGTGGTCGGCTCGTCCAGGATCAGAAGCTTGGGGTCGCAGGCCAGCGCCATGGCGATCATCGCGCGCTGGCGCATTCCGCCCGACAGCTGATGGGGATAGGAGCGGAGCCGCTGCTCGGGGCTGCCGATCCGCACCAGGCTCAGCAGTTGGGCGGCGCGGTCGCGGGCGGCCCGGCCCCTCAGCCCCTGGTGCAGCCGCAACACCTCGCCGATCTGGTTGCCGATCGTGAACGAGGGGTTGAGCGAGGTCATCGGCTCCTGGAACACCATGGCAATGTCCCGGCCCCGAATGGCGCGCAGCTCCTTCAGGGGCAGCCGCAGCAGGTCGCGGCCCTGGAAGGTGACGCTGCCGGAGATGTGCGCATCCGGAGGGAGCAGCCGCAGCAGGGCCAGCGCGGTAACCGATTTGCCGCACCCTGACTCCCCCACCAGGGCCACCACCTCCCCCTCCTCGACCGACAGGCTCACGTCGCGAACGGCCACAACCACCCCCAGGCGGTCGGAGAGGCGAACCTCCAGGTCTCGGACGGAGATGAGCTCGGCCATCTATCAGCGCATCGAGGGATCGAAGAGATCCCGGAGCCCGTCGCCCAACAAGTTGAAGGACAAAGTGGTGAGGAAGATGGCGACTCCCGGGAAGATGGCGATCCAGGGGTCGTTGTAGAGGTAGGTCTGGGCGTTGGCCAGCATGTTGCCCCAGGCGGGCGTGGGTGGCTGAACTCCCAGGCCCAGATAGGACAGCAGCGCCGACCCCAGGATCGCGCCCGGGATCGACACCGACGCCTGCACCAGCAGGGGGCTCAGCATGTTGGGGAACAGGTGCCGGAATAGGATGACTCGGTCCCTGACCCCGGTCACGATCGCGGCCTGGACAAAGTCCTGCTCTCGCAGCGCCATCGCCTCCGCCCGGGCTATGCGGATGGACCCCGGTAGCTGGGCCACACCCAGGGCGACGATGATGTTCTGCAGAGAGGGTCCGAAAATCGCCGCCAGTCCCACCGCTATCAAGAGGAAGGGGAAGGCCAGCACCACGTCGGTAATCCTCATCGCCACCATGTCTATGGCGCCTCGGTAGTAGCCGGACGCGATCCCGATCGGGACCGCGACCACCATCGCCAACATGGTTGCCAGGACCCCGACCTCAAGAGTGGACTGAGACCCATATATGAGCCGCGAGAGCTCGTCCTGCCCCAGTTGGTTGGTGCCCAGGATATGGCCGGGGCTGAAGGGACCCTCGAGCACGTGGCCGAACTGGCTCACGATCGGCGAGTAGTGGGCCAGCAACGGCGCCAGGAGAGCCACCGCCACCACCGCCACCACTCCCGCCAGGCCGATCACGGCCGGAGGGCGGCGCCGGAAGCGGCGCCACCAGCCCTGCCGGGAGGGCTGGCTGAGCACCACCGTGGGCTCGGTGCCGGGCATGGTGGCGATGGTCATCCCGGCTCCCCCGCCAGACGGATTCTCGGGCTGAGCACCATGTAGACGAAGTCCAGCACCAGGTTGATCAGGATCACGATCGCCGCCGTGAGCAGCGCCACCGCCTGGATGGTGGGGTAATCGCGCTGGAACACCGCGTTGATCATCAGCTGGCCGATCCCCGGCAGCCCGAAGACGCTCTCGGTCACGGCCACCCCCGACAGCAGGATCCCGAACTGCAGCCCGATGACGGTGGCGACGGTGACCAGGCTGTTGCGCAGGGCATGCTTCAGCACCACCACCCACTCGGAGAGCCCCTTGGCCCTGGCCGTGCGCACGTAATCCTGGCGGAGGGTTTCGAGCATCCCCGACCTGGTCTGGCGCATCAGCACCGCCGCCACCCCGGTGCCGAGGACGAAGGCTGGCATCAGCATGTGGGAGAGGTTCTGCGCCGGACTCTGACTGAAGGGAATGAAGCCGGACGCGGGAAGCCACTTGAGGTAGACCGACAACAATAGGATCAGGAGGATTCCGAACCAGAAGCTCGGTATCGACAGACCGAACAGCGCGAGTCCATTGCTGGCATAGTCAGCGGCACGTCCCCGGCGGACGGCGGCCACCACCCCGGTGGGGATGCCCAGCAGCAGCGCCACCAGCATGGTCAGGACGGTCAGCTCAAAGGTGATAGGGAAGGCGTTGCCCAACTCCTCGGTGACCGGCATCCCGGTAACCGGGGATGCCCCCAGGTGGCCGGTGACCACCTGCCCGACCCAGTCCACATACTGCACCGGAAGTGGGCTGTCCAAGCCGTACTCACGGTTGATGGCGGCCAGGGCAGCCGGGCTGAAGTTGGTGTTTCCGGTGAGGGCGGTCGCCGGACTGCCCGGCACCGCCCTCACCCCCAGGAACACCACGATGGAGGCGATCACCAGGGTGAGTAGCGAGATCCCGCCCCGCCGCAGGAGGTAGGTCCTCACCGGTCACGCGCTCCGGTGGGGTCTCCTGCCGCGGCGGAGCTTCGCGGGATCCCGCGTGGCATCAGGAGGCGGCCAGGCCCACCGATCCCAGGTGCAGCAGCCCGTCCGGAGTGAACCCGAGGCCCAGCACCGACTTGGGGTACGCGATCTGGTTGGTCAGGTGGAAGAGGTAGATGATCCCGTTGTACTTCAGCATCGCCTTCTCGGCCTGGTAGTAGAGCGCCTTGCGCTGGCTGAGGTTGGTCGTGGCCCTCGCCTCCGCCAGCGGATTGAGGACCGAGGGGGGAGCCTGGCCGCTGTCGTCGAAGACGCTGCCCTGGGTGTAGAACGGCGTCGTGTTCTGATCGGGATCCACCCGGCCCGACCAGCCGATGTCGAAGAGCTGGTACTTGCCAGCCTCCGCCGTCGACAGGGCGGTGGTGAACTCCGTCGGCTGCACCGTGATCTTGAAGCCTGCCGCCGCGGCCTGGGTCGCCTCGATCTCTCCCTGCTGCACGTTCACGGTCCCGGTGGGAACCATAAGAGTGAGCGGGATCGGCGTCTTGACCCCGGACGCCGCCACCAGCCTCTTGGCCTCGGCGAGATTGGGGCCTGGGCAGTTGAGCTTGGTGTAGAACGGGTTCAGGGGGCTGATCGGCCCGCAGCCCACCACGTTGGTGTTGGAGTACGCCACCTGATTGATGGTCTGCCGGTCCAGTGACAGCGCCAGCGCCTCCCGCAGGGCGGGATGGGTCGCCAGCGGATTGTTGGCCGTAACCGACGGCTTGGATGTCCCATTGCCGTTGCCGACGTTGATGTCGATCCCCTCGTAGCCGTTCGAGGTCAGCTGCTGCGTGTGGTACGAGGAGTTCTGAGTCAGCAGCTTGTAGTCGTTGGGCGCCAGGCACCCCGGCCCGGCCACGTTGATGGAGCCCGAGAGCAGGTCCGAGTAGCAGGTGCTGGGATTGGTGATGGCCTGGAATATGAGGGTCTGGATGTGCGGAGCTCCCCCCAGCAGGGTGGGGATGCCGGCGGCCGCACCGTTGAAGTACTTGGAGCGGCTGAGGATCACCTCATCCAACGATGGCCTGGCCTTGAAGGCGAAGGGGCCGACGCAGACCGGGTTCTGGTAGAAGTTCGCGCCCTCGCGGGCCAGCGCGGTCGGGGACATGACGATCCCAGCTCGAGCGGCGAGGATGCTGGCCAGAGGAGCGTCCGGTGCCGACAGGTGCAGTTGGAAGGTGCTGGAGTTCACGACCGACACGCTTGACACCAGCTTCAGATTGGCGGCTCGGGCCGAGGTCGGGAAGGTCTTGTCCCGCTCCAGAGAGACCTTCGCCGCCTGGGCGTTGAGGGGCGTGCCATCGTTGAACCTCAGCCCCTTGCGCAGGTGAATCGTGTACAGCAGCCCCCCGTCGGAGATCACCGGTAGGCCCGAGGCGAGCACCGGCACGACGGCCATCTGCTGGTTGATGCCGTAGAGGCTGAGGCACATGTTGGCGAAGACGATCCGGCCGACCAGTGACCCCTCGGTGGTGGGATCCAGCGCGGTCGGGGGGTTGGGCAGCCCCACGGTGACGGTGCCCCCATTTTGGACCTTGGGGCCGCTGGGCTTCTTGGTGGTGGCAGGGGCCGAGGAGCAGGCTGCCAGCAGGACGGCCCCGACCGCCAGCAAAGCCCCTGCTCGCAGCCCCCGGGGGAGTCTGCCGATGTGGTTCATGATCACTCCTTGACCTCCTCTACGCCTTCTCGCCGCAGCTGGGCGATTCCCGCAAATTGGTCCGTCTGCCGATCACTCGGGCGCTGGGCCAGGCTGGTGCCGAGGCACGATGACACCTCCAGAACCCCGGTCGGCGGGGCGATCACAGCGACCGTCCCGGCCACCGGTCTGCTCGCCTTGACCGCTCTGGGCCAGCCCCGATCGCAGGGCCCTGCCTCTCCGCACCAGCTGTCTCGCCCAACCGCCCGCCCTCCTGCTTCGAGAGTCCTCTGTCTACGTCCAATGCGCCCACTGCGTGCCTGCCTACAGGCCAGACAGAGTCCCGGGCAGCGAGCTCAGGCCGACTGTATGCCATCCACCAGCCCCCTGTAAAGTGGCGGATGCGGCACGGCTGAGGCCCTCAGATGACACGTTGCCCAGGGTGGTAGAGTTCGCCGGGAGACATGTTGGTATTTATCACGCCAGAGGAGAGCTCCCGTCTAGGGGCTACCACCCGACAAGGACCGCCTGGCGCCGCGGAGGTATCACGATGACCGAGACGCCGTCGGTGCTGCCCGCGGCCGGCGGCGCTGAAGCAGAGATCTCTGGGGGCCACTTGGTGGCACGCGCCCTTCGGGCCGAGGGAGTGGACGTGATCTTCACCCTCTGCGGCGGTCACATCATCGACATCTATGACGGCTGCCTCGATGAGGGCATCCGGATCGTCGATGTCCGGCACGAGCAGGTCGCTGCCCATGCGGCCGACGGCTACGCCCGGGTCACGGGACGACCCGGCTGCGCGGTGGTGACCGCCGGGCCTGGGACCACGGATGCGGTGACAGGAGTGGCCAACGCGTTCCGGGCCGAGAGCCCAATGCTGCTCATCGGCGGCCAGGGCGCCACCGCGCAGCACAAGATGGGGTCTCTCCAAGACCTTCCCCACGTGGACATGCTGCGGCCGATCACCAAGTTCGCGGCCACGGTGCCCACCACCTCCAGGGTTGCGGATATGGTGGCCATGGCCTTTCGGGAGTGCCATTTCGGAGCGCCCGGGCCAGCCTACCTGGAGATCCCCAGAGACGTGCTGGACGGGCACGTGCGCGCCGACCATGCCCAGATCCCAGCGGCGGGGCACTACCGGGCCTCCACCAGAAGCCTGGGGGACCCGGCCGACATCTTGCGGCTGGCCGACCTGCTCGCACATTCCAGCCGACCCTGCATCCTGCTGGGCCAGCAGGTCTGGACGTGCCGTGCGGCCGACCAGGCTCAGGCCCTGTGCCGCGAAGCAGCCGTCCCCGCCTTCATGAACGGGGCCGGACGCGGGACCCTGCCGCCCGACGACCCCCACCACTTCCAGCTCACCAGACGGTACGCCTTCGAGCGGGCCGACCTGATCATCGTGGTGGGAACCCCCTTCGACTTCCGGCTGGGTTACGGCCGCAGGCTCAACCCGAAGGCGCAGGTCGTGCAGATCGATCTCGACTACCGGACGGTGGGACGCAACCGCGACATCGCCCTGGGCCTGGTCGGTGATTGTGCGGTCATCCTGGAGGCGGTCCGGCAGGCTCTCCCCGGCAGTGCCAGTGCGATGGCAGCAGGGCGCGCGGCCTGGCTGGCCGAACTCAGGCAAGAGGAGGACCGCCTGGCGGCGGCGCGGCAGTCGAAGTTGCTGTCCGGTGCCACGCCCATCCATCCCATGCGCCTGGCCCACGAACTCGACCAGTTTCTGACCGACCACACCATCTACATCGGTGATGGGGGCGACGTGGTGACCACCGCCGGCCAGGTCGTCAAGCCCCACCTGCCCGGCCACTGGATGGACCCGGGCCCGCTGGGGACCCTGGGAGTCGGCATCGGTTTCGCGATGGCGGCCAAGCTGGCCCGTCCGGACCAGGAAGTGCTGTGCTATTTCGGGGACGGCGCTCTCAGCCTCACCGGCTTCGACTTCGAGACGATGCTCCGCTTCAACCTGCCCTTCATCGGGGTGGTGGGCAACAACTCCCGCATGAACCAGATCCGCTTCGGCCAGCTAGCCCGCTACGGTCCAGAGCGCGGCGAGGTCGGGAACAAACTTGGGGATGTGGCCTACGGCCGGTTCGCCGAGACCCTGGGCGGTTATGGCGAGGAGGTCCGCGACCCGGAGGAGATCAGGCCCGCGCTGGAGCGAGCCCGGGAGTCGGGCAAGCCATCCCTGATCAACGTGTGGGTGGACCCCGATGAGTTCGCCCCAGGGACCATGAACCAGACCATGTACAAGTGAGGGCGGGGACCGTCCTGCCCTCAGCAGCCCGAGGGGAGTCGTCATGAGCAAGGCTTTGCAGGGGGTCCGGGTGGTGGACATGACCCACGTCCAGGCGGGGCCCGTGTGCACCCAGATGTTGGCCTGGCTAGGTGCCGACGTGATCAAGGTGGAACCCCCCCGGCGCGGTGATGTGACCCGCTCCCAGCTGCGCGACATCCCCGACGTGGACAGCCTCTACTTCACCATGCTCAACTCCAACAAACGCAGCCTGACCCTCGACATCAAGCACGAGCGGGGCCGGGAGATCCTCTGGGAGCTGCTCCGGAAGTCCGATGTCCTGGTGGAAAACTTCGGCCCGGGAGCCCTGGACCGCCAGGGGATCACCTGGGAGAGGCTCCAGGAGGAGGCTCCCCGGCTCATCTACGCATCCATCAAGGGTTTCGGGCCCGGAAGCTACGAGCAGGCCAAGGCCTACGAGACCATCGCCCAGGCGATGGGAGGCGCCATGAGCACCACCGGCTTCGAGGATGGCCCCCCCACCTCGACCGGAGCCCAGATCGGCGACTCCGGGTCGGCAGTGCACCTCCTGGCGGCCATCCTGGCGGCGCTCCTGCAACGGCACCAGACCGGTCGCGGCCAGCGGGTCCAGATCGCCATGCAGCATGCGGTCCTCAACCTGTGCCGGGTCAAGATCCGCGACCACCAGCGACTCCAGCGCGGTCCCCTGGCCGAGTACCCCAACCAGGAGTTCGGTCACGCGGTGCCCCGCTCTGGCAACGCCTCCGGCGGGGGGCAGCCGGGATGGGCCCTGCGCTGCCGTCCGGGCGGGCCCAACGACTTCATCTATGTCATCATCCAGCCCCACGTCTGGGACCGCCTGCTGCGCCAGATCGGCAGAGAGGACCTGCTCCAGAACCCCGCCTGGGACACCCCCGAGGCGCGGCTCTCCCATCTGGACGATGTCTTCGCCACCATCGAGGCTTGGACCTCCCAGCACACCAAGTGGGAGGTCTTCGAGCAGTTCAACGCCATCGATGTCCCTTGCGGCCCGGTCTTCGACACCGGGGACATCGTTGAGGACCAGTCCCTGCGGGCCACCGGCATGATCGTGGAGGTGGAGCATCCCCAGCGCGGTTCCTACCTCAATGTCGGGTCCCCGCTCCGGCTCTCCGACTCATCAGTCGAGGTGCGACGCGCACCGCTGCTGGGCGAGCACTCGGACGAGGTGCTCCAGGAGGTGCTCGGCCTCGAGCCCCAAGAGCTCGAGGCCATGCATCTCCAGGGCGTGATCTGACCCCAGAACCCATCAGCTCGACTCAAGGAGTCACGCGCGTGCCAGACACATCACTTGCCGGCCGGGCGGCCACGGTGATCCACAGCTCCCTGGCGGCGGGACGGACGGCCCTGCTGGGAGCGGATCTGGACCTGGTGTGCGAGGCCTACTGGATACCTGTCCCAAGGCAGGTGGTCGCCCGATCCGCGGAGGAGGCGTCCCGGAGGGCAGCCGAGATCGGCTTTCCGGTGGCGGTCAAGGTGATATCCCAAGATGTCCTGCACAAGACCGAAGCGGGTGGGGTGGCGATCGACCTGCGCACGGAGCCTGAGGTGGCGGCCGCCTACGCGACCGCCGTCGCCTCAGTCCTTGGCCACCTCACTCAGGCCCGCCTCGAAGGAGTGCTGGTCCAGGCAATGGCCCCGCCCGGCCGCGAGGTCCTGATCGGCGCGACCCGTGACCCCACCTTCGGCCCTCTGGTCGCCTTCGGAATGGGGGGCACCGATGTCGAGCTGAGCCGCGATCTCACTTTCGCGCTGGCCCCCCTGGGGCCCGGAGAGGCGCGCGGGATGCTGGACCGGGTCGCAGGCGCGCCGCTCCTGCGCGGCTGGCGGGGGCAACCGCCGGTCGACCGCGAAGCCCTGACGCGGCTTCTGAACTCGGTATCGAACCTACTGGCGGAGAACCCCGAAGTCTCCGAGGTCGACCTCAATCCGGTCGTCGCCTCCCCCCAGGGCGCGGTGGCCGTCGACGTGAGGATCCTGCTGGCACCGCCCCCACCCCGTCGGGAGTCGCCGCCGCGGGAGGAGATCCTGGCGAGCATGACCAAGCTCTTCCGGCCCGCCTCCATCGCCGTGATCGGGGCCTCCGCGGAGCCTGGCAAGATCGGTAACTCGGTGATGCGCAACCTTATAGATGGCGGCTACCAGGGGCGCATCCACCCGGTCAATCCCAGAGCGAAGGAGATCCTGGGCGTCCCCTGCAGTGCCAGCGTGGGTGACATCGACGACGAGGTCGACGTCGCCATCTTCGCCATCCCCGCCGCGGCGGTGGCTCAAGGGTTGGAGGAGGTCGGCCGCAAGGGCATCCCGGCGGCGGTGCTCATCCCCTCGGGGTTCGCCGAGACCGGCCGGGCGGACCTGCAGGTGGAGGTCCAGGCGGTCGCCCACCGCTATGGAGTGCGCTTCCTCGGCCCCAACATCTACGGCTACTACTACACCCCGGACCATATCTGTGCGACCTTCTGCACCCCCTACGACGTCGCCGGATCGGTGGCCCTCTCCTCCCAGTCCGGAGGGATCGGGATGGCCATCCTGGGATTCGCCAGGTCGGCCGGGATGGGGGTCTCGGCCATCGTGGGCCTGGGGAACAAGGCCGATGTCGATGAGGACGACCTGCTCACCTTCTTCGAGAGCGACACCGCCACCTCCTGCGTCGCCATGCACATGGAGGACCTGAAGGACGGTCGCGCCTTCCTCGGTGCTGCGGCCCGGGTCTCGCCGCGGAAACCGGTGATAGTGCTGAAGGCGGGCCGGACCGGAGTCGGGGCCCGAGCCGCCCGTTCGCACACGGGGGCACTGGCCGGTGACGACAAGGTCTACGACGACCTCTTCCGAGCCCACGGGGTGGTGCGCGCTCCTGGACTTCGCGACCTGCTGGAGTACGCCAGGGCGCTGCCGGCGATGCCCACGCCCAAGGGTGAAAACGTGGTCATAATCACCGGCGCCGGCGGCTCCGGGGTGCTGCTGTCAGACGCCTGCGTCGAGTCCGGACTGCGACTGATGCGAATGCCAGAGGATCTCGACCGGGCCTTCCGCCGCTTCATCCCACCCTTCGGAGCCGCCGGCAACCCCGTCGACATCACCGGGGGGGAGCCACCAAGCACCTACCGATCAACCATCGAACTTGGCCTCAGCGATCCACGTATCCACGCACTGGTGATCGGGTACTGGCACACCATCGTCACCCCACCCCTGGTCTTCGCCAAGCTGATGGTCGAGGTGATGGCCCAGTCCAGAGCCCGGGGAGTCGACAAGCCGGTGGTGGTCTCGATGGCGGGCGACATGGAGGTAGAGCGGGCCTGCGACCTGCTCTTTGCCAGCGACATCCCCGCCTACCCGTACACCACCGAGACCCCGGTCGCGGTCCTGGGCGCCAAGTACCGCTGGGCCAGGGCCAACCGCCTGATCCCCCAGGCCGACGGATGACGGCTTCGACGGGCCCACGCCCGGCGGCCCCAAGGCGAGCCGTGATCCGGGCGCCTATCCCCGCCATGAGACGGCCTCGGACCGTCATCCGCGCCGAGGCCTGTAGTAGGATGGCGGCCAGTGGTTTCTGATGGGCTTGCCGCTGCCTCGAAGCTCAAGACGGCGACGGAATCCAAGAGCGGCATCAACCTGGAGCGCCTGGAAGTCGAATGGTCGCTCCCGGATCGTGCTTACGACGCTCTGAAGCGGGCCATTATGGGCATGCGCATCTACGACAGCCAGGAGGATCTGCGTCTAGATGAGCGCGGCCTGGCCCATGATCTGGGGATCAGCCGGACGCCTGTCAGAGAGGCGCTGGTGCGTTTGCAGCACGAGGGGCTGGTGCGGACCGTACCGCGACGCGGTGTGTTCGTGGTCCGCAAACACAAGTCGGAGATCGTGGAAATCGTGATGGCCAGCGCCGCCCTTGAGGGGGTCGCCGGGCGACTGGCGGCGGCCAGGGCAACTGATGCCGAGGTCGCCTCCGTCCGCCACCGGTTCGACGACGTCATCAGCACCCCGTCCCGGCTGGACGCGGAGCAGTACTCGGCCATCAATCTCCAGTTCCACCAGTACATCGTCGACCTCGCCCACTCGCAGATGCTCTCCGGGCTGGTGGAGTCGCTCAAGATCCACATGCGCGCGATCAGGGCTCGCACCATGGGGGACAGCGATCGGATGCGGCGCTCGCCCATGGAGCACCTGCGGATCGTGGAGGCGCTGGAGGCTCGCGACGCCGAGGCGCTGGATCGCCACGCGCGCCAGCACGGACTCAACCTGGCGGAGCACGTGGAGCGCTTCGTCGACTACCTGGAGTGACGGGCCCCGGGTGGGTGGCGCCTGATAGGCGAAGTTGTGGCTACCGCCTATGTCTGGCCCGCAGAGGTATAGGAGTACCGAGTCAGCTGGACCATCAATCCCTGTTGGTCCGGGTGTGGGCCCCGCCCAGCGGTTAGGATCTTGGAGTGTTCTACATCCAGGCTGATCACTTCGCCGGACCTGGCCTGCGCACCTCGCCCGCCCACCGCTTCGCGGTCTACCTGAGCCAGATCGTCGGAGCAGCCAGCGTCGGGCCATCCGGCGTGCGCCTGGAGACCGGGATCCCCTGCCGCCGGCGGCCCGCTCACAAACCCTGCCCGGGGTTCGTCGACACGGTGCGGGTGGACGTGCCCGCCACGATCGAATGGATCTGCCCTGTCTGCGCCGACTCGGGAGTGGTGAGCAACTGGAAGCACGGCGACTGGAACCTGGCCGAAGCGATGCCGGACCCCGGTGAGACGACCACGATCCTGGTTCCGGGACCCATCTACCGGGCGCTCCTGAGCTGCCTGTTTGTCGAGGTCACCACCCTGCAGGCGGTTCTGAGCGGACGGCGGACGGCTGATGGCATGGTGCGGATGCGCGCGAGCGATGACCAGCTCATCTCGTTGACCGGCGAGCTCTCGCTCCAGATCCTCCACGCTCGCTCTACGGGTCGGCGCCGCCAGCTGGCGGAGGCCCTGCAGCTGATGGAGCAGGTCCAGTCCCTGGGGTGACCGGGAGCCGGCCCAGCCGGCCGGCGGTGTCCGCAGGCGCCGATTACCCCATCCAACTGCTCGATCCCGCCAACATCTCCGAAATCGCCAACGCCAGAGCCCTGGCGGACTCCCGGTCCAGCTCCACGGCCACCCTGGCAGAGGGGCCCAACCCAGGGTTCAGAAAGTCGATGTTGAGGGAGTGGTCCAGGGGCGCGCTCACCGGATGATCGAAGTAGACCGTGGCATCGGTGACCGGGAACCATCCCTGGGGGCCCTTGCCACTGCCGTGAAGGGCGAGCCGCTCGGTGCGATAGGTGCACATGCCGGATCCCCTCAGGCGCTCAGGTTGGCGGCCAGGAAGGCCCAGATCCGCCCCCAGGCATCCTTGGCCACCTCCGGGCGGTAACTGGGCCGGTCGGTGGCGAAGAACGCGTGCCCGGCGCCATCGTAAGTGTGGAACTCGTGCTCCTTGCCAGCGGCGGTGAGGATCGCCTCGAGCTCCGCCACATCGCCCGGCGAGGGGTGCTGGTCGTCGGCTCCGAACAGGCCCAGGAGCGGGCAGGCAAGCTGCGGCGCGCGGTCGGCGATGGGACCGACCTTGATGGGCATACCTTCTGGCGGGTTGCCCACCACAAAGGCCCCGTAGCAGTCGACCGCAGCCTGCAGGGGCAGGCTGGTGGCGGCCAGGAAAGCCTGGCGGCCACCGGAGCAGTAGCCGATGACCCCCACCCGGCCGTTCGACTGGGGCAGCTGCCGCAGGTGCGCGGCGCAGGCGGCGACGTCTCCCACCAGTCTTTGGTCCGGCACCCCACCCTTCGCCCTGACGGCGGCCGCGGCATCATCAGGGCTGGCCCCGGGTGCCTCTCTGGTGTAGAGGTTGGGGCAGATGGCCAGGTAGCCCTCCGCGGCGAAACGCCTGGCTATCTCCTTGGTCCCCTCGTCGTAGCCGGGCATGTGGTGAATGACCACCATGGCCCCGGTGGGTCGCTGATCCAGAGGCTCCGCCAGGTAGGCCTCGATCCGTTGGCCCTCATGGCCGTCGAGCCAGGTCGTCTCCGCGCGCAGGTCTCCCTTCAAGGCTAGCCTCCTAAAGCACTCCGGCCGCACCGGCACCGACCGGGCGGCGGCGATGTCGCCTGCCTCAAGCTTATGGGTGCAAACGCAGGTACTCCGCCGCCAGCGCGCGCAGATGGGAGTGGATACCACCCATCGCTGAGCCACCGGGCAGGTACTGCTTGGGGAACTTGGCGACCGATGTGTAGTTGGTGTCGCACACATTGGCCAGGGGGCTCAGCACCGCCTGGGTCACCAGCTGGTAGGCGTCCAGAGTCTCCAGATGGTAGTCCTCGGTCATCCAGTGCACCAGGTCCGCCTGGGCGATCCGGAAGGCGTCCTCCAGGGGCCGGACCGAACCGGTGGAGATGATGTGGGTGTCCGACTCCAGCCGCGGCCACGGGCACCCTCTCCGCTTGATCAGATCGACCGCGATCACAGTGTTCATGGCGCACTCCACCGCCACTCCACAGGTCTCCCCCTCCCCCTGGCGGGCGTGCCCATCCCCCAGCGACAGCAGGGCGCCGGGGACGTTGACCCCCAGGTAACAGGTGACCCCCGCCCTCATCTCGGGCGTGTCCATGTTGCCTCCGAAGGCATCCGGGACCAGCGCCGACCTGACCTCCAGATTGGCCGGGGCCACGCCCACCGTGCCGTGCATCGGGTCCATCGGCAGGTCGACTTGGAAGTCCCCGGCGTGGGCGCGGAATCGGCAGGTGCGCCGGGCGCGGTCCAGCTGCCAGATCCACACCACCTCCGGCAGGGGATCGTGCAGAAGAGCGGTCAGATGGGTTCCGGTCAGAGCGCCGAACAGAGGCACCGTGGTGGAGGCGGCCCAGTCGCGGGCGGGCTCGATCGAAATGAAGTGGACGGCTATGGTGTCACCCACCTCGGCACCCTCGATGTGGAAGGGACCGGTCTGCGGGTTGAGGAATGGGAACTCGCAGACCTCGGACACCAGATCCCTCTCGCTGTGGACCCGGCCCGCGAAGCAGTCCTCAGTGAACAGCTGCAGGATTGAGCCGGGCCGGATCCGCGCCACCGGGGCCGCGCCCCCGAAGGTCCAGGCGTACCGGCTGGGGTCCGGCGCCACCGTAACCACTTCCAATCCGCTCATGACGGCTCCCCCGCCTCGGGGTCCAGGTCCAGGTGCACCATCCCCACCTGGGTCACCCGCTCGGGATGGCGTTGGTAGAGGAAGCCCATGTAGATCAACCCAAGCAGTATCCATGCTCCCATCGCTGGCCCCATGTAGGAGTAGGGCGCCGGCAGAGGCGAGATGAAGGAGAAGACGGGAATGCCGGCACCGCTGAACCAGGCCGGCAGGAAGGCGATGATGCCCAGGACCGGGATCACGATGTGGAGCAACCAGTTCACCCGCCGGCCGCGGGTCTTGAGGAAGTACCCGACGCAGGCCGCGTTGACCAAGAGGTAGATCGCCACCAGCAGGATCACGATCCCGGTCCCGACCATGCCGAAGGCCACGAAAGGATTGAAGTGGAGACCCAGCCCGACCGCGACCACAACGCTGGTCACGAAGGCGGCCAGAATCCCGTAGTGCGGGGTCCGGTGACGGGAGTGCACCGTCGCGAAGAATCGGGGAAAGGCCCCGATCCGTCCCATCGCGTAGGCGGTCCGGCTGGAGACGTTCACCCCAGCGTTGGAGTTGGCAATGGTGGAGTTGACGATGGCCAGGAACACGAACAGCCAGAAGATCCCGTACGAGGCCCTGGCGATGCCCTCCCACGAAGCAGCGCCGGCGCTGCTGAAGGTCGCGAAGTGCCCGGGGCCGAACATGACGTCGGCGGCATAGGTCGTGAAGATGTAGATCACGCCGACCCCGAGGGTCGCCCCCAGGACAGCCCTGCGGATGGTCTTGCGAGGATCCTTGGCCTCCTCCGCAAGCGGAGCGGCTCCCTCGAAACCGCCGAAGGCCAAGATGGTGAAGACCGAGCCGGCAATGATGCCGCTCAGGCCGTGGAAGTGGGCGGGCGTGAACTTGGCGGTGAACACCGCCAAGGTGTTGGCGTGACCGGCGTGGATCACGAAGAGCACGGCCAGAACCACGAAGACCACAATCTCAAAGGAGCCCAGAATCGTCCCCAGCCGGGCCGACGTCCGGATCCCGTAGTAGCCCGCCGCCAGCACGATCAGCGCCCCCGCGATCGTGAACAGCCACCACAGATTGAGGGAGAACCCGGGGTCGTAGCTATTGACGGTGGCGGCGACCGTGTATCCCAGCTGGAGCAGCACCAGGGGCGGGATCAGGCCGCCCACCGCCACGTACGCCCAGTTGACCAGGAAGCCGATCGACGGATGAAGTCCCCGAGCCGTGTACGTGCCCATCGACCCAGCCGAGGGCAGCTCACGGGCCAGCTCGCCGATGCAGGAGGCGCACAAGAGGCAAGCGATCAGGGCGATGAGAACAGACAGGGGCAGGGCGCCGCCCGCAAAGGCCACGCCCGCCGGGATCGAGGCGGCGATCGCCGCCCCCGGAGCCATGTCGGTCACGCTCTGGAAGAGCACCTCGCGAAGGCCGATGGCACCCCGCCGCAGGCCGGGCGCGTCCGCCGCACGCTCGCTCCCAATCGCTGTCATGGCCCCATCCTCTGAGCAACCGCCGCCGTGAAATTATTGGCATACTACCTACCAGACTCTCCGTCCAGCAAGGACCAGCCGCCCACCGCCAGCCCCTCAGATCGGCCGCCTCGAGACCTCCGGCCCCAGGTCCGGGACCCGCCCGGCGGTCGCTAAGATTGGCCGAGGCGCTCAGCGACCCCGCTGGTGAAACGCGAGGCCCCAGCGGACGTTGAAATGGGCGTGCCCCGAGGCGCTCCCGCCCCCTGGCCATGGCGGGCGAGCACCGACCGAGGAGATCCGCAGTGATCCGAGATCCGTTTGAGTCCGATTGGGACAGGGCCAGGACCATCGCAGCCCACGGTGCCGCCCGCCTGCGCCGCTCTCTGGGCGCCCGCCGACGACCGATGCGCCTGCTGGCGCTGCTCGGGATGGGAGGGTTGGCGGCTATGGTGCTGCTGGCGGTGCCGTTCACCGCCCTGGCCGACTCCTACAGCTCGCTGCCGGCCGTGGCCCGAAGCTTCCCATCCAACACCCTGGTCTACGCCCAAGGAGGCCAGCAGATAGCCGACCTCCACGCCCTGGGGGGAAGCCGGGTCCCGGTCTCCCTCGGCCAGGTGGCGCCGGTCATGCAGCAGGCAGTCGTCGCCATCGAGGACCATGGCTACTGGACCTCTCCCAGCTTCGACCTGGCCAGGATCGTGAAGGCAGCCTTCTACGACGTGGCCCACAGGGCCCCGGTGCAGGGAGCCAGCACGATCGAGGAGCAGCTGGCCAAGATCCTCTACCTCCAGGACAACAAGTCCCTGATCTACAAGATCAAAGAGATCGTCTATGGCAACGACCTCACCACCCACTACAGCCGTCGGCAGATCCTGCAGCAGTACCTGAACGATGTCTACTTCGGCCAGGGAGCGACCGGAGTCCAGGCCGCCGCCCAGACCTACTTTGGAGTCCCGGCCAGCCGCCTCGACACCGCCCAGGCAACCCTCCTGGCCGGGCTCCTCCCGGCCCCCTCCGCCCTCGACCCCTTCGTCAACCCGAAGGCCGCTCGCCAGCGCCAGAGCCTGGTGGTGGCGGCGATGGTCGCGCAGGGAGAGCTCACCAGGAGCCAGGCGGCGGCGGTACTGGCCAAGCCCACACCGCTCCGCCAGACCGCCCCTGCCAACCCCGCGCCCTACTTCGTGGACCAGGTCGAGCAGTGGCTGCAGGCGCACTTCGGGAGCTCGTACCAGACCAAGGGTCTGCGGGTCTACACCACCCTCAACCTCCCACTCGACGAGAAGGCCCAGCAGATGGTCACCCAGGTGATCTCGGCGCGCTCTGCCATGCACATGACCGACGGCGCCCTGGTGGCTGAGAATCCCCAGAACGGGAACATCGAGACGTGGGTGGGAGGCGCCGGTCCCAAGGTCCCAGGCGGCCAGATCGACATGGCGGCGGTCCCGCGCCAGACCGGATCGACCTTCAAGGTCTTCACCTACTCCGCGGCGATCGCCACCAGGACCATAACCATGACCACCCCGATCCTCGACAACCGGCTCACCCTGCCCAGCGGCGGCCCCAACGGCACGCCCTACGTGGTCCACGACTACAACGGCCAGTATTTCGGGGTAGTGCCGGCCGAGGTCGCGCTCGGGAACTCGTTGAACGTGCCCGCAGTCAGGGTGGAGCTGGCGACCGGGATCCCCAGGGTCCTGTCCCTGGCCCGCAGCTTCGGAGTGACCACCCTCAACCACTCCAACTCCACCTACGGGCCCAGCCTCACCCTGGGGGCCTATCCCATCCCGCTCTGGGAGATGGCCCAGGCCGGGTCGGTGCTGGCGGCCCAGGGCACCCTCCATCCCGCCCGGTTCATCCTGTCGGTGAAGAGTCAGAGCGGATCCTCGCTGTACTCCGCCCCCGCCACCAGCCGTACAGTCATGTCCTCATCGGCGGCGTTCATCATGAACACCATCCTGTCCCGGAACAGCAACCGCCAGCTGGCCTTCGGCCCCAACACCCCTCTGGTCATCCCGGGCCGCCGGGTAGCGGTCAAGACCGGCACCTCCAACAGCTTCCGGGACAACCTGGCCGTCGGCTGGACTCCAGGCCTGGTGGGGGCGGTTTGGGTGGGCAACGCCAACGACTCCCCGATGTACGGTGGGGGCATCAACGGGATAAGCGGGGCGGCCATCCTCTGGCATGACTTCATGGAGCAGGCACTGCACGGCCAGCCGGCCACCTGGTACCAGCCACCGGCCGGCCTGACCTCGGCCCAGTACCAGGGCCAGACTGTGTACTACCTTGCCGGCACCGGCCCCAGCTATCAGGTCCTGGGTGGCGGGAGCACCGGTGGCGGTCCTCCCGGCCAGGGCGGCCCCCCGGGCAAGGGGCCAGACCACAAGCACAAGGGGCACGGGCACTGAGGGCACCGACCGTCCGTGGTGGGTTCGGCGGCGCCTGACCACGGCCCTCAACTCCAGGTCCCCGTGGCCGCTGGGTGCCGGCGGCGGGATCTGCGCTAACGGTCAGTACGATGGTCCGGTGCGAGTGATAGCCATAGAGGAACACCTGCTGCCCAAGGACGTGGCCTCCGCCATCGGTATGGATCCCGCCAGCCTGCGCGGCACCGCCGACGCACTCGATGACCTGGGTGAAGGCCGCCTGAGGGTCATGGACGCTGCCGGGATCGATGTCCAGGTCCTGTCCGCCCTGGCCCACGAGGTCCAGGAGCTCGACCCGGTCCGATCCGTGGCAGTGGCTCGGGACCTCAACGACCGGATAGCCGCCGCCGTGGCGGCGCACCCGGATCGCTTTCGGGCCTTCGCCACCCTGCCCATGGCCGACCCCAGGGCAGCCGACGACGAGCTGCGCCGGGCGGTCGCCGAGCTGGGGTTTGTGGGCGCGATGATCCACGGCCAGACCCACGGGGTATTCCTCGACGATCCCACGGTGGCACCCGTGCTCCGCACCGCAGAGGACTTGGGGGTCCCGCTCTACCTGCACCCGGCGGCCCCGCCCCCGGCCGTGCGTCGGGCCTACTTCTCCGGCCTCGACCCGGCGGTGGCGGCGACGCTGGCGACCTCGGCGTGGGGTTGGCACGCCGAGTGCGGCCTGCACGTGCTGAGGATGGTGGTGTCCGGAGTCTTCGAGCGGCTGCCCCGGCTGCAGATCATCGTCGGTCACATGGGAGAGATGCTGCCGTTCTCCCTGGCTCGGGCCGACGAGCGGTTGACCCCGCTAACCCCGGAGCTCTCAATGACAGTGGCCGAAACCTTCCACCAGCACGTCCACGTCACGACCTGCGGCTACACAACCGATCCTCCCCTCCTCTGCGGCTTGATGGTGGTGGGCGCCGATCGCATTCTGTTCTCGGTGGACCACCCCTTCTCCGACAGCTCTCAGGCCACCGGCTTCCTCAGGGGGGCCCCGCTGAGCCCGGGCGACAAAGAGAAGATCGCCCACACCAACGCCGAGCGCCTGCTCGGCCTCGTCGCCCAGCCGGCGCCGTCCAAGCCACCCGCGACGGTGTCCGACCGTCCCTGAAGACCCGGGCGTCGCGGGCCAATTGCTCCCCAACCTCGCAGCTGCGAGTCAGACGACAGCCCAGACCACCAAAGTCGCGGCCGCAGCCGCCACGGCCGCCAGCAGCAGGCAGCAGGACAGCGCCTCCAGTCCGCAGCAGCCAGCGCGCCTGACGGTCCGGGCGGTCCGACGGCCGTAGTGGCGCCGATGAGGCATGTCCGGCACGATACGCCACCTGCCGGTGGCGGCGCCCGCTCATGACCTCTTGAAGATGCTGAGGCCGTGTGCCTGGAGGTACTCGGCCCGGGGCACGAAGACGGCGGGGTCCTGGATGGCGTACTGGCGGATCGCGGCTGTGCTGGCCGAGCGGTAGTGCAGCAGCAGGGCCACCTCTTGGTGGTGTTGGCTGCGCAGCTCCGAGCCGGCCGCGATCCCGCTGTGGAGGGAGCCCGCGACCTGAACCAGACAGATGGCTCCGACAGCAGCCAAGCCCAGAGCGTGGCGCCACCGGCGGTGGCTGAGGAAGATCTCGGCCCAGCCCAGGAACACCGCGGCCAGGAGCCAGACGTTGAAGACGGTGTAGCGGGAGTCGAGAGCGAAGCCCAGTCCCAGAACCGCCCGGCCCATGACGATGGCGAGATCAATGGCTGCGACCATGCCAATCACGGCGGCGGGCAGAGCCAGAGCCTGCTGCCGGCCCCTGGCCCTCAGGCTCTTGACCACGACCACTGTGGCCAGCAGCCAGAGGATGGCTCCCAGAGCAACCAACCAGTTGAGATTGAGCCCGAGCCTGGGCACCGTGGGAACGACGGCCCCGGCCAGCAGCAGGAAGTAGGCCATGGAGAGCCCAGGATGGGTCAGGGCCACGGCCACACCGTGGCCGTCGTGACCCATCTGCAGCCCCACCAGGTAAAGAACGAGCGCCGCCATCCCGACCGTCACCCACAGGAGGCCGACCCGAGGCTGGCGGCCGCGGGCCACCAGTAGCACCAGGCCCGCGGGCCAGATCGCGACACCCTGCAGGGACGAGTACGAGGCCACCAGACCCAGCAGCATCGCGGCCACCAGCCATCCTGGGCCAGAGGACTCCGAGCGCAGCAGGCAGAGCAGGGCCAGCATGAAGGCCGCCACGATCAGGTACAGAGAGACTGCGTAACCGTGGAGCGCGGTGACGTACTGGATCAGGCTGAAGACCAGGAAGGCGACCGGGATCAGGAGCTCGAGCGGCCGCGAGGAGATCCGCCGCTGGGCCAATCCCAGCGCCAGGAAGCCCAGGAGCAGCAGCCCGGCGCCGCAGAACATCTCCACCTTGGTGTTGAAGCGGGTCAACTTCAGGACCGCCAGCATCAAGACGTTGGGCACCAGCACCCGGTTTTGCAGATGCTGCGCCCAGAGCGCGGCGAGCGTGAGGTGGCCCTGGTTGAGCAGCCTCAGGAGCGGCACCAAAGACCAATCGTCCTGGTAGGGGACGCTCACTCCGTAGCTCCAGATGAACCATAGGTAGAGTGCCACCGGCAGTGCCAGCAGGCCCAGGCGGGCCCTGACTCGGGACGCGGCCGCGGTGCCAACGGATCCCACCGGATCGGTTTGAGGGTCGATGGGGGGCCTCCGGAGTCGACCTTGAGACTGCCTGCAGCCAGGTGGCCCAGGACTGGAACCGGGCGAGTGTACCCAACCGCGCCCTGAGCCCGAACCGTGGACACCCCAGCTGGTCGAGGATCGCTCTGCCCGGTCAGGGCCACTCGCCGGCAACACCAGTTGACCGTGATGGGCCCGTGGCTGGGGATCGGGGAGACGCAGAGCCCGCGGCCGTGCCCTGCTGTCTTTGGGCATCGATCAGCGCCGAGGCCGTCGGGAGTGGAGGGGGCACCCACCTACGGGGGACCGGGGGACCCGGACACTTACCTCGCCCGTTCGGACCTCACCAGTTGGCGCAGAGTCAGCAGAGTCTCGCTCGAGACGTCGTCGGGGAGCGAGCAGCCGGGCGCCACCAGCAGTCGGCCCGGAAGCGATCGGTGGAGCTCCAGCAGCCGGACGCGCTCCGCGGGGCCCACCGGGTCCACTTGGCGCTCGGAGATCCCGCCCATCAGGATCCGGCCGGGCAGTTGCGCCGCCCCATCGGCCAGGGAGACCGAGCTCTCGTCATCGCTCCAGCCCAGCGCCTTGACCGGGTACTCAAAGTAGCGCTCCACCCTCTCCCCCCAACGCGCCGTGGATGTGCAGAACCCGTAAGCCGACATCCCGGGCGCCCACGAGGCCGGCGAGGTCGTAGGGCACCCCGAACTCGGCGTACTCCGAGTCGGTGAGGACATCCTGACCCCAACAGGAGTAGTAAATCCCATCCGCCCCCAGGCGCACACATTCCTGGGCCAGCTGGCAGACCAAGGCCCCCAGGGCACCCAGGACCTGATGGGAGACCGCCCTGGGCTCGGCCAGGAGCTCCGGGATCGCCTGCTTGCCACACCAGAGCCCGACCAGCCCAAGTGGCGAGAAAAGAGTGACCAGAAGCGGATCCGTCGGCTCCAGCTGCTGGCGCAGAAGTTCCACACAGTGGAGATACTCCCGGGCCCGGCCCACGTCTGTGACGTCGCCGAATGAACGCAGGTGCCGAAGCTGGCGAAATGAGGAGAGCGAAAAGTCCTCGAAGAGTGACGATTAGCTACCATTTCCGTACCAACAAGTGTGCTAATATGGCTTTCATGACCACGTATCCACCGCGGATCATCGGCCGGATGATCGGACGGTCCGTCTCCACGCTGCAGCGTTGGGATCGTGAAGGGATCCTGAAAGCGCGCCGGACCCCCACCGACCGGCGCTACTACACCCACGACGACTACCTCGCGGTCATAGGCCAGAAGCCCAAAGAGCGCACGGTCGTGACCTACACACGGGTGTCGAGCGCGGGCCAGAAGTCCGATCTCGCTAGTCAACGGGCAGCGGTCGAGCAGTTCTGCGTCGCCTCCGGCAGGTCCGTTGCTGAACGCTTCGAGGATGTGGGGAGCGGGCTGAACTACCGCCGCAGGAACTTCCTGCAACTGATGGAGAAGGTGGAGCAAGGTCTGGTTTCGGAGATCGTCATCGCTCACAAGGACCGCCTGGTGCGATTCGGGTTCGAGTGGTTCGAGAAGTTCGCCCAGGATCATGGCTGCGCGATCGTGATCATGAACGCGCAGTCGCTCTCCCCCGAGGAAGAGATGGTTCAGGAGCTGCTGTCCATCGTGCACTGCTTCTCCTCGCGCCTTTACGGGCTTCGGCGCTACAAGAAAGCCGACATCGTGGCGATGGTGAGCCAGTGACCGACGAAGACCTTCCCAAGCGCTGTGTGCGGAGACCCTCGAAGCGGCTGAACAAAGGCAAGGCTGCGGAGCTTCGATCGCTGATCGGGCTGTACGCCAAGGAGAAGGACGACCATCTGCGGGCTCTTGCTCCCAAGACGTTTGCCGAGTACCGCGGTCATCGCGGCTACCGGGACCAGCTGTTGCGCTCCGGCTATGCCAGTCCCCACGGACTGCAGGCCCGGATGTGGAAGATGGCTGTGCAAGACGCCCACGAGACGATGGGGAAGTTCTGGGCGGCGCAGGCGGAAGACGTGAAGCCATTGGTACACCGGAAGAAGCACTGGTCGGAGGCGATGCGCCACTACGCCTTCTGGCTGCTCTTCAGTCCCGGACGAGTGGCGGCCCTCTACGCGGGGGAGACACCTATCCCCTCCTTGTTCACCATCCCCAAGGAGGAGCGCTCGGCGGTCGTGAAGATCCTCGGGCGGGAGGTGCGCCGTCGCGTGCGGCGCCTGCCGCGGGTGCGGAAGGCGCGGAGCGCCTGTTTCGACACGGACATGTACACGGTCACGACCACCCCCACCGGGCTCCAGCAGGTCGAGCTCATGGGGCTCCGGCCTCGCCAGCGCATCCGGGTCCCGCTGCTTGGCGCTGCGACGATCGCGGGCAACCTTCGAGTGGTGATGGAGCCAGTAGAGAGAGTCGTGGAAGTCCACACCATGTTCGACCTGGATCAGCCTGCGGATGCGCCCGATGGTGGCGACGCCGCGGTGGACATCGGGCAGAGCGAGGTGCTGACCGACGACCACGGGAAGCGCTACGGCAAAGGGTTTGGAAAGTTGCTGGCGAGGGCGTCGCAGCGGGACCTCGACAAGGGGCGCGCCCGGGGCAAGCTCCACGCGGTCCGCAGGAAGGCCCTGGCCAGGGGCGAGCGAGCGAAAGCACGACGCGTCCGGGTCAACAACCTCGGCTATCAGAAGATGGACCGGAGGCGGCAGCGCGCTCAGGCCGAATGTGCCCGCCAGGTGAACACCGCCTACAACGAGTTCCTGGTCCACCGCACGCCGGGGCGCTTCGCTCAGGAGAAACTGGACTTCCGCGGCAAGGCCAAGTCGAAGGCCATGTCCAGGCGCACCGTTCAGATGCGCAACACGACCATCAACGAACGATCTCACTTCAAGGCATCGGCAGCAGGTAGCTGTCGTCAGCGGGTCAACCCGGCTTATAGCTCGCAACCGTGTCCCCGGTGTGGGTACGTCCACGCCAACAACCGCAACGGGGACCGGTTCGTCTGCCTCTTCTGCGGGTGGGCGGGCTGTGCGGACTGGGTTGGAGCGCACAACCTGCGAAACAGGATGGATGATCCCGAGATCACCCTTTGGATGCCGAAGGACCGGGTTCGGACCATCCTGCTCAGCAGGTTCTCGCAGCGGACGGGCGAGGCACCCGATTGGAAGCCGCAAGGTGACTGTTCCGGGGTGCAAGACTCCAGGCACCAGGCGACCACGGCCAGACGTGCCGTGGGAGCGGAGACGCGAGTGGGAGGCGGCGGGGAATCGTCCACCGTCGCCGTCATGGACCACCCTGGTCAACCGGAGAGCGAAACGGGCAAGGAAATCCTCGGCCGGCGGCAGGGCCGTCGCGACGGGGGAAAACCATGCCGAAAAGGACAGGACCATGACGTGTCCGCAGCCAGATAGCTGTGGGCACGTGTGGTTATGTTTTTAGGAACAGGACGGGGATATCCGGCATCAGCTTGGCGGCGGCCAACTCGTGCTCCCGGTAGAACTCCGCGGTCGACCGCGCCAGTTCGCGGGGAGAGTCCTGGCGGAAGTGCTTCCAGTACAGCACCGGCAGGACGTCCCCCGTGCGGGGTTGGAGCATCCGCTCCAGTGGATCTGGACGATTTCCCACGGGACAGATGATCGGGCTTAGCCGCCGCCATCGCTCGGGTGCGCCTCGACCAACCAAGCCGGCTCCAATCGGAGCAGCCCGAGCGTGGTTCTGCCGTTGCCGCCCAGTGATCTAGCGGGCGCGCTCCTGCGGCACCCCTGCTGGGGCTCCACTCACTGGTCTTGGCCTCGTCGGATGCCGCCCGAGCCGTTGGCTCTGGTCTTGGGCAACCGGCCACGGATGGTCCGGCGTCCTGGCCGTCGCTGCATTCACGGGCGGTTGGGCTGGCTCGGCCCTGCCAGTCACGGGGATCTTCCGCAGTGGCCACCAGCCCTTCGAGCTCTTCAGCGCCGACCACCGCACCTCTTACGAGCGACTGTTCCCCGCCCCGCCGATCCGCACGACCTGCCCGCTGGTGGCAGATTGCCGCGCCGCCTCGATCACCTCCTGGGTGCGGACCCCAGCAATGGCAGCCACAGGGACCTCGCCTTGGCTCTGGACCGCCCTTTCCATCGCCTGGTAGAAATCCAGGTACCGTCCCGCGGTGAGCTCCAGTGGCACACCCTCCCCCGAGGTCTGCCCGGCCTCGAGCCACTCCGCCCGACGCCCCTCCCCTCCCCTCCCGAACCCGGGTTCATGCGGACCCATCCCCTGGCGGAGCTGCTCCTCTTGGGGATCCAGCCCCCAAGTCTCAAGGGCGCCCCTCATCCCCAGGGCCCGAAACCGCGGGCCGACCGAGGCGGCGACAGCCGACAGGTGCAGGTGGCAGCTGGAGCCGTCGGCGAACCGCAGCGCCAGAAAGCAGTCATCCTCGGCTGAGCCGCCGCGCCTCTGAGCCAGCTCACTGTAGATGGAGACCGGCTCCCCCAGGAGCTGGAGGGCCTGGTCTATCAGGTGGCTGCCCAGATCCAGGAGCAGTCCCCCACCCTGCTCCGGGGAGCGCTCCTCCCGCCAGGATCCTGGCCGCAGGCTGGGCCGCCAGCGCTCGAAACGGCTCTCGAGCACACGCAGCTCCCCCAGCCGGCCCTGCTGCAGGAGGCGGCCAAGGAGCAGGAAGTCACCATCCCAACGACGGTTGAAGAACACGGTCAGCAGCAGCCCCCTATCGGCGGCGGTGCGGATCAGGATCTCGCCCTCCTTGGGGCTGAGCGCCAGGGGCTTGTCCACCACCACATGCCAGCCGCCCTCGAGAGCGGCCTGGGCCTGAGGCAGGTGGAGATGGTTGGGAGTCGCCACCACCAGAAGACCGGTTGGGCCCGGCTCCCGGAGGAGAGCCTCGAAGGTGGGTAGGACGCGCACCCCGGGGTAGCGCAGCTGGGCCCTGGTCGCCCGGTCGTGGTTCCCGGTCACTATGGCGGCGAGCTCGAGCCCGGGCGTCGCCTCTATCAACGGGCAGTGGAAGACCTCGCCCGCCAGCCCATAGCCGACCACCCCCACCCTGGTCACAGTCGCTTCAGTGTAATCGGCGCAGATCCGAGACCCGCCCCGATCTCGACCCCGAGGTGCCCTGGTGCCCGCGAATGGGTATGGTCTTGGTGTGACCAACCAAACGATCCGGCTGGGACGGATCTTCGGGCTCGAGATCAGCTGCAACTGGACCCTGCTGCTCATCTACCTGGTCATCGCCTGGACCATGGCGACCTCAGTCCTACCGGCCGCGGCTGGGGGCCAGTCGACCCTCGCCTACTGGGTGGCGGGACTGGTGGGAGCTGCGCTCTTCTACCTCGGCCTGCTCGCCCACGAGATCTCGCACGCCCTGGTGGCCAGGCTCAACGGGGTCAGGGTGACTGGCATCACCCTCTGGCTCTTCGGCGGCGTGACCCAGTTGGACGGGCAACCGGCCAGCGCCGCCAGGGAGGCCCTGATCACCGTGGTCGGACCGGCCACCAGCCTGGTGATCGGGGGGGCGGGCTTCGGCTTGGCGGCGGCACTGGGGGCGCTTGGCGCCCCGGCGCTCATCGCCAGCCTGGTGGCCTGGCTGGCCGTCATGAATGTGGTCCTGGGAGTCTTCAACCTGATCCCCGCACTTCCCCTCGATGGAGGGCGCCTCCTCAGCGCCCTGCTGTGGTGGCGCACCGGCTCCCGCCAGGCAGGGGTGCACGGGGCAGTGCGGGTGGGCCAGGTGTTCGCCTCCCTCCTGATCGCCGCCGGAGTCCTGGAGGCGGCCACTGGTGCCGTGGTGACCGGGATATGGCTGGCCTTCGTGGGCTGGTTCCTACTGTCTGCGGGCAGGGCCGAGGACCGCCAGACCAAGGTTCTGGCCCGGCTCAAGGGAGTGCCGGTCAGCGCCGCCATGGCGGCGCCTCTGATCCGCCTTCCCGACTGGCTGACGGTGGATCAGCTCCTCCCAGCCGGGGGAGGTCAGGCCCCGCTGGCGGTATACGCCCTGCAGGACCGCACCGGCCAGCCCTCCGGCTTCGTCAGCCTGATGGACCTGGTGGCACTGGCCCCACCGGCGCGCATCCACCACCGGCTCAGCGACTTCGCACTGCCAGCGAGCGCTGTCCCCACCGCCGACATCCAGGAGGACCTGGACAGCGTTCTGCGGCGGGTGGGCGGGGCTCTGGAGCGAGGGGTGCTGGTGGTTAACGGATCCGAATTGGTGGGAATCCTGAGCGGAGCGGGAGTCGCCCGGCTGGCAGCCCAATCTTCGGTTCCAGGGTGGCGCCGACCGGCCTGAGACGACTCGGCCGCGCCATCGGTAGCAACCGTGGTAGCCCACCACCGGCCGGAGCACGGCGACACCTACGGAACTCTTGGACACACCGGCTCAATTGCCCGCGCCCCGAGGGGAAGCTGGTCGGCCGCGGCGATGTCGCACCCCAGAACCCGGGGACTGCGGTCCAGCTTGGGATCAGCTCTGAACCGGTCCCACCTGGAGCAGTAGCGCCTTGGAGTCGCGACATCCCTGCAGACCGCTATGGGATATGAACAGGGCTGCGGTCTGGCCCGGGGGATATACCCGCAGTCCCGCCACCGAGGTGATGCCGCACGAGCTGGAGGGATAGTTGCCAGCCTGCGCAATCTGCAGCAGCGCGCTGGCGTGCCCCCCCGGAGGAATTGTGACCGTGGTGGCCGAGTTCCGGTTCACGAAGACGGCGGCTGCCCCCACCTGGGCCCCACCAGAACCCGCCACCATGGACACCCCCGGGTTGCCGTAGAGGGTGCAACTGGTCGAACTCACATTTGTGAAGTCAAGGTCGTAGATGATGCTACCGGCGGCACCCTGCCCGTTGGCGAGCGACCCCACCAGCTGCGAGGTCGAGCACGCCGCGACAACCGAGGGATTGGAGGGGCTGGGGCTGGCGTTCGTCGGCGAGGGGCTCGGGCTGGCTGTGCTCGAGCCGGACCCGGTTCCCGGACTGGATGTCCGAGGAGTTGGAGTGGCCGACGGAGTGGCATTGCCACAGGCGGCCAGGAGAAGCCCAAGTGCCACCACCATCGAACCTGCCAGTGAGCCCCGCATCAGTCACCTCCCACCGAATCGCCTCGGTCCAATCCTGACCACCAGCGCCCCGGACGGCCTCGGGAGCTGAAACGCCAACCGGATCTCGGTGGTTACACGCCGGCGCCGCCCCCCGACCCCCGGGGCCCGACCCGCCCTCCCCGACCACGAGCCGCTGCGAGCAACCATCGGCTCCCCAGCCTCGTCCTCCGCCGAGGCGCCCCCGAGCCATCGGCTACCCGGCCAGGGGGCCCAACAGCTCCACGAGGCGCGCCGGAGGTAGGTGCTGCTCGGTGATCCGGACCCCAAGTGGCGCCAAGGCATCCGCGATGGCGTTGCAGAGAGTGGGCGGGGCGACGATCATCCCGCCCTCCCCGACGCCGCGAAAGTTGACGTGGTCGTCCGTGGGGATGCTCTGCAGGTGCTCGATCTCAATCTTCGGCACATCCGTCGCGGTCGGAAGGAGGTAGTCCATCAGCGTCGAGGAGAGATACTGGCCCGAATCATCGTAGGCGGAGCGCTCCAACAGCACCGCTCCCAAGCCCTGGGCAACGCCTCCCCTGATCTGTCCCTCCACCACCGCCGGATTGATCACATCCCCGCAATCCTCCACCACCAGGTAGCGCAGCACCTTGACCAGCCCGGTGGCGGGATCCACCTCGACCACACAGCAGTGGGTGCCGCCCGACCACCCGCCCTGCCCGCCGTCGAAGGTGCAGCTGACCTGGAGGTCCCTGTCGATCCCCGGCGGCAGGCCGGTGCCGTCCTCGGCCGCCTGGGCCACCTGTGCCAGTGGCAGGGAAGCCCCGGGCCCCACCACCTCCCCGTGGCGGATCTCAAGCTCGGTGGGACTCAGATCGATCAACTGGGCCGCCACCTCCACGATCTTCCGCCTGAGCTCTGCGGCCGCGTGCCAGGTGGCTCCACCCGCCATGGTCGCGAAGCGGCTGCCACCGGTCCCGAAGCCCGGGGGCACCTGGTCGGTGTCACCGACCACCACTCGCACCGCCTCGAAATCCACCCCCAACTGGTCCGCCGCGACCTGTGCCAGGGTGGTCTGATGGCTCTGCCCGTGGGGCATCTGGGCGGTGAAGACCGAGACGGTGCCGTCTAGCTCCAGCCGCATCCTGACCCGCTCCGACCCCGCCTCGCCGCGCCCCTCCTCGGGACGGGGCCCGGGAGCGGGCTCGATGTAGGTGGCCAGGCCCAAGCCCAGATAGCGGCCCTGGAGCCGGGCCTCGGTCTGGGTGCGGCGGAACTCCGGCCAGTCGACCAGGGTTTGGATGCGCAGCAGCGACTCCCTGGCCGTCAGCCCGGCCAGACTCGGCCCCGTCACCATCCGCGCCGGCTCCTGGCCCCGGACGGCGACATTGCGCAGCCGGACCTCCAGTGGGTCCAGGCCCAGCTCGGCTGCGATGATGTCGATCATCCGCTCGCGGACGAAGGTCTCCGACGCCCAGGGCCCCCGGTAGGCAACGTAGCTCGCCTTGTTGGTCACGATCCCGGAAGCGGTGAACGAGAGCGCCTCCATCCGGTAGGGGCCGGGGATCATCTCTCGAATGGTCGAGACCACCAGCGGAGCAAACCCCGGATAGGCTCCGGAGTCGATCACCATCCCCACCCGAAGCCCGAGGATGTCGCCCTGGGTCGTGACCGCGGCCTCCACCTGGAAGGATTCCTCGCGAGCCTGACCCGAGACGGTCAGGTTCTCGCTACGGTCCTCGATCCACTGCACCGGGCAGCCCAGTACCCGGCTGGCAGCGCAGCAGGCGACCTCCTCCCGGCTCGCCCCGAACTTGAGCCCGAACGACCCTCCGATGTCCGCGGCGAGCACCCGCACCTTCTCCAACGGCATCTGCAGTTGGGCGGCGATCACCGCCCTGGTGGTGTTGACACCCTGGGTGGCAGCGTGGACCAGGAGCGTTCCAGTCGCCTGGTCGAAGCTGGCCAGGATCGCCCTTCCCTCCATGGGAACGTTCTGGTGGCGGTGTTGGGAGATCTTGGCGGTCACGATCCGGTCTGCCCGCGCGAAGACCTGTTCGAAATCTCCCACCACCTCTCGGTCGGGCCCGAAGAGGAGGTTGCTGCCCAGATCCTCGAAGATCGGAGGCCGACTGGGATCGAGGGCCTGCTCCGCGGTCATCACCGCCGCCAGCTCCTCGTACTCCACCTCGATCAGCTCGCAGGCATCCTCGGCCAGGGCTCGGCTCCGAGCGACCACCACGGCGACGGGGTCCCCCATCAGCCGAACCTTGTCGGTCGCCAGGAGGCTGAAGCTGGGCAGGCCCGAGGAACCTGCGCCCAACTGTTCCATCATGCCTCCCTGCACGGTCGCCAGCCGGGCCATGTCATGGCCGTCGAAGACCGCCACCACGCCGGGGGCCGAGCGAGCCGCCCGGGTCTCCACGCCGAGCACCCTGGCGTGGGCCAGGGGGCTGCGGTGGAAGGCGGCGAAGAGCATGCCGGGCAGGTGGACGTCGGCGACGAACTGGCCCCGCCCGGTGAGCAGGCGCCCGTCCTCGGTGCGCCGGACCGAGTGGCCCGTGTACCGCTCCCCCGGGCGTGCAGGAGATGCGGTGGTCATGAAGGACCTCCTCCGGTTGCCCGATCGCCGAGGGCCCGGTTGCTGGCCGCAGCCGCGAGCACCCCTTTGACAATGCTCTGGTAGCCGGTGCAGCGGCAGAGGTTGCCGGCCAGCGCCTCCCGCACCTGCTCCTCGCTGGGGTCTGGGTTGTCGCGCAGGAGAGCGGATGCCTGGATCAGGAATCCGGGGGTGCAGAACCCGCACTGGAAGCTGTGGTTGTCCCACATCGCCTGCTGCAGCGAGGAGAGTCGGTCGGGGGTCCCCAGCCCCTCCACGGTCTGAACCTCGGCGCCATCCGCCTGCACCGCCAGGATCAGGCAGGAACGGGCCGGCTCCTTGTCCACCAGCACCGTGCAGGCGCCGCAGACCCCGTGCTCACAGCCGAGGTGGGTGCCGGTCAGGCCCATCTGGTCCCTCAGGAGGTCGGCCAGGGTGCAGCGGGCCTCCACCGTCGCTGTCCGCCATTGGCCATTGACCAGCAGGCGGATCGGGAGCAGAGTGTCGGCGGAGATGCCGTCCATGGGCGCGCTCACGGGCTCAGACCGCCGCCATCGATGGGGCCAACCCCGGCCCTGGCGCTCGCCTCCTCGAGCGCCCTGGGCACCAGGACGGAGACCAGCTGGCGGCGGTACCCAGCTGTCCCGTGCAGGTCGGATGGGGGCCGGACGACAGCCGCCAGCTGCTGAGCCACCGCCCGGAACAGCTTCGGGGTGGGCTCCTCCCCCACCATCCCGAGCTCGGTCCCGCTCCCGGGGACGGGCCGGTCCGACACCCCGGTGAGAGCGACACGGCAGCCCTTGATCCGGCCACGCTCAAGCTCGACGGTGGCCGCCACCCCGACCAGCGCGAAGTCCCCGTGCCGGCGAGCGACCTCCTGGAAGGAGAACCCACCGGACGAGCTGGGGATCCTGATCTCAGTCAGGATCTCATCGGAAGCCAGTGCGGTGGTGTACGGCCCCAGGAAGAAGTCCAGGGCGGCGATGGTACGCTCGCCGCGCCCTTTGCTCTGCGCCACCAGCTCCGCCTGCAGTGCGAGTGCCACCGCAGGCAGCTCGGCCGCGGGGTCGGCGTGGGCCAGGCTGCCGCCGACCGTTCCCCGGCTGCGAATGGCGGAATGGCCGATGAACCGCAGCGCCGCCCCCAGCAGCGGCCACCCCCGGGCCACCAGCGCCGAGCGTTCGGCCTGGAGCTCCCGGGTCATCGAGCCCAGCACCAGCCAGCCCTCCCGCTCCTGGACCTCCGCCAGGCTGGCGATTCTGCCCAAGTCGACCAGCACTCCGGGGCGGGCCAGGCGCAGCGCCAAGAGGGGGATCAGGCTCTGCCCCCCGGCCAGGACCCTGGCATCCTCCCCAAGCTCGGCCAGGTGATCGAGGGCGTCCGCCAGGCGCAGGGGTGCGAGATACGCGAATGGTGCTGACTTCAGAGCATGCGCAGCATAGCTGGCGATCTGGTTGGGCGGCAAGGCCCATGGCCCGACCGCTGGCGCGGGCGGCCGACACGGCCCACACCGCCGCGACGGTCCTCAGTCTCACCACGGTATTAGCAGATTCGACCCGGCCGCTGCCGTCCTCCCCGCGCACGCGCCTCCCCTGCGCCCAGCCAGGTAGTGGTCTGGTTCGAGTGGACGGTCGGAGCGACCGGCTGGCATCTGCTCCGCCGAGAGACATCTCGCCGTTGTTCTCCTCAGCCGCAGATGAGTACCGCCGGGGCAGGGTCCCGTGGACTTGGTGCGGCGCGGCACTTCCTTCCCGCGGTCGGGGTTGGGTCTGCCCGCTGACGCTCACGCAGCTCCCGCCGATGTCGGTGGTCACCCGGTAGCCGTCAGGCGGCACGTACCTCGCGGCGATCAGTCCCCACCGTTGGCGGCGATGAGCCGCCTGCCCAGCGTCAGCAAGTGCTCCCGCAGCTCGGCCGGCTCCTGGACAAAGAAGGGAAGCCCCAGGTCGATCAGAAAGGCGGCCGCCCAATCCAACCGGCGGGCGCCGAAGGTGAGCCGGGTCCGCACCCCCGTCTCAGCCTCCGCTGGCTCCACCATGGAAGCACTCGCTGGGACCAACCTGGACACCTCGTCGGCGGGGGCAGCCACCTCAACCACCACGCGGTACCGGTAGGGCGCGACGGTCACCGCCTGCGCCACCAGGCGGGCGGGGTCGGCCAACTCCCGGGGAAAGAAAGTCTGGCCGGTTCGCTCCAGGTCGCACATGCGGTCGACGCGGAAGGTTCGCCAGTCCGACCGTTCCAGATCATGGGCCACCAGGTACCAGTTCTGTTCGGTCGCGACCAGCCGGTAGGGCTCCACCTGGCGCCCGCCGCCGCGGCCGTCGCCGGTCTGGTAACGGAACCGCACCTTCTCCCGGACGTGGCAGCACTCCGCCAGGACCACCAGCCGCTCGGTCGGGACCGTGGGTCGGGAATGGTCGATGGAGAGCGTGGTAGCTCGCAGAGTCGTCACCTGGCGCCGCAGGCGAGCTGGCAGCAGGCGGTCGAGCTTGGCCAAGGAGGTGAGAGCCGCCGCCTCGCTCCGCGCCAGTCCGGTCGGCGCTGGAGCCGCCAGAGCGAGCGCCACCGCCATCGTCTCGGCGTCGTCCAGGGGGAGCGGCGGTAGCGACCCGGGGCTCCCCAGGCGGTATCCTCCGCCGCTTGCTCCCGGCGCCGCGGTGATGGCGTACCCCAGCGAGCGGAGCCGCTCCACATCGCGGCGCAGGGTGCGCTCGGTTACTCCTAGATCTCCGGCCAGCTGCCGGCCGGGAAGTCCGGGCCGCCTCTGCAGGAGACCGAGCAGACGGAGCAGGCGCACTGCGGCGTCGGACATGAGCCCATCATGGACCGATGCGGACATCAGGTGTCCGCATCGGCACCTAGCATGGTCGGCCTACGCCAGCCGAAGCAGGAGACCAGCCATGACCGACGTGATCCTGTTCCACCACGCCCAGGGCCTCACCGCGGGGGTGCGCCAGTTCGCCGAGGAGCTACGCGCCGCCGGCCATCGCGTGACCGCACCTGACCTCTACGAGGGGCACACATTCCCAACCATTCCCGAGGGGGTCGCCTATGCCCGGGAGATCGGCTTCGACACCATCCTCGAGCGCGGCCGGCAGGCGGTCCAGGGGCTTCCCGAGAAGCTCGTCTATGCCGGCTTCTCGCTTGGGGTCATGCCGGCACAGATGTTGGCCCAGACCAGACCAGGGGCCAACGGAGCTCTCCTATTCCACGGATGCCTGCCTGTATCCGAGTTCGGTGACGGAGCGTGGCCCGCGGGAGTGCCGGTCCAGATCCACGCCATGGAGCGGGACCCCTATTTCGTTGACGACGGTGACCAGGATGCTGCCCGCGAGCTCGTCGCCAAGGTCCACGGAGCTCAGCTCTTCCTCTACCCCGGGGACCTGCACCTCTTTACTGACAGCAGTCTGCCCGCCTACGAAGGGGGAGCGGCCCGGCTCCTCCTCCAACGGGTGCTGGCATTCCTCGCCCTGGTCGGTCGAACCGAGCCTGAGCCGCAAGGCGGGGACCTGGAGATGCTGGAACAGGTCCTCGACCTCCAGCGGCAGACGGTGCTGGCGAAAGCTGCAGGGCTGGACCGGGACGCGATGGCCCGGCGCCTGCCGAGCTCAAGCCTGAGCCTGGGCGGCATCCTCTATCACCTGGCCCTGGTGGAGGAGAGCTGGATGGAGGTTCGGTTCTGCGGACGGGACCTGCCCGAGCCCTGGTCCGAGGTGGACTTTGACGCCGATCCGGAGTGGGAGTTCCGTACCGGGGCCGAGCTGGACCCCGAGGCGGTTCGCCAACGCTACCGCGTGGCCTGCGAGCGAAGTCGCGAGGTGGTGGCCCAAGCCGGCGGCCCAGGCCAGCTCTCCGCCAAGCCCCACTGGGAAGGCCACCTCTTTTCGCTACGCTGGGTTCTGCTCCATCTCATAGAGGAGACGGCCCGGCACATAGGTCACGCCGACCTGCTTCGCGAGGCCATCGATGGCAGCGTCGGAGAATAGGCGGCGCTGGCCGGAATCAATCGGCGTTCGGGGAGGTAGAGGCTGGCAGGCCAGGCGCCATCCGCACGCGGACCGGGACCGCTCCCGACGGCTTCTGGACGATCGCTCGGTACAGGTCGGCGGCGCGGGCCAACCCCGGTTTCGCCAATCCATGAACGGTATGGCGACGGTCATGAGGTTGCAACCGCCTTCGAAGCAGGCCCTACCTACCGTGCGGCCAGCAGGAGTGGGGCCGGTCAAGAAACCCGACCACGGTAGGAATCGGAACCAGGCGCGGGCGCCACCCACCTGCCCAATTCGGATCCAGCCCACCGGGTCTGGCGACGGCAGCCCGGCCGGCGCCCCGCTGAATATCTCCTTCAGCTCCGGAGGGGATCGAGGATGAAGTGCTCCACGGCCTTGGCGAAGCCCTCCTCCGCGTTGGAGTCGGTGACCTGGTGAGCCGCCTGCTTGACCTCGTCATCGGCCTGACCCATGGCAATGCTGAGGCCCGAATCGGCGAACATCAGAATGTCGTTGGGCATATCTCCGATGGTGGCTATCTCCTCCTTCTGGATCCCATAGCGGAGGGCCAGATATGAGACCACCTCCCCTTTGTTGGCCAAGGGATGAGTGAGGTCCAGGTAGTACGGCTGGGACAAAGCGGCCGAGACATGCTCTCCGAACCTCTCGTGGGCAGCCCTGGCAGCCGCCTCGACCGCCTGGTGGTCGTCGCTAACTCCCACAATCTTGGCGACGTGTTTGGCAAGGCCCTCGTACGAGGTGACCACCTTGGGCTCGAACTCGACGGTATTCGCCTCTCGGTCGACGTGGGAGCCGCGCCGGACCTGCACGTACCAATCCGCACCCCGGTAGAGCCATGTGGCCTCCAGCGTGTCGCCCAGCCAGGAGACTATCGGAGTCACCAGGTCTTCGGGAATCACCTTCTGGTCCAGGACTTTGAGCTCAGAGTCCACGATGAGGCCACCGTTGAATGCCGCCATTGGGGTCTCCAACTGCAGTGGCTCGATCAGCATGCTCATTCCCCGGGGTGGGCGTCCACTGGTGATGGCGAAGCGGACCCCCGCCTCCTTCAACCTGGCAACGGCGGCAACCGCGCGCTCGGTGAGGACCTTGTCAGGGGTTACCAGCGTCCCGTCGACATCGGCCAGTAGCAGCTTGACCGATGGGGCACTCACCGCACCCCGCCGGCGCGCCCGCGCCGAGCGCGCCCCGAGCCCACCGGCGGCCCAATCTGAGGATCGCGAAACACCACTTGGGCCTCCCTTGTTTCACGCAGTTTACCGGGCTCTGACAGCCGCCCTGGGGCCGCTCGTGGAATTGGTACCCCGGGGCGGTCGTGTGACCGCACCAGCAAACGGTCAGGGGGCTGGCGACGGACCGATTGGCGGGGCGCTGGGTCTTGAGTGGCCCGGGGTGCCATTGACCTCCCAATCTCGACAGGCACAGCGTCCGCGCCCGCGAGCAGCCGAGTGGGCCACCTGGCAGCGGAGAGAGGCCCACGTTCGTGGCCCGACGCCTGACTTTGCCCAGCTGTCGCCGCTGGTGGCTTGCCTGGGACTGACCGTGAACCGCTGGCGACCGGCCCTGTACTGGGCACGCCATGGCTCGGGGTCATCGGGGGTCACCCTTCGACGGGGGCATCAATGCCGCGACCTGGGAGGCATCGTAGCCCAGGATGTCGTGAAGCACCTCGGCGGTATGCTGCCCGAGGGTCGGCGGCGGCATGCGGACGGGGCTGGAGGCGCCGTCCAGTTTCCACGGCGCTCCCACCTGGCTGATCACCCCAGCGGTGGGATGGTCGATGTCGACGCGCATCGCGCGATCCGCTGCCAACGGGCTAGCGAACGCCTCCTCGATATCGAAAATCGGACCGGCCGGGATCCCAAACGCCTCAAGCCGTTCCAGCCACTCCTGTCGGGTCCGGCTCCTAAAGCGACGCTGCACCTCGGGAATCAGCTCCTGCAGAGCCGCTTGGCGCAGTGCGTTGGTCTCGAAGCGCGAATCCGTGGCCAGCTCCGGCGCGTCCAGAGCCTCGCAGAAGCGCTGGAACTGGGCATCCAAACCCACGGCGACGTTGACGTACCCGTCGGCGGCCTCGAAGGTGCCATATGGCGCGATCGTCGCATGGCTGTTGCCGATCCTGGAAGGCGACTCGCCGGTCGCGAACAGGCGCCCAGCCTGGTACGTGAGCAGCGCCAAGAGCGAGTCGTTGAGGGCGACGTCAATGGCCCGGCCAACGCCGGTCCGCGCGCGCTCGACCAGCGCTGCAAGGATCGCGTGGGCGGCAAACATGCCAGCCGTAATGTCTCCCACCGGCACCCCCACCTTGGTTGGTGGTCCGTCCGATGACCCGGTCAGGCTCATGAGCCCGGATGTGCCTTGGGCGATCTGGTCGTACCCCGCCAGAGTGGGCCGATTCTGGCCGAACCCGCTTATCGAAGCATAGATCAGCTCCGGCCGCATGCCGCGCAGGGTCTGGACGTCGAGCTTCAGCCGTGCCGCCGTCCCGGGCCTGAAGTTCTCGACCACCACGTCAGATGCCAGCGCCAGGACGGTGGCGGCAGCCCGGCCCGCCTCAGTCTTCAGGTCAAGGCTAATGCTCCGCTTGTTGCGGTTCACGGAGAGAAAGTAGGATGACTCGCCGTTAAGAAACGGGGGCCCCCATAGCCGCGCATGGTCCCCGAGCCCGGGCGGCTCCACCTTGATCACGTCAGCCCCGAGGTCCGCCAACAGCATCGTGCAGTAAGGACCCGACAGCGCGTGGGTAAAGTCGAGCACCCGCAATCCGCCCAACGGCAGGGGCGGCGTAGGGTTAGCCCGGACGTCAGGCGCTGACAGGCTGCCCACCTTCATCCGGGTGGCTGCGTTCGTTGGGAGCGGAGTTACGCTCCTCCGCACGACGGCGGGGGCGCTGGACCAGCAGGTGGAGCCTGCCCTGAGCCTGGCTCACGTGCCGGAACTTGGCCTGCCGCCGTTTCAACAACGAGCTCGGCGGGACACGGGATAGGCGTCCGACCTCTTCCACCAGGGCCTGCCTCAGGAGCGCGATCGTCGCGTCCGGCGCTTCGTGGAAGGGACGCTGCTCGGGGACGACCCGATCGACTAGGTGAAGGTCGACCAGGTCCGACGCGGTGACTTTGAGCTGTCCCGCCAGTTCGTGGGCATGTTCTCCGTCGTGATAGAGGATGGCCGAAGCGGCCTCCGGCGCGATTACCGAAAAAATCGCATTCTCCAGCATCAGCAGTCGATCCCCGATGGATAGCGCGAGCGCCCCGCCACTCCCACCCTCACCCACCACGGTCGCGACTATCGGGACCCGCAGAAGCGCCATCCGGGCCAGGCATTCCGCGATCGCAGCAGTGACGCCATCAGCCTCAGACTGAGCGTCGGCGGCCGCGCCGGGGGTGTCGACAAAGGTTACCACCGGAAGGCGAAACCGTTCCGCCAGTGTGAATGCCCGCAGGGCCTTGCGGTACCCGCTGGCTTGGGTGTGCCCCTCATCGCCGCCGTCGCGATCCTGCGCCACGAAGACGACCGCGCGCTCGCCCAGGCGCCCCAGTCCGGCCGCGATCGCCAGGTCATCCCCGCCCGCACGGTCCCCGTGCAACTCGAAGACATCCGTGAGCAGCCGGGACACGAGCATCCGCCCACTGGGACGCTTGACATGGCGAGCCAATTCCACCGTCTTCCAGACGGGTCGTGGACTCCTCGCCGGGATGACCGCCTTGAATGTGTCTCGCCCCGCGGCCCGCGACGGTTCTTGACTCAGCATCGACACCAGGGCACCGAGAACGGACCTCAGCTCGGCTCGCTCAACGATGGCGTCAACGCTGCCGTGGCGAAACGCGAACTCGGCGGTTCCCGGAGGAGTTGGATCGTGAATGAAGCGCTCGTGCACCCTCGGGCCCACGAAGGAAACCCGAGCCCCGGGCTCGGCCAGGATGATGTCTCCGAGGCTGGCAAAGGAGGCCAGCACGCCGCCCATGGTCGGATCGGCCAGGACTGTCACCAGGGGAACGGCCCTTTCGCGCAGACGCGCGGTGGCCGCCGCGGTCTTCGCCATCTGGAACAGGGCTACCATCCCCTCCTGGAGCCTGGCGCCGCCGCTCGAGCAGATCACCACTGCCGGGATTCGCTCCCGACTGGCGACATCGAAGGCTCGACAGACCTTCTCTCCGACCACACTGCCCATGCTCCCGCCGAGGAAACGGAAGTCAAAGACGATCAGGACCACGGCTTTGTTGAGCACCTGCGCGCGGCCGGTCACCACTGCGTCGAGCAGATCTGTGGCCGCCTGCGCCTCAGCGATGCGCTGCTTGTAGCTGACTTCGTCGGAGAACGCGATGGGATCTGAGGACCACAGGTAGCGGTCGGTCTCGCGGAAGGTTTCCCGATCGACCAGCTGGTCAATGCGCTGGCGAGCAGTCAACCGTGCGTGGCGGTGGCAGGCAGGACACACCGAGAGGTCGTCGAGCACTGTCCCACATGCCGAACAGGTGGCTGCCGTCGGCTCCTCCTGGACCTCTGCTGGCTTAGACATGGAACGGGGCCTTGCCGGATGGCGGTTCCTCGCGCAGCAGAGCGACATCCCCAACCTCACGGAGGTGATCCAGCATCGCCTTCCCCGCCGCCGCCTCGTCGTGATCCGTGATCGCGTCCAGGATCCGCTGGTGCGCCGCCACAGACCGCAGGGGTCGGCCGGGTTCTGACAGCGATTCGAGCCGGCTCTCATGCACCGACTCCGCGATCGCGTCGATCAGATGCTGGAGCACTCGGTTGCCAGCGGCCTCAGCCACTGCGTGATGGAAGTCGCGGTCCCCCGCGATTCCGAGCCCTCCCAGGGCAATCTCCACCCGCATTCGCTCGAGAGCCGCCCGCGCTTCCAGCAACTGGTCGGCAGTCCCGCGAAGCGCCGCCAGCATCGCGATCTTGACCTCCAGTCCCTCCCTGGCTTCCAGCACTTCGGGGAGATGATGCCGGCGCTCCATCAGGCGTGGCAGAGACTCCCCGAAGCCGCGGGATCGGCGCAAGAACGTGCCGCCTCCGTGGCGGATCTCGACAAAGCGTTGAGATTGGAGGACGACCATTGCCTGACGAACCGACGTTCTGCTGACCCCCAGTTGCCCGGCCAGGTCACGTTCGGCTGGGAAGCGATCGCCGACCACCATCCCGGCCTCCTTGACGTATTCCCCGAGCCGCTCGACCAACTCTTCGTACAGTCGACTCCGCTCGAGAGTCCGAAGTGCCGGCAAGGATTCCTTTCCCACACTTCAGAGCCTATCAGACCAGAGGACCAGAGGATCAGTGGTAGTACCATTCAGGACTCAAGTGAGGACTCGAGTGAGGCGTAGGCGGACAGGGGCCAGAGAGGGTCTACAGAAGAGATGGAGAGCGTGGCTGGTTGATGGCCACCGTCACCGCCACCTGCCCATGGCGTCCCCTCACCTCTCCAATGCCCTTGAGCCAGGCGTCTCCGCTCCTTACTCAGTCAAGCGGCGAGATCCTGATACGGTCGGTGGCTTTCCTGCCCGATCCCGGGGAGCCAGGGTTCCACCGGCTGGACTTCCATCTGGCTGCGGAGCCACCGCCAGACCACCCCCAACTCAATTATCTCTGACCGAACTGGCTCGCTCTTCCGCCATACCCAAAACCCATGTACTGGGTGGTGTCCTGCCAGAGCGATGCCTATAATCCGCCAAAGGTCTGGAGCAGCCATACGTTCTATCTCCTGCTGGCAGACCAGAGCAGAAGGAGGAAGCCATGAAAAGATATCTGGTTGCATCAGCCGGCCTGGGGCTCTTGGGGCTGCTGGTGTCCGCCTGTGGGGCAGCCACCACGGTCACGTCGAAGGCGCCTGCAGCTATAACTATTGGCACACTGTACTCAGGGTCGGGTCCCTTCGCGACCTCTTCGCTACCCCAGTTGGCCGGCCTGAAGTTCTGGATCAGCCAGGAGAACAGCAAGGGCGGGGTCTATGTCAAAGCCTACAAGAAGCGGATCCCGATCAAGCTGGTGACCTACAACGACCAGAGCTCTGCCACCACCGCCGCCACCCTGTACACCCAGCTGATCACTCAGAACAAGGTCAACATCTTGGCGGCCGACTTCGGCTCGGTGCTGACGGCGCCGGCGGTCACCATCGCGCAGGAACACCACCAACTCCTGTTCGACCAGACGGGGACCGGCACCGTCTTCTTCACCCCTGGCAACAAGTACATCGTGCTGACGGCGCTGCCGACGTCTGGGATCTGGCCGCACCCCCTGGTCAAGTTCCTCTTGGCAGAGAAGATCTCCAGGGTCGCGATCGTCTACTGCTCCAACGACTTTGACGCCAGCCAGGCCACAACCACCAGCAAGGGCCTTGCCGCCGCCGGCCTTCATCCCGTCTACTACCAGGCGGTGCCGACCTCCACCACCAGCTACGGCACCCTGATCCAGAGCATCAAGGCGACCCACCCGCAGGCTGTCCTGGAGTTCGGGTTCCCCCCCAACGACATCGCCTTCCTGCAGGCCCTGCGGTCAAGCGGGGTGAAGTTCCCGATGGTGTTCACCGCCTTCCCCGGGCAGCTCCACCACCTGCTGGAGACCAATGTCGGTCAGGCGGGCCTCGCCTACACCTTTTCCTACGGGTACCCGCCCATCCTCGCCTACAACACCGTCAATGAGGGGCTGGGGGCCGCAGCCTTCGTGAAGGCGTTCGCTCCCTCGGATCCCGCCAGCGTCAACTTCCTGAACGTGGCGGGCTACCAGACTGGGTTGGTCATCCAGGCCGCCCTCGACCATGCCACCAGCCTGAGCCAGCTGGCGCTGCGCAACGCGGTGGCCTCGGTCTCGGGCAAACTCAAGACCATCGACGGGAGTTACCAGATCAACTCTCAAGGGGCCGAGACGGGTGAGCTGCTGCCGGTGTCACAGATGTTCCCGTCGGGCAGCACCACCAAGATTGAGATGGTCTACCCGCCCTCCCTGGCAACCCACAGCGTCGCCTACCCAGCGCCTTGATTCACGGCCCGGGGCCCCGGTCGGACCGGGGCCCCGGGCCGAGCTGGGTGGCGGTAACGAGTAGGAGACTCTTGACCGATGCTACTTGAGTACGCGATCACGGCTGGGGTGCTCTTCGGAGTCTTCTACGCCTACATGGCGATTGGGCTCAACCTGATCTTCGCCGTCCTGCGGGTCGTCAACCTGGCCCACGGAGATCTGGTCATGTTGGGTGCATATCTCGCTTTCGAGCTCTACTACGCCTGGCATTGGAGCCCGCTGCTGGCGATATTGGTGGCGGTCATCCCCGCCATCTTGGTGGGAGGAGCGGTCTACCTGGGCGTCGCCCCCCGGCTGGCCCGAGCCTCGGATCCGGAGATGATGTCCCTGGTGCTTTTCTTCGGAATTTCCCAGATCATCGAGGCGCTGGCGACCTTCGGTTTCGGGAGCAACCAGCGTTCGATAAGCTCCACCGCCTTCGGTCCTCATCCCGTCTTCCTCCTCGGGCAGGGATATCCGGTCACGTGGGTGGTCGCGGCGGTGACCTCGGTGCCGGTGCTCCTGATCCTCTTCGCCTACCTCGGCCGGACCAAGCTGGGGCGCGCCACCAGGGCGGTGATGGCCAGCGCCGACGAGGCGGCAGCGGTGGGGATCAACGTGCGCAGGATCTCGGGCCTCACCTTCGGAATCGGTGTGACGCTGGCGGTTGGGGCCGGCTCGCTCGCCATCTTCATGCTCGGTGGGGTCAATCCCACCGAGGGGGTGTCGATCACGGTCATCAGCTTCGCGGTGATCGTGATCGGCGGGCTGGGCAACACCATAGGGACCCTGGTGGGCGGGCTTGTCTTTGGGCTCGCCTCTCAGATCACGTTGACTTTCCAACCCAATTGGGCGGCGCTGGTGCCATATGTGCTGCTGCTGGCAGTGGTATTGATCCGCCCCAGCGGGATACTGTCCAGGAGCAGGCGGCTTGCCTAAGCTGACCTGGCCGCGCAGGGCAGACGGAAGAGCGAGCGGAGCCACCGACTCAGTGGTCGGACGGATCTCCAAGCCCGCCTCCGCGGCTGCCATCCTGGTGCCCGTGGTGGGGTTCGCGGTGGCCAACATCTTCTACCCCAACCAGCAGGAGCTGGTGATGATGATGGTTTATGTGGTCATGGCCCAGGGCATCAACGTGATGTATGGGTTCACGGGCTACCTTCCCTTCGGGTACTTTGGTTTCTTCGGAGTTGGGGCCTACGGGCTCTCCCTTTCGGTCATCTACCTGCATGTTCCCGCTGAGGTAGGGCTCCTGTGCGCGATCGTGGCGGCGGTTGTGGTGGCTGCCATCATGTCGCCGCTGCTGCGGCTGGAAGGGGTCTACTTCGCGATCTCCAGCCTGGCGGCTGCGTATGCCATCTACGTGGTGATCTCCAACCCCGCCCTCACGCCGATCACCAAGGGTCCCTACGGGATCAATCTGATCGTGATCTACAACTCCACGGCCAGCTTCATCGCGGCCCTGGCATTGGTGGGCGTGGCGATGGCGGTGGTGGTGTATCTGCGGGTATCCAGATTCGGCTTGGCCCTGCGCGCCATTCGCAGCGACCCCGTCAGCGCCGAGTACGCGGGCATCATGGTGGTGCAGGAACGGGCCAGAGCCTGGTTGGTTTCGGCCGCTCTCGCGGGGGCGGCCGGCGGCGTCTTCGCCTGGTACACCTCGACCTTTTACCCCAGCGCGGTCTTCGACATCTCGGTCAGCATCTTTGCCATCGTGTTCGCCCTATTCGGGGGGGTGGGAACGGTCTGGGGGCCCGCCCTGGGGGCCGTCCTCCTATTTGGGATTTACAACACTGTGGGCATCTCCCAGCCGCAGTACTTCCAGCTCATTTACGGGATCCTGATCGTGCTGCTGGTGCTCTTCCTGCCGGGTGGTCTGGCCGGATTGGCGCGGGCCCTGGTGGCGGGCTCCAATCGCCTTCGCAGTGGCAGGGGCAAGATCACAAACCTTCCGGTGGCGCCGGGGACCGGCGATGGCTGACCCAATCCTGAAAATTGCCGATCTGGCCAAGTCCTTCGGTGGCTTCACCGCCCTGGACGGCGTGAGTCTGGACCTGCGGCCGGGAGAGGTGGTCGGACTGGTGGGGCCGAATGGCTCTGGCAAGACCACCTTGATCAACGTGGTCTCGGGGCTCTACGTGCCGACTCGCGGCACCGTGACCCTCTCTGGTCATCCGATCCATGGTGGTCCGCCCCACCGGGTGGTACGGAGTGGCATGAATCGGACCTTCCAAATCCCCAAGCCGCTCGGCAGTCTCACGGTGAGCGAGAACCTGCGAGTGGCGGCTGCCCATGGCGCTAATGGCCGACCCGTGGAGACAGATCCTCTCGAGGTCGTGGGCTTGGCCGGTCTTGAACGGCGGCTCGCCAGCAGCCTCAATGCCTCCCAGCAGAAGCGGCTGGACCTTGCCAGAGCCCTGGTGACCGGGCCGCGCGTCTTGCTGATCGACGAACTGGGAGCCGGTCTATCACCAGCAGAGCTGGACGACGCTGCCGGGACCCTGAGGCGGCTCGCCGCGGGAGGGATTGCCCTGCTGGTGGTCGAGCATCTGATGGGCTTTCTGGCCAAGATCACCAGCCGGGTGATGGTGTTGAATGCGGGGCGGCGGATCTTTGAGGGCAGCCTTGAGGACGCTGTCCACGACCCTCAGGTGGTGCAGGTGTTTCTGGGTGGCTAGCGAGCCCAGTCCCACGGCCACGGATGACCTGCTCTCCCTGGAGGGAGTCGGTGCCGGTTATGGCACCATGCAGGTGCTCTGGGATGTGAGCCTGCACGTGGCCGACGGGGAGGGCGTGCTCTTGCTGGGCGCCAATGGGGCCGGGAAGACGACCCTCCTCAAGGCTATCTCCGGCCTCCTGCCCCTCAAGTCCGGGTCGATCCAACTCGGTGGCGCCCGCATCGACCGCCTGCGGACCGACCAACGCGTCAAGCTGGGTGCTGGCGTCATGACTGAGCAGGGAGTCTTTCCCACCCTGTCGGTCGAGGACAACCTGCTTCTGGGTGCGTATACCCTGCCGCGCGCGGCCGTCGCTGGAGTGATGAAGGATGTCTACCAGCTCTTCCCTGAGCTTCATGAGCGTCGACACGACGCCGTTGGCAGTCTGTCCGGCGGCCAGCGCAAATTGGTGGCCGTCGGCAAGGCGTTGATGTGCCGCCCCCAGGTGCTGGTCATGGACGAGCCCTCAGCGGGGCTCTCGCCCCGCTATGTCAAGGAGGTGGTGGCCCAGCTCGCGGAGGTCCGCCAACGAGGGCTGTCCCTCCTGATCGCAGAGCAGAACATCGCCTTCCTCGAACTTGCCGACAGGGTCTACGTGCTGGAGGGTGGGCGGGTCCGGTTCGAGGGAACCGTCAGCGCCCTGGAGGGCAACCAGGAGGTCAGGGAGGCGTTCTTCGGCCTGGGGGGCCCGTAACCTCCGACCCGAGTGCGAGCGCAAGTCCGGTCCTTCACGGCCAGGGCCAGTGAGTCCGCGAATGGTCGGCGGTCCCCCAAAGCAGCCCGGCCCACGCCGGGAGCGATCAACACCGCCAACGAGCCTGTGCCGCAGAACACGGGCGAATCCCGGTCCAGCAGGTCATGGATGAGGTCAGCCTTTCGAAGCCCCTCGGAGGCAGGCATCGCCTTGGACTTCCTGCGGCAGCTCTCGTGGAACGTGGGCCTCCTCGTGCTGGACAGGGCCCCTCGGTCGGGCTGGCCCGGGCGTCAACGTCATCTTCGGCTTCACCGGCTACCTCCCATTCGGCCACGCGGGCTTCTTGGGGGCGGGAGCGCACGGGGCCGCTCTCAGCACCAACCTGCTGCATGTGCCGATCGTGGCGACGGCCCTGCTGGGAGACGTGGCAGGGGCGACGGTCGTCAGCAGCAGCCCGAGGCCTCCGTGAGGCCGCCCACCTCAATGGATTCTGATCGTCCCATCGCACCTGGGGCGATACCTCATCGGCCAGTTCCGCCGCCCCCCTGTCCCGCGCTGTCCTCCGGCTGATATCCTCTCGGCTGCGAGCGGCCAGACACCCGCTCTGGATTCGGAGTTGGAGGTGAGGGGATGACCTACGGCGAGGCTTATCAGCGAATGTGGCAGAACTACGTCGCTTTCAGCGGTAGGGCCACCCGGACGGAGTACTGGAAGCCGTTCCTGATCAACTTCGTGATCGGCCTGGTCCTGGTCATCCTGGCCCACGTGCTGGCTTTCCTGCTCGCGGTCTACTACCTCTACTTCTTGGCCGTGCTCCTACCCGCCCTGGGGCTCACCTTCCGGCGCCTCCACGACGCCGGCCACAGCGGCTGGTGGTGGCTGATCGCGTTCATCCCGCTCCTGGGCTCGCTGTACCTGATCTACCTGCTGGCCCAGCCGACCTCGCCAGCTGCCGATCGGTTCGGGCCACCCTCGGCCTGAAGCGCCGTCCGCCGACCCGGTGGGAGAGAGATCTTCCGGGGCAACCAGGGAGGGGCCGTTCGGCGGCACGCTGAAGCGCGGGATGAAGATATGGGCCAGCGGGCCGATGGCCACCGCGTAGGCCAGGGTGCCAACCCCGACCGTGCCGCCGAGTAGCCAGCCCACCACCAGCACGGTGGCCTCGATGGCGGAGCGCACCACCCACAGTCGGTGGCCCCGGGCCGCCATGCCAACCATCAGGCCGTCGCGGGGGCCGGGACCAAGGCCGGCACCGATGTAGCAGCCGGTGGCGACCCCGTTCAGCCCTACCCCTGAAGCCATGAGGACCCAGCGCATGCCGATGGCGTGCGGGACTGGAGCCAGACTCAAGACGACATCCATCGTGGTCCCGATCAGCACCGCGTTGGCGAGTGTGCCAACACCCGGGCGCTGCCGCAGCGGCACCCACAGTCCCAAGACCGCGACACCGACCAGGATGCTCCAGGTGCCGATGGGAACGCCACTGTGGCGGGACAACCCCTGCTGGAATACATCCCATGGATCCAGGCCCAACCCGGCCAGCACCAGCAGGGAGTCGCTGACGCCGTAGAGCACGAGCCCGGCCAGAAGTTGCACGACCCTCCGGGGCCGGTGCCCGGGCGGCGGGGTCGATATCCAAGCCAACGGCCCCCGGGCTGCCCGGCGCCAGCTAGTCACGCCGCGCTTGCCTTCGCTCCAGCATCGTGCGATCATGCGACCAAAATGGCATTCGAAACAATAGCCAATTTCACCAAAGCGGCCTATCCGGCCCAGTCCATTTCCACCGGACAGCTGACGCGCCTCCTCGGCGACTGGCGGAGGGGCTCGACCAGAGGGTCCACCCACCGCCGCTTGACGGATGCGGTGCGAAGCCTGGTTCTGGATGCCCGCCTGCCACTCGGGACCCGCCTGCCGGCGGAACGCCCCCTGGCGGTCTCCCTGCGGGTGAGCCGGACCACCGTCTCCGCCGCCTATGGCCTGCTGCGGGAAGAAGGATTCCTGCGCAGCCGTACCGGTGCCGGAAGCTGGGTCACGATGCCCCCGGGGCGTTGGCGCCGGGGGGCTCCGTGGGGGCCTGCGGTGGCCGATACCCCGGACTGGCTGGATCTGGCAGTGGCCGCGCCCGAGGCCGGACCGGAGATCCTGGTCGCGGTCGCAGAGGCGACGACGATGCTCCCCGGTTATCTGCGCGGCCACGGGTATGACCCCCGAGGGCTGGCGCTGCTCCGGGAGGAGGTCGCCCGCCACTACTGCGCGCGCGGCCTCCCGACGACACCCCAGGAGGTCCTCATCACCAACGGCGCCCAACAGGGGCTGGACCTGGTGATCCGGGCACTGGTCTCCGCCCTCGACCCGGTTGTGGTCGACTGCCCCAGCTACCCCGGAGCCCTCGATGCTCTGGCCCGAGCCCAGACGCGGCTCATCCCGGTGAGCATGGGCCCCGGCGGCTTTGACACCGAGGCACTGGTGGGAGCGCTGCGCCGGGGTCTTCCGCGACTCGCCTATCTGATGCCGGACTTCCATAACCCGACCGGCCACCTGATGCCCGAGGCCACGCGGCAGGCGGTGGTCGAGGCCGCCCGCGCCAGCGCCACCTGCCTGGTCGTGGACGAGACCTTCGCCGACCTCGCCCTGGACGATGTCGGCCTGCCCCCACCCCTGGCCGGGTGTGGGACCCAAGCCACCGTGCTCAGCCTGGGTTCCATGAGCAAGATCTTCTGGGCGGGTTTGCGCGTGGGATGGGTCCGTGGCGATCCCGGCCTGCTGGCCCGGCTCGCCGAGGCCCGCGGCCTGGTGGACATGGCAAGTCCCACCCTCGAACAGCTGGTCGCCGCGCGCCTGCTGGCCCGCGGGCCCGAACTTTTCCCCGCGCGCCGCCACCTGCTGCGGGCCCGGCGCGACTTTCTGGTGGGGGCCCTGGCGGAGCACCTCCCAAACTGGCGCCTGCGCATTCCGGCCGGGGGCCTGTCTTTGTGGATCGACCTTGGCGCCCCGCTGAGCACACCCCTGGTCGCCGCCGCCGAGGGGCAGCTACTGCGCCTGGGCGGCGGCCCCCGGTTCGGGCCACCGGGAACTCTCGAGCGCTTCCTGCGCCTGCCTTTCACCCTCCCCGAACCCCAACTTCGCGACGCCGTGGAGAGACTCGCCACGGCCTGGGACGAGGTGGCCGTCGGCCGCAATCCCTCGTCACTCGGGCCCGTCCAGATTGCCTGATCATCGGGCCCTGCGGGGCCCGGTCCGGCCCCGCTCCCGTGGGCCCGGGTGAGACCCGACGCTCACCTGACCGCAGACCACATACGGTGTCGCGGGCACTGCCGACGGCTTCGAGGCCGCGGGGCGAGCTGGCGAACCACGGCCCAGCCCCACCCGCCCCCAGGTGAGCCCGGCGACCAGGGTGAGCGGCTGGATCGGATCATGCCCCGCCGCGCGGGCGTCAGAGCTTCGTGCGCGACTGCCGGCCTCCGCGAGCGCCTGGATCCCGGCCCCACCGCGACCCCATTCCGAGGTCCTCCAGTGCGTGTTCTGAGCTCGCGAGCCGGGCAGTCATCTCGCCCCAACACTCACCTGGCGGTCCCGCCACCGAGCCTGGACCGCGGATCGGGGCCATCGACAGCGACGTCGCTCGCTTTCCTGGGGAGCCCTGGGTCGATTCCCTGCCCCGAGGAGACGGAGCGCGGCAGGAAGGACTCGCGTTCCTCTCCGCCGTGCTCTGGGCCACCGGATTGGGGCGGCGCGGCCATCGGCTGGCGCAGTCCGCAGCGACGACTGGATCGAGGGGCTCACTCTGGGATCGCCTCGGACCACGAGGCCCCCTCCAGGCCCTGGTCCAGAGGATCCGCCGACAGCCCGCGCTCCAGGTCGTGAGCGGTCACGGAGGCGTAGTGGTCGAGGGTCGTCGACGGACGCGAGTGCCCGAGAGTCCTGGAGACGACCACCAGGGGAATCCCCGCCCGCAGCCACCTGGCGCAGGCCGCGTGGCGGAGGTCATGGGGACTCTGGAGCGGCAGGTTGGCCAGCCGGCAGCAGCCTTCGAGGATCTCCCTGGCCCGGCGGTCCGAGAGCCGCCCCTGACGGGAGCGGAACAAGGGGGCGGAGCCATCCTGGTCACTCCTGGCGGAGAGCTCCGCCTCCAGCTGGGAGCGCACGCTCCTGGCCAACGGGACCGCCCTGGTCCCGGTCTTGCCGGAGAGATAGAGCAGCCCGTCCTGGTAGGAGGAGAGGTCGCACGAGAGCAGCTCCGAGATCCGCGCCCCGGTCCCGAGCAGCAGCAGAACCAGCAGCCCCGCCCGCCGGTCGGGCGCGGCGGAGATGAGGCGCAGCGAGTCGCCCAGGGACAGCGCCGGGCGGGGATGGTGGGGCGGCACCGGCTGCACGCGGAGCCCGTCCGCCAGCCCCGGCCGCACCAACCGGGAGCGCTCCGCAAAGCGCAGGAACTGGCGCAGAAAGAGCAGCCGGTGGCGCCTCGTGGAGGGCGCCAGCCAGGCCAGACTCGCCTGATAGGCGAGGAGCAGTGGAAAGTCCAGCTCCGAGCAGAGGACGATCCCCTCCCCCCTGGCAAACCGGCTGAAGGAGAGCAGCACGCCCCGGTACTCGCGACTACTGCTCTCCTTGCCGGTGCTCTTGGAGAACAGCTCCACCAGTTCGTCGAGAGTCGGGGCCGAAGCCGGGATGGCCACCAGGCGTAAGTCCGCCAGTCGAGATCCCCGGGGCCGCCCGTCCTTCGCAACCTGGATCGGAGGTCTTAGGCCGCGTCCCCGGGCCCCAACGTCCAACGGTCGGGGCACCATGGGTCCCGCCCGCAGTTGCCGCGAGCTCCGCGCCGGGGCCTATTCCGGGGCGACTCGCAGCCCGGCCGGCCGGAGCAGCAACTCCCCGCGCACCCCGCCGTACACGGTGCGGGCCGCCACAATCGCCCAGGCGCCCAACAGGCCAAGATAGGCGAGGACGGCGGCCACGGCAAATGCCGGTAGCCCGGTGTGCAGGGCCAGCCCGCTGGTGCCGGTGACATAGGTCCCGACTGGGAACGTGAAGCTCCACCAGGTCAATGCGAAGGGGAAATGGCGCCGGACCGCCCGCACCGTCAGGAGCGTCGCCAGGGCCACCCACATGGTCGCGAAGCCCCACACGGGAACCCCGTACAGAACCGCCATCACGTCCATCCCGGACGCAATCCGGGAGGGGAGCGCCAGGTGGGCGGCGCTGCCCAGCGACGACGCGGCGGTGATGGACTGACCCAAGGGGCCCAGCACGATCCAGAGGGTGGCCGAGCGGGCGGTCGCGGGGTCGCCGTGGTGGACCAGCCGTGACCAGAGCATGGTGATGACCATCAGGGACACGACCAGCGTCATTCCGAACATGGCGTACAGGCCATACACGAAGGTCGCCCGCAGGGCTCCGGCCGCCACATACGGGATCAGCAGCGCCCCCGTGGCCGCCGAGACCATGGGCGGCACAATCGGCATGATCCAGCCCCCGAAGGCCCCGTCGGCGGCGATGTCGTGGCGCGTGAACATCAGGTAGGGAATGGCGATCGCCACAATCAGCCCCGAGATGGTGCCCAGCCCCCACAGCACCCAGTCGAGATCCACAGCCAGGGGCAGGCCCAGCCAGGTCTTACCGACCAGGACCGCCCCGGCGCCGACGGTCAGCAGCGCCATCGGCGGCGCCCCGTAGAACTGCGCCATGGTGGGCTCGTAGGCATGGCTGCGAGCCGTGGCGGGATGGAACGCCCAGTGCAGACCCACCGCCACCGTGAGCGCGACCAGCAGGAGCAGATCGGCCGGCCACACCACCAGCGCCAGCACCCGCAGGATCGCAGGATGCCAGGGCAGGGTCATGGCCGCGTTGGCGACGATGCCCGTGCCCATAACAGAGGCGTACCAGTTGGGGCCGACATAACCGACTATCTCCTTCGGGTGCTCCAGGGAGGACAGCAGCCAGGGCAATCGCCGCCGGGTCAGGGAGAGGACCTGAGAACTCATACCCCGACAGTACGGGGCCCGCCCCAAGCTTCGGAAGAGGGCAAATGGCTAAGGGCCTTATAGCTCCGGCCTATAACCTCAGTCGGCCCGCCTCAGCCGGGCCCCCCGCCACCCGCGATCCCGAGCAGCGCCCGAGCGACCGGGTCGCGCGGCGGTTGCCCGCGCCAGACGGTCCTCAGGGCGCGGACCACGGGGAACCCCTCCACCGGGATCCGCACCAGGCGCTGGGCGCGGATGTCCTCCCCCAGCGACAGGACGCTGAGAATGGCCACGGCGCGGCCCATCGCCAGGGCCGCGCGCGCGGCCACCGAGGACTGCACCTCGATCACGCCGGCCCGCTGTGAGAGGTCGCCCAGCACGGACTCGGCGGCGGCGCGGGTACCCGAGCCCGGCTCGCGGACGATGAGCGGCCCAGCCAGCAGATCAGCCACCGCCACCGTGTCCCCCACCCCGCTCCAGGGATGAGCGCGCCCCACCACAGCCACCACCTCGTCGGTGGCGAAGGTCGTCGCTGTGAGGGAGAGTGGGGCCTCGGGACTCTCGATGAAGCCCAGGGCCGCCTCTCCCGACACCACCCGCTGGCACACAGCCGCCGAATTCCCCACGAACGAATAGACATCCGCGGCCGGCACCCGCTCCGCCAGCACCGCCAGCCACCCTGGCAACAGGTGCTCCGCGATGGTGAGGCTGGCGGCCACCAGCAGGGGATGGACCGTGCCCTGGGAGAGCGATCCGATCGCGGCGCTCAGGCCGTCAAGGGCGTTGGCGACCTCGCCCGCCCACTCCGCGATCAGGCGGCCCGCGGGGGTCAGGCGGCTGCCATCGGCTCTGCGTTCCAGCAGTGCGGTCCCGACGATCCGCTCGAATCGTCGCAGGCGCGCGCTGGCGGACGGCTGGCTCATGTGCATGGCGGTGGCCGCCCGGTTGATGCTGCCCTGCTGCTCCAGAGCCAGCAGCAGGCGGATGTTGATGAGGTCCAGGGCATCCGGGGACGGCCGCCGGGGGGGACGGTCCGGCCCCACCCCGCGGTGCGGATCGCCGCCGGAGTCATCCGGCACCTGGGCTGGACGCCAGGTCATGGGGCTCTCCTTGGGCTCGGCACCGCGATCTCCTGGCGCCGGTGGTCGGCACTCCAGATACGGCGATTATCCGACCTTCCGGGGCCCGATGGCAGCGTGACCTACGCCGCGGGCCGCGGTCCACCGGAGCGCACGGGCCCCCTTGGATCGGCCGCCGCTGCCGGGAGGCCCTGCTCCTGGTAGGTTGGCTTAAGGCAGCGGACTCGAGGAGAGGCTCTTGCGGACAGAGATCACCGTGCGACCGACCCCCACCAAGGACGGATTCTCGTGCCAGGTCGAGATAAAGGAGGCGAGGGGCCGGTCCAGCCACCTGGTGCGAGTGAGCGACGATGAGCTGCGGCGCTACGGCCGCGGCCGCGGCGTGGAGGAGCTGGTCACGGCCAGTTTCTGGTTCCTGCTGGAGCGGGAGCCGCCCTCCTCCATCCTCGCCGCCTTCGATCTCTCCACCATCGGCCGGTACTTCCCGGAATTCGAGGAGCGGATCTGAGGCCAAAGCTCCCCGGGCGCGGGCGGGGGTCGGTCGGCGCCCGCGGAGCGGCGGGGCCGCACACCTTGGTACTTGGACCGCGCCGTGGTTCGAATCCCGCAAGGCGGCCACCATCCCCCGCGGGAACACCGGGCCCTGCCGAGGGCATGGAACCGCTCCCCTTTCCGCCTGGAGTCGTTCGGCGCGCGACAGCGGCGAGCCCTGCCGCTTGGCGCAGCGCCGGACCATGCCCAGCACGTAAGTCCCACCGCTTCAATTGATGTGGTACTGTCCCACCGTGCGTGGGAACTATCATGCGACGATGGGCGACCGGGGACGGCTCGTGATCCCAGCCGAGCTGCGAGCGAGGTCGGGGATCACCAAGGGCACCAAGCTCACCATCCTGGAGACTGATCGCGGGCTGGTGATGGTTACCAAAGAGCAGCTGCGAGAGCTGGTCCGGGCGGATCTGGCGGGGTTGGACCTGGTCGGCGAGCTGCTCGGCGAGCGCCGGGCCGAGGCCGCAACCGACAACCGTTCTTGAACGTCTTTGACGCCTCGGCGCTGCTCGCCTTCCTGGAGGGCGAGGATGGAGCTGACCTGGTCGAGTCAGCCCTGGAGGCCGGTGGCGCCTGTGCCGCGGCCAACTGGTCCGAGGTCAATCAGAAGATCCTGGCCCACGCCAGAAGCTGGGAGTTGGCGCGATCTCTGCTCACCAGCTATGACCTCGCAATCGAGCCGGTGACGCAAGCCGATGCGGAGTGGGCGGCGCGGCGATGGGTCAGCGGTGAAGCCCTCTCGCTGGCCGACCGTCTGTGCCTGGCCCTGGGACATCGGCTGGAGGCTGCGGTCTGGACGGCTGACCGCAGCTGGCGAGGAGAGCGTATTCGCCAGATCCGCTGATCGATCTTCCCGCACCGCGACCGAGATGCGCCGTCTGGGCGGTCGCCCCAGAGCACTCAGAGGGGATGGCACGGCCTGAGCGGCTCCCCCAGAGCGGGGCCGGACCGTCCGGCGTGCGCAGCTCGAAGCAACACGCTCCGAGGCGACCGCGTCCGCCCCTGGCGCCATCCCGCCCGCGGTGAGGTCGGCTAACAGATGGGCCGGCGCCAAAACCACCGCGCCGGGGCCACTCCCGCTCTCTCCCGCCAGCTCCCACGGCCTACCCCTTCGAGAGTGGTTCCAGCACCAGGCCGGAGCCGACTCCCCCCCGCCTCGTCCTGATCGGCAGAGGAGAGCACCGCCGCATCGGTCGCCGTGGGGGCGAGGCCTTGCCCCCCGGGCCCGCCCCGCGGTACCCTGCAGACGTCAGCGCGTTCGGAATCGGGGGGGGATCATGACCGTTACCCACAAGACCGTCGGCACCTCCACTCAGATGGTCGTGTGCCAGTTGGCGGCCGGCCAGACCGTGTACGCGCAGGCGGGCCGATTCCTGTGGAAGACCGTCAATGTGGCCCTGGAGACCAGGCTCACCCGACCGCAGACCAAGGGCGGTGGCGGGCTGCTGGGCATGGCGCTGGAGGTGGGCAAACGGGTGGTGGTCGGCCAGAGCCTGGCCTTCCAGTACTTCACCGCGGCTGGCGGCAGCGGCCTGGTGGCCTTCTCCGGGACGCTGCCGGGCGAGGTCCGCGCCATCGAGCTGGACCCGGCCACCGGCTGGCTGGCGGAGAAGGACAGTCTCATCGCCGCCGAGGGCAGCGTGGAGTTCGACATCGCGTTCGCGGGGTTGCGCACCGGCCGGCGCGGCGGGACCGGATTCGTGCTGGAGAAGTTCACCGGCTCCGGGACCCTCCTGATCGGGGCGGCCGGCAACCTCATCGAGCTCAACCCGGCCAAGTACGGTGGCAAGATCCAGGTCCACACCGGCGCCCTGCTGGCGTTCCAGGACACCGTGAGGTACGGCGTGGAGTACATCGGCGGCCTGAGCGCCCAGACGGCCATGACCGCCGCCCTGGGCGGTGAGGGGCTGAACCTGGCGACCCTGGAGGGTGACGGGACGGTGCTACTGCAGTCGACCAACCTGCACGGCCTGGCGGAGACCTTGGATAAGCTGATCGCGAGCCCCGCTGATGACCGGGGTCGTGCCGGAGTGGGCAGCCTCTTCGGCTAGCCGGGACCGCAAGGTCCAAAGGAGGTGGCTCATGGGACTGATGGACAAGCTCAAGGCCCAGGCCGAGCAGGTGGCCGCCCGGGCCCAGGAGGGCACCGCCCAGGTGCAGGCCAAGCTGGACGCGGTCCAGGCCCAGAGGACCACGGATGGCCTGCTGCGCGATCTCGGCGCCGCCTACTATGCGGAGCAGCGCAGCGGCGCATCCCACGACCAGGTGGAGCGGGCGCTGGCCGCCCTGGACGCCCGGGCCGGGCAGGGCCCGACGATCGACGTCTCGGTGACCCCGCCGCCCGCCGCCCCCGCCGCCACCGAGGGCGATTCCCCCCCGGCCGCAGACTTCAAGCTGGATGACCTCTGAGCCGGCATGGGACGGAAGCGCAGCCGGCTGAGCGCCCGATCCCCCCTACCCTCCCGCCTGGGGGTGCCCGGGTCGAAGCCCAAGGGGGCGGCACCGGTCCTGTTCGGCGGGGGAACCCACGAGGATGCGTGCCGCCGCGGCTGCCGCCTCCCGGTCCGCCCGAGTACAGTGACCGCGATGACAGCCTGAGCCTCCTCCTCCAGGGCAGGGCAATCGACCTTCGAATGGTTGTGGCTGCCCCTGCCGGCTCCGGTCCGGCGCCCGCTGATCGCCCTGGCCGCGCTGGCGGCCCTGGCCGCCTTGGGCTGGTTCATCCTCCCCACCACCCATCAGCCGCTCGCATTCGGTGGTACGCTCGTCTCGGTCTTCGACCAGCCTCCAGAGACGAGCCAGGAAGCAGGCTCTGAGGCCTCTTCCTTTCTGGTCGAGTTTACGGCTGACGAGTCGTATCACAGACCAACCGGCGGATCGAAGCGGCGGGGCAACCCGCTGACGTGGAGAGCTACCACGTGGGAAGCGTCGGCATGGCGGGTACCGGGTGTGAGGGCCAGTCCAAGGTCCGAAGGCGTCAGGGCAACCACACACGTGGCGCAAGACCCGAAACGGCGACGGCTTGCTTGGCAGAGCCCAGGTCGGGAAGGACCGTTGGTCCCGACCGAGTGTTACTTATGGGCACTCAGTAGGAGCGGTTTCCGACTGGCGCTACCCGGGCCAAGCGGGCCCGGTTCTCATCCTTTGGTGGGTTCCCCCATGGGTCTTCGATCCGACCGTCGGCGTAGGTCGCGCCTCTCACCGAGAACAGCTGGAGGTGCCCATCGTCCCAGCCCATAGCTGTCTGGAGGATGAAGTGGAGTTCGCCGAGAGAGGCGTCGCTGGGAACGTGGATCCTGCGCCATACCGGCGGAGAAATGGGGCGCAGGGTGATCTTCAACCGGTGGATCGACTGCGGGGTCCCCGCTATCGGGCGCGGTTTTGCTATTGCCACGGGCATCAACTGTTCCGGGCCAAGCATCTCCTCGCCGTGACGCAGAGACATCACGTGTGTCATCATTAGATGACCGTCTTGATGTCTATAGGAGGTTGCCCATGCGTACGACCCTCGCCTTGGACGATGACCTGCTCACTGCGGCGCAGCGCCTCACCGGCAAGACCGAGAAGACCGCTCTGGTGCGGGAGGCTCTGGGCGCTCTGATTGAACGCGAGAGTGCCCGGCGCCTGGCCCGGCTGGGTGGAACCGAGCCGTCCCTTGCCGACGTACCCCGGCGTCGGACTGAGCCGCAGTGATACTGGTCGACACATCCATCTGGATCGACCACCTCCGCAGTGGAAACGCGGCCCTGGTCCGGCTTCTCGACAACAGCGCGGTGTTGGCCCACCCCTGGGTCACCGGAGAGCTTGCGCTGGGCAATCTGAGCCACCGTGACGAGGTCATCTCGTTGCTATGCGGTCTTCCACAGGCGGCATTGGCCGACAACGACGAGGTCCTGAGGCTAATTGACCAGGAAGGCTTGTACGGCGCGGGTATCGGTTATGTCGACGCCCAGCTTCTCGCTGCGACCAGGCTCACCCCTGACACCAGACTGTGGACCGGGGACAAGCGCCTATCGACAGTCACCGCACGACTTGGCCTGGATCACTCCGAATCCCGGCCATGAGACAGTTGCTGGGTGTCCCGATAGCCGAACGTCTACGCGGTGATCCCCAGGGTCTCACCCGCACCACCCGTCGCGGGGCGACCGAGGCGTGCTGCTGCAGCTCCCGGACGCCTATGGTTTCCATGTGCGGCAATGGTAGGCATCCGCCATCCTCCGTGGCCCAGCTTCAGGCCACGGAGCTCGGCCGTGCCCTGGTCCGCCTCGGGGATCCTCCACCCCCGCCGCATCTGGGCCCCAACCCATCCCCTCTCCCACTTGGGCGTATGTCGACACCAGCGCCTGGAGCCAGGCCGACGCTGGAGGAGTCAGCGGGAGTTGTGGTGGTCGCCATGATCGGCGGCCGGCCGGGCGACCGGCGGCTGCCGGGCGGTGATTCGCAAGCGGTCCCCCACCTTAAGCCCGGCCCCGAATGGCCGGCCAGCCGTGACGGCCACGCCAGCGATCAGACGGCTTCCGCGGCAGCCGCACCGGAGGCGATCTCGGCGCGCACCGAGTCCATGTCCAGCTCCTCCACCGCCTGGATCAACTTGGCCAGGGACGACGCGGGGAGCGCCCCCGGCTCGGAGAAGACCAGGATCCCGTCCCGGAAGACCATGAGCGTTGGGATCGACCGTATCCCCATGGATCCCGCCAGCTGGGGTTCAGCCTCCGTGTCCACCTTGGCGAACACCATCTCCTCGTGCTCATCGGAGGCCGCCTGGAACACCGGGGCGAAGGCACGGCACGGCCCGCACCACGCTGCCCAGAAGTCGACCAGGACGATTCCGGATTGTTCCACCGTCTCCGAGAACGTTGCTGCGCTGACTGTGATAGTGGCCATGATCTCCTCAAATTACCCACTGGGGGATGGCTTACACCTGTAATTGTATACCCCCTGGGGTATTTTGCCAACCGCCGGTGCCGGTGGCCCAAGAGCAGGCGCCGGTCCAGAGCCGGCCGGTGGGTGCGGCGGCTGTCAGCGCGGGGGGTCGCCTGCGGCTCGGGGCGGGTGCCCCCCCCCGCTGTGCGGCCCTTCGAAGACGATCACCAGGTTGCGGATCTCCTCGAACAGGCTCGTCGTTGACCGCCAGCCAGCCCCAGATGTTGACCAGGGAGTCCTTATTGGCCGACATCCAGCGGCGGTCGGCGAAACAGCAGAACTCCCTCACCATCTCAGCCACCGAGCGGTCCTGAAACCGTTCCTACACGCTCAGCGGCCAAGGTCCACTCCTATGGAGGCCTTCCTTTGGGACCGCGTGACCTGGCGGCCGAGGCCAGGAACTCGCTCAAACTCGCAGTGGCAGGAGCGGGGCGGTGCCGGTTGCCCACCAGAGCAGCTCACCACCCGCAGCAGCTGGCGTGGCTCGGCGAAGCTGGGACCTCAGCCGACCGCCCTTTTGACCAGTTCGACGATTCTTGCCTCTTCGGCTTTGGTGAGCTCGGAAAGAGCAAAGGTGGTCGGCCACATGGCGCCCTCGTCCAGGTAGGCCCGGTCGGTGAAACCGAGCGTCTGGTATCTGGCCTTGAACTTGCCCGCATTCTGGAAAAAGCAGACCACATTGCCGTCCTTGGCGTAGGCCGGCATTCCGTACCAGGTCTTGGGCGCCAGGGCGGGCGCTGCTGATCGGATAAGGGCGTGCACCCTCTCGGCGATACCCCGATCCGGCTGCTCCATCTTGGCGATCCCGGCGAGCAACTCGGTCTCCCCATCGGCCCTGGCCGCCTCCGCCTTCAACTCCCTGGCGCGCTCCCTCATTGCGGCCCGTTCCTCGGCGGAGAACTTGGACTGTTCAGGGGTGGTGCCCCGGGCGGACTGCCGCGAGCCCTTCTTGGCTGGTCTGCTCTCGGCCATCGCCAAGCTCCTCCTTGTTGCGATCGAGCCCGGGCCCAATGACTACCAGCCATGTTAGCCGTCGGCTGTCGGCGAGCCCGAGACCTGGCCCCTACAGGGCGGATTGCGGCTGAAATTTGTTCAATCCCTCACCGCCACAACGCTCCGGCCAAACTCACCTGATCTCGCTGCCAGACCACTCCCCTCCCCCATCCGCCAGCGCTCTTAGCGACTGGCCGCCTCGGTCCCTTCCTCCAGCCCGGTGATCGTCGAGATCAGCAGCCGGTCAACAGCCATCAGCGACGCGGTGCCGATGGAAGCTTGCTCGAAGTCGCGCAGATCGCGTTTGATGTCGGCGTGCACCTGGGGGGACTCACTCAGCAGAGTCTCGATTGTCGAAGTCGTGACCGCCTCTAGATCCTCGGAGGTCGTGACCACGTTTAACAGTCCCAGCTGCTTTGCCTGCTCTGCACCAAGCACGGCGCCGGTGGCGGAGAGCCAGAAGGCCTGACGGCGGCCCACCACCCGTGGCAGCCAGCTGAGGACAAGGGACGGGGCCAGGCCGTGGGTGATCTCCGGGAACCAAAACCGGGACCGAACCGAGGCCAGGGCCACATCGCATAGAGCGGCCAGTCCCACCCCAAAGCCAGCGGCGTCGCCGTCCACCGTGGCGATGGTCACCAGCGATGTCTGACGCAGGTACTGCGTGACTTGGCTGAGCGCGTCCACCACCGCCGCCGCCCCTTTGGTATCGGCCACGCCTTCCCGCCCGCGGCAGAAAACCCCATCGCTCCCCTGCAGCACCACCAGGCGAGCACCGTCAGGCGGCCGCATTAGCAACTCGGACAGGTCGTGGCACATATCGGTGCTGAACGCGTTGTCCGGCGGCCGACAGATCCGCACGGTGACAACTCCCTCATCGGTGGTGTCGACGCTGAGACCGGCGGCCACCTAGTTCAACCTCAAGTTCGCGCCGCCATACCAGTCCACCCCCTCCGCGGCGGTGCGGATCGTGACTGCACGGATGTTGGTGAAGTCGTGGAAGGACTCCCATCCCCCCTCCCGACCAAGACCGCTTTCGCGAACGCCCCCCCAGGGGGAGCTTGGATCTAAGCGGTGGTGGTCATTGACCCACACCATACCGAACCGGAGCATCGCGGCCACCCGGTGCGCCCGCGCGACATCGGTGGTCCAGATTGCGGAGCCCAGCCCGAAGTCGGAATCGTTGGCCATGCTCACCGCCTCCTCCTCACCGACGAATGGAATGACCACTGCCACCGGTCCGAAGATTTCCTGGCGGGAGATGGCCATGTCATTGCTGGCGCCCGACAGAATTGTGGGCTCCACGAAAAACCCACCCTCACAGCCAGAGACACTTGCGCTGCGCCCGCCGGTCTCCAAGATCGCACCCTCGGCGATGCCACTGGCTACGTGACCGAGGATACGGTCGCGAGCCCGAGCTGAGATGACCGGACCGAGTTGGGTGCGTTCGTCTCGGGGGTCACCGAGGCGAAGCGCACGAGCCACCCGCACGAAAGCGGCGAGAAAGGGGGCGTAGATGCGCTTGTCGACCAAGAACCGGCTGCCGGCGATGCAGGTCTGCCCCGCTCCTATGAAGGCCGCGAACGCAGCTCCTCGAGCCGCCGCCTCTATATCGGCATCTCCAAGGATTATGACGGGGGTCTTGCCGCCCAGCTCCACCGTGCACTTCGCGAAGCGCCCGGCCGCTGCCAGTGCAATCTGCCGGCCCACCTCAGTGCCTCCCGTGAAGGTCACCTTGCCCACCTTGGGATGGGCGGCGAGGGCAGCTCCGGCCGTCGGTCCGCGCCCAGGGACGACGTTCAGCACTCCGCTGGGGATCCCCGCCTCAAGGGCCATCTGCCCGAGCGCCAAGGCTGTAAGCGGGGTTTGCTCGGATGGTTTGAGGACGACAGAATTGCCAGTGGCAAGCGCAGGAGCCAGACTCTTCGAAGCGATCATCAGAGGGTGGTTGAAGGAAGCAAGTATCCCCGCCACGCCCACAGGGAAGCGGCTCACGTACGAGTGGTATGGGCCCGGCATCGGCACCACCGCCGAACGATCGGCCAGCAGCAGGGCGGCATTGTACCGATACCATTCGGCCAGGCGGCCGACCTGGGCCCTGGTTTCCGCGATCGGCCGGCCGTTGTTGGTGGCTTCCAGCTCATAGAGCTCCGCCAGATGGGAGTCGATGAGCTGGGCGAACCGATTCAGTGTCAAGGCTCGCTCTTGAATTGGAAGCGAGCTCCAAGACCCCTTCTCGAACGCTTTGGCCGCTGAATCCACCGCTTTCCCAATGTCACCCGGGGAAGCCGCTTCGACCAGCGCCAGCGGGCAACCTGTGGCGGGGTTGATTACCTCTAGCGGGTCCTCCTCGCCGCCGACCTCGCTGCCGTCGATCAGCAGGCCGCGGTTGCGGACGGGACCCTGGGTGCCGGTCACGCTCACGACCGCGCCCGTTCGAGCCTAGCTGGGCCAGCAGCCCGCGCTGGGCCGGCGGGAGCTCTACTCACTCGGCCACCTTGGCGGATGAGCCCGCCGCCATCCCGAGAAAGAGGCTCCCGAGATCAGGCATCTGGGCCAGATCCTGTGCGCTCTGGGCCAGACGGACCTGGCCATCCGTGAGCACGTAGCCCCACTGCGCAATTTCCAGGGCCATGGCGACCCGCTGCTCTATCAAGAGAATTGCCCGGCCGTGCTGGGCCAGCGAGGTGACGATGTCGTTGAGCACGTGGGCCGCCACCTGGGGAGACAGGTTGGCGGTCGGTTCATCGAGGATGAGCAAGCGGGGTTCGGCCATTAGGGCCCTGGCTACCCCTAGCATTTTTTGCTCGCCGCCGCTGAGAGTCCGGGCCACTCGTCGGCGCAGCGCACCCAGGGCGGGGAAGGTGTCCATGACGAACTCGGTTCGTTGTCGGGTGTCCGCCTTGCCAAGGCGGTAGGCTCCCATCTCGAGGTTCTCCCGCACGGTGAGGGTGGGAAACACGTCATGCAGCTGTGGCACATATCCCATGCCGTGACGCATGCGCTCGTCCTCGCGCATCGAGGTCATGTCGAGGTCGCCAAGCCGCACAGAGCCAGTCAGGGCCGGCAGCTCGCCCGTGACGGCCTTGACCAAGGTGCTCTTGCCAGCTCCGTTTGGTCCTACCACCACGACCACCTCGCCCAGGCCCACTTGAATTGACACCTCGCGCACGACCGGCACCCGGCTATACCCAGCCGTAATTCCGGTGACTTCCAAGAACGGGGTTTCGCGGTCTGTCACGAGCGATGCGCCTCCACTGGGCCCGGCTCTGTCAAGATGTCGCTAGGAGAGGTAGGCCGACTGCACGGTTGCATCCTGCGCCACCTCCTCGAAGGTGCCACTAGCGATCACCTCGCCAAAAGCCATAACCACCACGCGGTCGCACAGCTTGCGGACCACCTCCATGGCGTGCTCCACGATGACAATGGCAAGACCCTCGCGGCTGATACCGCGAAGGTCGGAGATGAGCTTGCCCGTCAGGTGGGGAGCCACTCCTACCATCGGCTCGTCCAGCAAGAGCACCCTCGGGTGGCGCATCAAGCAGCGCATGATCTCGACCAATCGGCGCTGGCCTCCGCTCAACTCACCGCCGTAGAGGTTGGCAACGTGAGTCATCTCGAATCGCTCCAGGACGCCCCAGGCATGGACGACCAGCTCCTGTTCGCGCTGCCCGGTACGACGAGGATGAAGCACCACGGCCTTCAGTGACGAACCGGCGTCCCCCTCCGCCGCGGTCACCAGGTTCTCGAAGACTGTCATCCTGGAAAATTCACTGGTTGTCTGAAAGGTGCGGGCCATCCCGAGCCGGGCCCGCCGGTGAGGCAAGAGACCGCTGAGGTCGTGGCCGTCGAGAGTGATGGTTCCACTGGCACGTCGCACCTGGCCACCCAGGGCAGCCAGAAAGGAGGACTTTCCAGCCCCGTTCGGTCCGATGATTCCCAACACCTCGCCGGGCGCGACCGAGAGGGACACTCGGTTCACTGCGTGTACCCCTCCGTAGTCGACCACCACGTCCTTCGCCACCAAGACCGGCTGGCTCCCATCCTCAGGCTGAACTCCGGTGCGCCATTGATCGTTTGTGAACGTTAGGCTCTGGTCCTGCCCGGGAGCGCTCATCGAGGCGCCGCCCCCGGCTGCAGGGCGCCGGACTCCAGCGAGCCCGAGCCCGGTGGAGAGACGTTCAGTCGGCGCTCCGGCAGAATGCCGCGGGGACGGAAGAAGATGCAGAGCATCCAGGCCAGCCCTATCACCACCCACTCCAACGACGCGGTCAGGCCAGGGTAGCCGATGGCGGGCAGAAAGCGCGGGATCTCAAGAAGGATAACCGGCACCAGCAGGACCCCGAGCACAACCCCGCGGTAGTTGCCAACGCCACCGACGAAGATGGCGGTGAAGATGACGAAGGTCTCAGCGTAGCCCCAGGCCCCTGGAGACCAGGCGCCGATGTACTCCACCAAGAGCCCCCCGCTCAGCCCGGCGATGGCCCCTCCGATGACGAAGACCTGCAGGCGCAGCGAGGTGATGTTCAAGCCCATCGCTGAGGCCGCTCCCTGGTTATCCCTCATCGCCCGCAGCGAGCGCCCCCAGGGCGAGCGGGACAACCAGCTCACACCGACAAAGACCACCGCCACAACCAAGAGTGACCACACCGTGTAGATCCACGGAGACTGAGTGGCGGTGGTTCCGAAGAGTTGTCCGAGTGGCCATCCCACCCCGGTCAGTCCATTGGCCCCATTGAACAGCGGGACATCCGCCGATACGACTTGGAGCGCAATCAGGGACACTATCAAGAGCACGGCGGCCTGATAGTCGCGGCGCATTCGCCGCAGGCTAAAAAGCCCGACCAGCAACGACAAGAGGGCCCCGGCGGCGGTGGCGGCCAGCAGATCCAGCGGAAATGGCAGATGCGCCCCCAGGATGTACTGCTGGTACGAGCCCGCGCCCAGGCTCGGCCCCAGAGTCACGACCGCCGCCACGTAGGCGCCCACCGCCTGGAACACTATGTAGCCGAAGTTGACCACTCCCGCGTAGCCGAACTGAAGGTTGAGAGCGATTCCCGAAAGGAGGTCGACCGCGAAGTAGATCAGAAGCGTGGCGATGTAGAAGCCCCAGGCGCTCATCGGGATGCTGCCTGCTTCTGGTCGGACTGAGGTTGCGACACCGCGCAGCTACCGGAAGGTCGACACTGGATGTTCATAGCACCAGCTGGCGGTCTTCGTCGCCAGCGATCACGGCCCCAGGCCGAATCAGGAGGACCACCACCAAGATCGCGAAGCCGGCCACGGTGCTGTAACCACCTGCCCCGAGCCCCGCCACGACCTCGGTGACTATGCCGATGACAAGCGACGCTCCCACCGCTCCCTTCAGTGACCCTACGCCACCGAGGATGGCGGCGGCGATTATGAGGGGCAGGAACAGCTCTCCAGTGGTGTAGTCGACACTCTGCGTGCTGATGATGTACACGACGCCTGCCAGTCCGCAAAGGAAGCCGCTGGCCAGCCAGGTTATCAGCACGACCCGGCCGGTCTGGATGCCGCACGAACGTGCCAGGCTGGGTTCCACGGCAGTGGCCCGCAGCGCCTTGCCGATCTTGGTGAACTTCAGAGCGGCCTCGGCCACCACGAGAATGATTATCGCGAGTATCACGATCCCCACCTGCACTGGTGTGAGGACGATCGAGCCTAGTCGAATGGGCGCCGCCTGAAGCACGGTGTAGCTATAGATGGAGTTCTGGGATATCGCCTGGACGGTGTAGTCGATGACCAGGGACATGCCCAAGGTGACCATCATCATCTCGAACAGCTGGGTGCGCCGCCGGGCGTACTGCCTCAGCACGCCGCGGCCGAGGAATGTGGTGAGCACCGCCCCGGCGACGCCGCCCAGCAGAAGTCCGAGCCACGGGCTCACCTTGGTAACCTCCAGGAGGTAGGCGGTGAAGCCCCCAATGGTCATCACCGCTCCAAAGCTCAGATTGAGGACATTGGTGAGACCGAACTGGAGGGTGAAACCCATGGCGGCCACCGCCAGGATCGCGGCGACCACGATCCCGTCGGCGACCGATGAGAGTAGTTGTCCCGGCAAGCTACGCGACCCCCTTCACCTTGACGGCCTGGATGGCGGATACGGGCACCGTGCCCAAGGAGATGGTGGTTCCCGCCGGTGACAGGGTGACAGCCTCCTGATTGCCATAGGAGTTGTGGTACTTGTTGAAGTCAATCAGGCCGGTGGCGCCGAAGTACTGGATTTGCTTGCCCGCCTGGAGGGCCTTGACCCCCTGGGCAAAGTTGTAGACCACAGTCTTACCGGGCCCAGGGTTGCAGACCTTAGCCATGTAGCTGTTGAACACCGAGGGCTTGGTGCTCTTGGCCGCCACCATGGCCAGGGCCATGCCGATCAAGCCGTCGTAGTAAGTGATCGCAAATGGGTTGATCTTGGCCACGCTGGCGGAGACCGGAAGCTGCGACGCAGCACCCTTGACGGCGTTATTCCAGGCGGTCACAGCAGCTGTGGGCTTGGACGGGGCGGCGATCATGGCGGTGAAGTATTTCTGGAAGTCGGTTGCGCCCACCGCACCCTTGATGGCCGTGAGCACTGGCGATGTGTACATGGCCTCGGTTCCAATGATCGGCACCAGCCCGCCCAGTGACTTCAGCTCGCCGTAGAAGGTGCCGGCAGTGCCTGCGGGCGCCTCCGTCATGATCACCTGCGGGTGGGCTGCGATCAGCTGGTTTACCTGAGATTGGTACGAGCTCTGGCTTGGGGTGAGAGTGATATTGGCGACGATGTTGATGTGCAGCGCCTTGAGGCTCTGGATGACCCCGGGAAGATCTCCCTGCGAGCCTGGGTCGGAGCCGAAGACGGCGGCTACTCTGGTGTAGCCCTTGCGCTGGCCCCACAGAGCCATCGCTGTCCCATTGGCCGAGTCGGGTGGGAACAGCCGCCAGAAGTACGGGTACTTGCTCTGGTCGTAGGACGACTCGCCGGCGACCGCAGTCATGGGAATATGAGCTGAGTTCAGCACCGGGACGATGGTTGGGGCCGAGGCCGTCCCGGGTCCGGCCACCATCACCAGGTTACTGGTGGTGGCCAGCATCTGCTGCACCGCCGGCAAAGCGTCGGCTGGATCTCCCCGCGTGTCGACGCCTTTGTACACGAGCTTGTGGCCCAGGACTCCGCCCGCATGATTGATCTCATAGATCGCTGGCAAGAGACCCTCGGTCTGGTTCGATCCCTCGAAGCTACTGGTGCCGGTGATGGCGATGACACCACCCACCACCAGCGGACCCTTGGCTGTCGGAGCCGATGTCGCGGAGGCGCCACAACCCGCCACGACCGCGCCCAGAGCGGTCACCGATGCGACCAGCATCAACCTTGGTATGCGCACCGTCGTTCCTCCTATCAATGAGTGCCTCTAGTAAGGCACTGCTGCTGCCGGGCGGTTTTCCGCGTTAGCCGGATGACTGGGAATGCGAAGGTGGCGGTCAGGCTCCGCAGGGGCTGCGTCCAAGCTGCCACGGTCAGGAGTCGGTGGGCCATCAGCCCGCCACCACCGGGTTCGACAGGCGGCCCACCTGCTCGACCTCGACGCTCACCAGGTCACCGGCTCGGAGAAAGCGGGGCGGGTGGAAACCGGCCCCCACCCCGCTGGGGGTACCGGTCGCGATGACGTCCCCCGGCTCAAGGGTGATACCGGCGGAGATGGTGGCGATCAGGGTGGGAATGTCGAAGATGAGATCCGCGGTGTTGGCCGATTGGCGAAGCTCTCCGTTCACCCAAGATCGCACCGCAAGAGAGCTGGCGTCGACCTCGTCACGGGTGACCAGGTATGGACCGATCGGGCAGAACCCATCCAGAGACTTGCCCAGAAACCACTGCTGGTGGTTGCGCTGGAGATCTCGAGCGGTGACGTCATTGAGGACCGTGTACCCGAAGACGTGCTCCCAGGCGTCCGCCTTGGCGATGAAGCGGCCCCCCAGCCCGATCACCACCGCCAGCTCCGCCTCGTAGTCCACAGCGCTGGTCAGGCTGGCGTGATCGGGAATGGCGTCGTCTGGGCCGATCAGCGATCTGGCAGCCTTGGTGAAGATGACTGGATACGAGGCTGCGCCGCCAGCTGCCCCGGCTCCACTGTCGTAGCCGCTGCGCTCGAACTCGGCGGCATGTTCCAGATAGTTCTTGCCCACACAAAAGATCTCTCTACTCGCGGGCGGAAAAGGGGCGAGGAGCCGAACCGTGTCCAGGGGAGTGCCCGCGCCGGCCTGGGCCACCTTCGATAGGCGCTCGGCGAGGGCGGGCGACCAGGTGCGAATCAGTGCGTCAATATCGGCAACCTCAGCCTCTACGTCAACCACGGTCTGACTCACTGGATCCAAGACCCCGACGGTCGGGGTTCCACCGCGGTCGTAGCGGACGAGCCTCACCGGCACACCAATCGGACCAATGGGCGCGCCCAATGCCTTTTGGTTATCTTGGTCATGAGGCCGAAAGTCTAGGCAGGCCGCCGCGGCGTTGTCAAGGGGTCGTGGGAGCGGGCTCAGGCCAAGCGGCCATTGTGAATCTGCTCGCGAGCACGGCGCCACCTGCCGAACCCGGTCTGGCCGTCCCCTGAGTTCGCTCGAACTTTGCGGGCCTGGGGCAGTTGGACCATGACGGCGCCGTGGTCGAGTCCTCAGAAGGGGCAGCCAGCAGGTCTACTTTGCCGACCAATCGCAACCATCGACATGATAGGATCGGGTCGAGGCACATGAGTTCTCAGATTGATCCGTCAGCAGTCGTCGCCGACCTGGTCGAGCGACAGATAGCCGAGAGGTCGCTCGGCCAGGGGGCACGGCTGCCGACGGAGCGTGAGTTGGCCCAGATGGCCGGGGTCAGTCGGGCTGCGGTTCGGCGGACTCTGGGATACCTGGAGGCGGAGGGCCGGGTCGTCCGGCAGGTCGGGCGGGGAACGTTCGTGGCTCCCGCCGCCCCGGACTTGATCAGAACCGACGGCCAGATGGAGACCAGTCCCTTCGAGATCATGACCGTGCGCGCCCTGCTGGAGCCGGGAATCATGCGCCTGGTGGTGATGTCCGCAACCAGCGCCGACTTCGCAGAGATGGAACGCTGCCTGCGGGGGGGCGACCAGGCCGCAGACTACTTGGAGTGGGAGGCGTGGGACACAGCCATGCACCGCAGTCTGATCGCCGCGACCCACAACAACTTTCTGGTCCGGATCGGCGAGATGATCTCCTCGGCCCGCACCAATCCCGCCTGGGGAAGTCTGAAGCAGCGCAGCTCCACCGAGGAGCGCCGGGATCAGTACCGGGGAGATCACAAAGAGATCTTCCGGGCTCTTCGCGAGCGCGACGCCGGTCAGGCTGAGGCCGCGATGCGACACCATCTGAGCCGGGTTCGCGGCCATCTCATCGGCGGCGCCGGTGAGAACGGGTTAGCTGACCCTCTGTCCTGAATCACGGCAAGCTGGCGCAGCTGTCATCGTGACCCACGTCAGACGGGCACGAGAAGGCCGGGTGGAACCCGCCGGGAGGACCGTGCGGGGGCCTGGTGCCCACTCTTCCTCCATCCCCCAGAACTCCAGGGGCACCGGTCCTTCCCGTTCACTCTCGCCCCAGGCGCATTTCAAAGAGGTGGTGGCGATGGCGGTCGTGGAGGCCGGCCATCCACCCGGTCTCCCCCGCCGGCTCACCACCACCCTGTGAGCTCGGTGGCCGCGCACCAGTCCCGTCCTTGGGTTCACTACAACATGCGCCTTGCCCGTAGTAGAATTTGATGATGCTCCCACCCGATATCGTGGACGACCGAGTGGACGTACGCGAGGCAGCCATCCTGGTCGGTCGCTCGCCAGAGACCATCAGGCGCTGGGTTTGGGCTGGGACCCTCAGTGCCGAGCGCGACGGACGCCGGCTCCGCATCTCCCGGCATGAGTTGCGAGCCTTGGCCGCGGAGCACGGCCAGGGCTATGGCCACACTCTCGAGCAGTGGGCCAAGAGCGCTCGCGCGGCCATGACGGAGGCTGGGTTCTCCCAACCTGAATCGGCGGCGGACCTGGTCCTCGAAGACCGCCGTCGCCACCCCTGATCAGCCAATGCCGGTGATCGACGCTAGCGTGGTGGTCGACTGGGTGGCGCCGGGCGCCGATCCGGGATCGCCGGCCATGGCCGCGCTGGCGGTACTGGCGAAGCGGAGCGACTCGATCCTGGCTCCCCGACTGCTCTTCCAGGAGGTTGCCAACGCGCTCCTGACAGGTGTCCGCCGGCGGCGTTGGAGTGGCCTCATGGCCGACTCCGCTTATCGCCGTCTGCTCCTGCTTCCGGTCCGGATGGTCGACTCCCAACTGGACCTGGAGCGAGCCTGGGAACTGGCCCGGCGCTTCGACAATCACCCCGTCTACGACATGGTGTACGTGGCCCTGGCCGAGCGCATGTCAATTCCCCTCATCACCCAGGACACCGCCTTGCGACGGCTTCTGGGCGAACCGGAATGGGTGGTGGAACCAGCCGATATGTGAAGGCGGCACTGGTCACGGGCCCGGCCGGACGGCACGGGCCGTCCCGTCTCATGGATGGATGGGCGGGATTCGCTCGCGACCAAGACCCGTGACAAGAATCCGCGTCACCACCCCGCCTGGAACGGGCCCAGCTGCCACGGTGCCCCAGACCCCGGCCAGGGGGCCCGCCGGCCAGCTCGCCGTCAGCTCCCCCTGGGCTCGAACCGGGCCTGGAAGAAGCGCAGGTAGCGGGGCTCGTGGGTCATCACCAAGCCCCTGGCCTCGGCCCGGCGAGCGTGGACGGCCTCCACCGCCTCGGCCACCACGTCCATGTGGGCCTGGGTGTAGACCCGGCGCGGGATCGCCAGCCTGGTGAGCTCCAGCTTGGGATGGTGGTGCTCCCCGGTCTTGGGATCCCGGCCGGCCGAGACTATCCCCCGCTCCATGCCGCGGATCCCGGACTCCAAGTAGAGCTCGGCGGCGAGCGTCTGGGCGGGGAAGTCGTCCTGGGAGAGGTGGGGGTAGAAGCGGCGGGCGTCGAGGAAGACCCCGTGCCCGCCCACCGGCTGGACCATGGGGATGCCCGCGCCCAGCAGCAGTTCGCCGAGGTAGCGGACCTGCCCCACCCTAGAGCGCACATGCTCGTCCTGGATCGACTCCCTGATCCCCACCGCCATCGCCCCCAGGTCGCGGCCGGCCAGCCCCCCGTAGGTGTGCAGCCCTTCGAAGACGATCACCAGGTTGCGGATCTCCTCGAAGAGGCGCTCATCGTTGACCGCCAGCCAGCCGCCGATGTTGACCAGGGAGTCCTTCTTGGCCGACATCCAGCAGCCGTCGGTATAAGAGCAGAACTCCCTCACTATCTCCGCCACCGAGCGGTCCTGAAACCCCTCCTCCCGCTCCTGGATGAAGAGGGCGTTCTCCACCAGCCTGGTGGCGTCGAGGTAGATCGGCAGCTGGTGGAGCCGGCAGAGCCGGTTCAGCTCGCGGAGGTTGCCCATCGAGACCGGCTGTCCCCCCGCCATGTTCACGGTCGCGGCCAGGCTGAGATAGGCCAGGCCCTGAGGACCGCCCCGCCGGATCACCTGCTCCAGCTTGGCCAGGTCCACGTTGCCCTTGAAGGGATCCCGGTTGTCGGGGTCGTGGGCCTGGTCGCAGATCACGTCCACGAAGATCCCGCCGGCCCGCTCCTGGTGCTCCCTGGTGGTGGTGAAGTACATGTTGCCGGGGACCAGCTGGCCGGGCTGGATGGCGCACTGGCTGAGCAGGTGCTCGGCGCCCCGGCCCTGGTGGGTGGGGACCACCTGGGAGAAGCCGTAGACCTCGGCGACCGCCGCCTCCAGCTCGTAGAAGTTGCGGGAGCCGGCGTAGGCCTCGTCCCCCAGCATCAGCGCCGCCCACTGGCGGTCGCTCATGGCGTTGGTGCCGGAGTCGGTGAGCAGGTCGATGTAGACGTCCTCGGAGCGGAGCAGGAAGGTGTTGTGGCCGGCCTCGGCCAGCGCCTTGTGGCGCTGCTCGCGGGTGGTGATCCGCAGCGGCTCCACCATCTTGATCTTCCAGGGCTCGGCCCAGGACCGGCGTTGCTGCCGCTGCCCGGCGGTGACCGGGACCTCCCCTCCCATGGGGGCATGGTAGCAGTTCGCAAATCCGCCCCCCCGCCCCCCCCCGCGGGGCATCCACACCGGTGGCGGCGGGTCCCAGATGGCGCACCGCAGCCCGGTCGCGGTCGAGGCGGGCAATCCCAGCCCCAGAGCCAGATCCGGGGTGATGCCCCAGCCGGCGATCGGGCAGCGGGGGCCGGCGGGCGCGCTCCCTTCCCGCATCAGCCCACTCCTGAGATCCGGCCGGTCAGCTCCGCTGAATCGCGAGATCTTAGGAGCCTGCAGCCGGCGACCGGGCGAATGCCACACGTGAGTGATTGCTCCGCCCGGGACCCCAGGGCCCACCTCACCGCGGGACACCGCGGGTTTGAAGGGAAGCTGAACCCGGTATCCGGCGGCCCGCTGACCCGCGAGATACGGGAGGCTGCAGAGGAAGCGGGGACCGGCGACCCGGCAGAGCCGGGCCGCGGGTCCCCGCAGGTTGCGGCGGGTGGGGGGGCCGCACGCAACGAGGCACTGGTACGCCGGTGCCCCGGAGGGTCCCAGATCTCCCCTCCCTCGCCTACACTCCCCCCCGATGCGACTCTACGTGGGGCTCACACATCGGGAGCGGTCTTGGGTGTTGAGGCGCGCTTCGACCTCATGGTCTACGGAATCGAGAGCCACGGCGGCGAGGACCTGGCCGCCCACACGCTCATCGAGGCGGCCGAGGAAGAGGCCGCCCATCGATGCGAGATCTGCGGCGGCCCGGGCCGACTCATGAGCCGCGGTGGCAGCCGTGGCGGGTGGCTGAAGACTGTCGGCCCCGGTTGCGCGCAGAGACAGGGCTATCGGCCGGAGAGTCGACCGTGACCGGCGGCGCCCCCAAGTCCAGATCAGCTTCTATTCGATGCCAGAAGGCACTAGAACACGAATAGTTGACTATGCGCTGCGGATCTGTCATAGTGCGGACGTGGAAGACGCGACCGGCCTACAAACCTTCGTTGTCCGGTTGACAGCCGAACTAGGGCGCAGAGCCATGAAGATAGTGAGCCGGCCCAATTCACCCTATCGCTCCATGACCGAGCTAGTATCAGTCGCTCTTGAGAACCAGCTGGGGCTCGAGGAAACACCTGGCGAGGGTACTGTCGGGTCCCGCCAGCCAGCCAACGCGGCAGCAGCCCCGGCTTCGCCGAGGTCAAGTGGTCCATCTGAGGCCCGCCTGGCCATGAGGCCACCCACGCTCAGCACGGATGGCCTGCTGGGTCGTCAGGCCAGCGCAGTGTCCACTCGACAGACTGACCCACCATCCTCGGAACCGCTCTCGTCGTTCACGAATAGGCTCACCCCAATGTTGGTTGGCCCGAGGGTCCTTTGGGCCTTTGCCGCCGGTGGGCATGCGCCGGAGGTCGACGCGCTCGCCGACGCTGCCGCTGCGGCGGCTCGCGCCCTCGGGCTCATGCTACGTGAGGAAGATGAACGCGCCGGCAAGCGTGGCCGAGCGCGACGCTCGACCGGGTGGCCCGTCGGCCAGGACGAGGTCAAGTCGCTGGCGCGCTTCCGCAATTCCTTTCTCCTCCGTCAAGACCACGGCAAAGCCTGTGGTCCGCTAGTGGACCTTGGTCTGTTGACGGTCCATCAAGGAAAGGTCTACTTGACAGACCCAGGACAGGAATTCGCCGCTGAGCCTATCTCCGCCATTGATGACAGCGATGGCGTCGACCTTTTCACCGACGGCCACCGGCGGATTCTGCTGGATGCTCTCGTGGCTATGCCAGGAGAACGCCGCGAAATCGACGCGTTCATGAAGGCGGTCAGGAGGACTGGCGGAGATCAGGATAGGGTGGATGGCGAGCTCGCCTCGGATCACCCAGGGTGGAGCGAGGCGCAGGTCGTCTCCCATCGGGCTGCCATGCTCGGACGCCTCCGAGACCTCAGCACGATCGACGTCGAACCCCTTCCAGCTGGCAAGGCGCGGATCGTCGCTGGCCCGAACATGGAGCGGCTGCTGGAACTACTCGAGGAGCCGGCCGTCGCGGCGGCTTCGACGCGAGGGGGTGACAAGTGACTGACGCTGAACTCTGTATGGCGCTCATGGAGGCGGACACCAACATCAGGGTAGTCAAACTGCTGTCGGACGCAGGCTACTGGACCGACCCGGCCATGTGGCGCTACTTCGGAGACGTCGAGAACAACCGGCCAACTATCGGCAACCAACAGGCTGATGCGGTTGCCGCGCTAGCCGAGAAGATCGTCAACGGCATCGACGCGCGGCTCATCAACGCGTGTCTCGTGTCCGGTGTCGACCCGGCCGGCAGCGACGCTCCGCAGGACATGCGATCAGCGGTAGGGCACTTCTTCGATCCTGAAGGTGGTGACCACGGGGGACGTGTGGCGACCTGGTCAGCCGAGAAGACGCTCGCCGAGAGCCTACGGCTCACCCTCGCAGCCACGGGGAACATGCCCGCTGATGGGCAGCCCTGCCTGTCAATCGCTGACGCCGGCGAGGGTCAGACGCCTGACCAGTTCCCCCAGACGTTCATGTCTTTGAACAAGTCGAATAAGTTTCGCATCCCCTTCGTCCAGGGGCTGTTCAACATGGGTGGAACCGGCGCCATGCAGTTCTGCAGCAAGCCGGACAACCTCCAGCTGTTCGTGTCCCGGCGGAATCCGAAACTGGTTCCCGGAGACTCCCCGGAGCGTGACCGCCAGTGGGGTTTCACCGTCGTTCGGCGTGAGCTGCCAGCAGGGAACGAGCGCAGCTCCTTCTATAGCTACCTCGCGCCACGTGGGGCCACGTACCGAGACGGGAATGTCCTGGCGTTCGACGCTCCCGACTGGCCGATCTTCCCGGATGTGACCGCGACGGCTCGGAGTGCCTATGCGCGACCGACTACCCATGGGACCCTGGTGAAACTCTACGAATACTCGTGGCGAGGAACCAAGAGCAACATCGTCCGCAGCGGCGATGGCCTCCTTCGCCGGCTCGACCAGATGCTCCCCGAATTGGCGCTCCCAGTGCGCCTCTACGAGTGTCGCCGCGAGTACAGAGGCCACCAAGGTAGCCACGCGACCAATCTCACAGGGCTCTCCGCCCGTCTTGAACGGGATCGCGCTGAGAAGCTCGATGACACCATCGCGAACCCAATTCATAGTGTGATCGACGTCGGTGGCCGGCCGATCCGAGTGCGGGTCTACGCGTTCCGCGGCCAGGAGGCGAAGGAGTATCGGACATCGCAGAATGCGATCCTCTTCTTGATCAACGGGCAGACCCATGCGGCGTTCTCACAGCAGTTCTTCACCCGTGCCGGGGTGCGGCTCGGCTACTTGGCCGACTCTCTCCTGGTCACTCTTGACTGCTCAGCGATCGAGGGCGTGATGAGAGAGGATCTCTTCATGACCTCCCGCGACCGGCTTCGTAAGAACGACCTTTCCGAGGGGATTCTCGATGAACTCGAGCAGGTTCTTCGGGGGGACGCCGGCCTGCGGGAGCTGCAGAATCGCCGCCGCCGAGAGGAGATCGACCAGAAGCTTGCGGATGACAAGCCCCTAGCGAGCGCGTTCCAGGATGTTCTCCGAAGCGACCCGACCCTCGAGCGGCTCTTCCTCACGGGTCAGAGTATCTCGGTACCCTTCGGGCGTGAGGGGACGGGAGACGGCACCTCGGCCTGCTTCAAGGGCAGGGACTACCCTACCTTCTTCCGCTTTCACGGCAGGGCTCAAGGTGACCAGCTGACCAGGACGGTTCACCTGCCGTCGAAGCCCAGGATTGAGTTCGAAACCGATGCCAACAACGGGTACTTCGACCGAGAGATTGGCCAAGGAGAATGGGCGGTCTACCACATTCGGGACGGGCAGGCGACACGGCTGGAATCCTGCAGAATGGATGGACCCCGCGAGGGCACTGCGGCGCTCCATCTGGCACTGCCCGAGGGCGTGCGGGTCGGAGACACCCTCACCGTCGAGGTCGAGGTCACCGACGAGACCCGTGTGGACCCTCTGGTCAGCCGTGCTCTTCTGAAGGTCGATGGACCCGCCACCGGCGGTGGGGGCGGCGGGGAAACCACCAGACCCGTCACTCACGGTGAAGGGACGCGCGGGGGGTCGTCGCATCTCGGGCTTCCGCACATTGAGCGCGTTCATCGGCTCGAGTGGGGGAAGTCCTTCCACACCTTCACTGACCTCGATTGTCTTTGGGTGGTCAGGACCCCGGCTGAGGACAACCGGGACATGCTGGACTTCTACGTGAACGTCGATAACAAGTATCTTCGTAACGCTCTCAAGAGTGCGGGCCCCAAGAACGGTAGCCCACGCCTGATCGAGACGCGCTTCGTGTACGCCAACGTCCTCATCGGCATGGCGATGCTGAACGCAGCTAAGTCGCGGCGGCCCGTGGAGTCTAACGAGGAAGACGGCGAGGGGTCGGCGGACTCTACGGAGGACCGGATCGCCAGCGTGACCACGGCTTTGGCGCCAATCATCGTCCCCATGGTGGACGTGCTCGCGAAGCTGTCGATTGATGACGTCCTGGAGAGCGTTGGCGAGGCAGCTGCGGATTGATAGCCCAACCCTGGACGGCTAGACGCTAACGCTTGCGGTGAACGAGCACCGCCTCGCGCCCGGTCGAAGATGCCGACTGTGCGCGCCCGTCACTCACTACCCACCACCGGCGGCCCGGGATGCCCCGCCAGAGCCGCCCGTCGGGGGCATTCGAGAGCTGGGGCAAGCGCTCCTCGGTGAACCCAGCGGCGTCCATAGTGGCGAGGTAGCGGCTCAGCTGTTCGCCAGGATTAGCAAACCCAATGACCTGAACCACAACAGCGCCAGATTGGACAAGCCCTGCGATGCTCGACCATGCCTCGAGGACCGTCCTGAAGTAGCGGTCCCCGCTGTGATCGGCGCGCGCCCCCATCGTGTAGTGCGCTAGGCCATGCCCGTCCGGACAGTCAGCGATCCAGAATGGTGCGCCGGTCTCCTTGCGTCCCATGATCTTCCATCGATGGTAGTTGACGTAAACGCCAGGATAGGGCGGAGAAGTCAAGATCAAGGCGGGAGTGGTGGCTCCAACCACGACGTCTTCGGGTGCGAGGGCGGTCGCGTCACGACACAGCACCTTCGGTCGATAGCCGCCGCCGACAGCGACGGCTCGCACAGCTTGGCGGTGGCTTTCAGCGGCATCGGCCATTGCCGAAGCGGTTGCGGCCAGCGTCTCACGAAGGCCTGAGACAGAAGGGACCTGCTCCCTCATGTCGAGGGCCCACTGAGAGGCGCGGAGCAGGGCTGCTCGAGCAAGGAGACTCGCACTCGGGTCTGGGAGGCGACGAATCGAATCCAGGCAGAGACCGATGAACCGCCGCAGACGCCAGGCGGATGGGGTTGCCAATCCACGAGCTTCGGTGGAGCCAAGTGACGGCGCGGCTGCTGGGGAGGCGTCTAGCCGCAGGCCCAGGACATCCCGAGCCCAGGCACGGACTAGCGAGCAAGCGCCGGAGCTGTAAAGATGAGTCTTCGTTTGAGAGACGAAGACTGCCAGTGAACTGATGTCCGCTCCGACGGCGCGGCGACCAGCCAGCTGTGCCTCGACGAGAGTGGTGCCCCCGCCGACGAACGGATCGAGAACCAGATCACCCGGCTGCGAAAATGCCTCGATGACGGCACGAGCTAGTGTAGGCGAGAAGCGCGCCGGGTAGCGATAGAACTCGTGGACTGACGCGGTTCGCCGGCTCCCGAGTGAAACATAGCTTGTATCCAGGGCAGCCCGGCCGAGCTCTGCCAGATCAAGGTTGGGCGACTCCGCGGCATCGCCGGTCTCTGGCGCCGACGTCATCCCGGTCACTGGAAGCATCGAGGCCGGGGCACGACTCCGGCTCCTATGCGTGGGCTACGCTGGACACCGGGGCAGCCACGTGGGGCTGGGTCTTGCCCCGGGGCGTCATCCGAACGCGTCTCTTGCCACCTCGGCCAGCCTGCGAGCGCTAGTGGGCTCACCGGGAGGCCTTACGGGTTGTCGGCTGCCTTGGTACGTTCCAATACGGGCTATGACAGGCCGGGCAGACCTTTGGCTCCCCAGGCTTGCGGGGAACCCAAGTGTGGCCACATCGCTCGCAGCGATGTCCTTCCACCTTTACGTTCGCCATGATCAGTACTATATGACTTCAACTATCTTACGTCAAGACACTTACCAGCGAGGGTCTGATTCGAGCCCGGGCGCCTGACCCGCAGCCGATGGATGATCAGGTGCCGAGGGGGACTAAATGCCGCCTCAGTCGTTCTGCGAGACGCTGCGCTGGCGCATGCGCCGTGGCACGGGGTAACCGAGTGTTGGGCTTGCCCTGGTATGACTGTCGAAGTCCCGATGGGGCGTGGCCGGACCGGCCGATGGCTCCACCGTCGGTCCTTGCCCTTCTCGGACTCGGATCGGTGGCGGGCCGCTCCGCTCCAGAGCTCAGTGGCCTGCCTACGAGGACGCATTCATGGAGTGGGAAGAGTCCGGGAACGGGGCCGCTTGGGAGATGACCACAGGCGACGGTCTCCCGGCCGATGCTCCGGGGTGAGATCCGGTTGGTCGATCTGGAACCCGTCAGGGGTGCGGAAGCTGACAAGCGCCGTCCGGCTGTTGTTGTGAGTAACGACGGCGCCAACGCCTCGGCGTCGCAGCTGGGACGGGGAGTGGTGACGGTTGTGTGGGGACCCCTAGCATCCAGCGGGTCTACCCGTTCTCGGTGCTCCTGCCGGCCCCAGCCACCGGCCTCCGCCGCGTCTCCAAGGCGCAGGCGGAGCAGGTGCGCTCGGTGGCGGTGCAGCGACCCGGCCGCGGATCGGGAGCGTGCCGCCCGGCATCATGGAGGCCGTTGACGAGGCTCTTCGCCTCCATCTGGCGCTGTAGCCTCCTCCCGCTCGCCCCCCACCCGCCGCATCTGATCTGGGACGGCCGGTGAGATGCTCGAGAAGTGGGCCGGTCGTGCGGTGGGGCCGCTGGCCGTCCCCTGCAACCCAGCGTCTAGGGATGTCTCAGGCAGCGTAATCGCTCCCTTGACGACGGCCGCTAATCGGTCTCATGACTGCCGGCGCCAACTCTCCAGCGTAGTGGGTAGGGACCCGGTTCCCCCAATGAAGGCTTCGATTTCCCCAATGTGCGAGCGGTCAAGCCCCATAGCAATGCTGTGGCCGACGTGTCCTTCGATGAGCCACCCGCACGCGACTAGCCCTTCTACCAAGTCGCGGGCAGTTCCCTGATCCGACGTCGCAAAGCCACGCAGAGCCGATGCCTCGTCGACCAACTTCGGCGAGACCCAAGCTCGGCGCAAGAAACGGTCCAAGAGTAGTCGAGCCATGCCATCGCGCGCACCGACGTCATCCGGCCTCACTGGCGCATGGTCGCCATCTCGCTCACTCTCACCGTATTCGGTGGCCGCGCTGCCGGGCCCCTGGCTTCTTTCAAGCCTCAGCAGTACTTCGAGGCTCTCCTCGGCTACGCAGCCGCTGTCTGCCCACAGCCTGCGGATGCTCAGTGCCAGCCCAAGCTCCATGGCGTCACGCTTGAGGCGCCGCGCCGCTTCGGGTAGTGTCAGCAGTGTCATGCAACACCTCCGTAAAGGCCGTCAGCGTCTCGCCATCCAGCCCCCGAACCTCTATTGTCACATTCGACAGGTTGCCCACGTCACTTCCACGCAGAGTCTTTTCGAGGCTGTCAGCGAGGAGGTCGGTAAGGAACCCTCCATCAAGCTCTTGGTCGGCTGACACCTCGGCAGAAAGCAATGCAACGCCAGACCGTCGGCTCACTGTCAGTCCGATTCCTCCCGGGGCCACGCCAACAGCGTCAGCTACATCCCCAAAAGCTGTGCCTGCGGACTGAACCGCCGCCAGGGATATGGTTCCTGGAAGGAGAGCTTCGGAGGATTCGCCCGCCGGGAGGACTGCTGCCATGCGAAGCTTCCTTCGGTGTAACTATTCAGGTCCTCGGCTGAGGTGCCCGGTGGCTTGGTCGGGGGACGTAGGGCAAGCCGGGAGCGGCGACGAGCCCTGGCGGATGGGATGGACGAAGCGAGCCAGCTGAGAGAAGTGTGGTAG
>JAJYPP010000117.1 GCA_021795235.1 bacterium
CGGTCTCTGTGCCGACCTCAGCAAGCTGGGACCCACCTTCCCCGGCACGGACCTACCCGTCAGCTACCAGGTCGCGATGCACCATTCCGAGAGGGCCGCATGACCCTTCATGTCCAATGGTCTGGAGCTACCGGGGGCTGATGGTGTAGTTGCGGGCGGGCTGGGTGTCGTGACAGCGGATAGCCAGCTGGCCCATCTCTTGGTCGCTCACTTTGACGCCGGTCGGGTAGTGATTCTCCACGAGGTGCGCGTCGACCCGCAAGCCGGTCTTGGTGCGGGTGGTCGAGATGTAGTTGAGGATGGTCTGGTAGTCGCGGAGTGGCTGGCCGGCCCAGTTCTTGGAGATTTCGGAAAATACCCGGTGCTCGATCGGGTTGTACTTGGAGGCACCGCTCGGGTAGTGACAGACGGTGACCGCAAGGCCGTAGGGGTCGCAGACTTGGTGCTGCAGCCCGTGCTTGAAGACACGGCTGCGCGCCCCGTTGGATCCACCGGAGTCGGCGAACACGAGCAGCTCGGTTGCTCCGGGGTAGTGCCGGCGCCCGTGGTGTACCCACCACCTGGCGAGGTTCTCAGCGGCAAAGGCTGGGGTGTCGTGGCTGGTGCCGACTGACACACACGCCTGGTTGGCGCCGATGTCGTAGATGCCGTAGGGAAGGGCGATGCCTTTGGCGTCGGAGGGGAAGTCGTGGTCGTTCACCAGGGTCGGTTCGCGCCTCCAGGTCGTCCCGGGGTTCTTGAACTCCCCGACCAGCTCCCGGTGCTTGGAGTCCACCGAGAGCACCGGCAGGCCGGCGCACGAAAACCTCGAGCGCATGTCGGAGATGTAGCCAAACTGGGCGTCGCGCTCAGGGTCCTTGCGGCGGTTCAGGCTCTTGGAGTTCACCCTCAGGTGGTACTTGAGCTGGTGCAGCAGCTTGGCCACAGTGCTGGAGCAGACCGCGATGCCCGCGGTGCGAAGCTCGTCGGCAATCTTATCGGTGGTGCGGCGGGTCCACTTGATCCCTGAGACGGGATCACCGGCGGTATCCTCGGCCATCACCTCGGTGATGGCCTCGATCACCTCTGGGGTTCTTTTGGGGGGCGCCCTCCGCCTCGACGTCGCACCCGGTCCACCTCGACATCGCCTTCGAGCAGCTCCCTGCGTCCCCTGGCCACGGTGCCGGGATCCACGTTCAATAGCTCGGCGATCTGGGTGTCACCGCCGTGGCCGATCTTCATGGCCTCCAACCCGGCGTAGAGGCGCCGCTGGCGCTCGTCCAAGAGGCTGGAGAAGAGGACGATGGCGGCCTTGAGCTCGTCGGGCAGGACCCGTACCCAGGCACCGAGGCCCAAGGCATGAGGCTCGGCGTCGTAGATCCGGCGGGCCTGAAGCTGCTGGCGACGGGTGTGGGCGTCGACTGACAAGTACACGTAGCGGCCGTTCAGCTCCTCCCTGAAGAGGCGCCCGTCTTTCACCAGGGCCAGAAGGGCAGCGTTGGGCACCACGTGCAACAGCGCTTCGAGTTCTGAGCCGTCGTAGCCGGCCTCTGACGCGCCCACCATGGCTTCGACGGTCTTGACCAGCGTGCCGAAGCGAGAGAACCACACCGCCCGGAACGACCACAGCCCGAGCTCGTCGAAGCGGGCGATCTCGTCCAAGGTGTAGAAGCGGCCGGAATGCGAGTAGCTGGTGTGGTAGTCGAGCTCGGAGAGCTTGCGGAACACCGTGGCATCCGATCCGGTGCCCAACGCCTGCTTGAACTCGGCGATGGTGGCGATCTTGCGCTCTTCGAGCAGGCGTCGCAGGACCTCGGCGTGGTAGTGCTCAGGCCTCATTCTGATAGCGTTACTCCCTGCATAGCTTGACTCTATCATAACGCCACCCTCTTCGCCAGGAAGGGATGGAGCCGAAGCTGGGTCGAGACTTGCCCTTGCTACATGGCTGTCGCTGACCGACAACCGTCAGGGCGATGCAGGACCTCGCCAAGGACTCACGAGAGGGTTGTGCTAAAATCACTGGAGTTATTTTTGCGCCAGCCCTTAGCATCCTCTACCCTCCTTCTGAGTACTGAAACCCGGACCCATTCGGGCAATCGGTTGCCCGCCTTCGGGGTGGCACCCTACCACTGCTCTTATCCGCTGCGAAACAGGCCCGTGGATGAGCGGCGGCAGATCGGTGTCCCGGCGCCCCCGGGCCCTGAACAGACCCGGCGCCCAAGCTCTGCCCGCCCAGGAGCAACGGTCCCTTGGACCCGGCCGCTTTCCATCTCGAGTCGAAGTGGTAGCGAGAGCGCCAGCCGCTGCCTCCTCGGATCCACCCCCGAAGCGACCTCACTTCTGACCGGTGCCCGCAGCCGCCGCCAGGCCCACCTGACCTCCGCCTCCCGGCGAGCCCCAGGGGAGCGCCTGCCCGGCCGACCAGTTGACGGAATGGGACATCCTGTGCGATTGTTGGACACCGTTTTCATGAGTCCTCCGTCCAAGCGTTTGCGAATAGGTGACGTGGCCAAGCTGGCTGGCGTATCCCCGGCCACGGTGTCACGGGTCATGAGCGGCTCCCGCCGGGTGTCAGACGACGCCCGCGAACGGGTGCTGGCCGCCGCGCGCCGCTTCGATTACCAGCCGAGTCAGCTGGCCCGGAATCTCCGGCGCGGGCAGACAGCCACCGTGGGGGTCCTGGTCTCAGACATCGAGAACCCCCACTTCGCCACCATGGTCCGGGCCCTCGAGGCTGTCCTCTACGACCGCGGGACCAGGGTGCTGCTCTGCAACAGCGCCGAGGACACCGGGAAGCAGTCATCCTATCTCGAGGTGCTGGCTGCGGAGCGCGTCATGGGGGTAGTCATCTCTCCGACCGCGGACGGAGACGACTCCGTCACCCGCCTGATGGACCTGGGGATACCGGTCGTGGCCTTCGATCGGCCGGTCGCCGATCCCCGGGCGGACTCGGTTGTCACCGACAACGCCGGCGCGGTGGCTTTGGGCACCCAGTTGCTGATCGACTCCGGACGCCGGAGCATCGGATTCATAGGCGGCACAGAAACGGTCTGGACGGCAATCGAACGACGTGCGGGCTACTGCTCGGCCATCGAAGCGGCCGGCCTGACCCCCATCACCGCGGTTGGCCACTACACCGTGGAGGGCGGCCGGCAGGCGGCCGAGCTCCTGCTGCAGGAGGCTCCTGGGATGGACGCGCTCATGATCGCCAACAACCAGATGACCATCGGCGCTCTGGAGGCTCTTCGGGAGCATCGCATCCGGGTACCCGAGCAAGTCGGAATCGTGGCCTTCGACGACCCCCCGTGGGCCAGTCTGATCGACCCGCCGCTCACCACCATCGCCCAGCCTCTAAGAGAGATGTCGCAGGCCGCGGTGGATCGCCTCTTCCTCCGCATGTCGGACGGCGCGCTGCCGCCCCAGCGGATCTGCTTCGAGTGTCACCTGGAGATTCGCCAGTCGTCGCAGGGCCACCACAATCCGATAACGGGAGATTGATCAATGGCTAGAGTCGGGCTGCTCAACTTCTCCGATGGGAGAAGCTTCGTAAATCGAGACCTACGCGAGTTCGTCCGTGAGGTGGAGCGTCAGATCGCGGCACAGCTGCGCTCCGAGGGACATGAGGTCGTAACCGCCGATGCCATCATCGAGGACAACCAGCTGGCGGTCGCGGAGGCCAGCCGGGTCGCCGCGACTCATCCCGACATAACCATCTTCAACTTCCCCGTGTGGGCCTTCCCCCACTTCTCGGTTCTGGCCTCAACCCAGACCCGGAGCCCGATCCTCCTCTTCTCCAACATCTCGCCCCAATACCCCGGCATGGTCGGCATGTTGGCCGCCGCCGGCGCCCTGGATCAGACCGGGCGCCGCTACGGGAGGGCCTGGGGTGAGATTTCCGAGCCCGAGGTCGCGGACCGAGTCCTCGCGTGGATAGCGGCTGGGTCCGCCCAGAGCGGCCTGCGAGGGACGACATTCGGCCGCATCGGTGGCCGCCCCATGGGCATGTACACCGCGGTCGCAGACCCCGCTCAGTGGATGTCAAAGTTCGGGGTGGACGTGGAGGAGATCGACCAGTGGGAGGTGGTGCGGCGGTCCGAGTTGGTTAGCCCGGACCGAGCTCGCGCGGGACGGACATGGCTGGAGCAGCATGCCGCCGAGGTTCGCTATGACGGTCGGCAGCTGACTCCGGAGTTGCTGGAGCGGCAGGTACGCTCCTACCACGCGGTCCGGGAGATCATAGATGAGTGGCACCTCGCCTTTTCGGGGATCAAGGGCCAGCCCGAGCTCACGACTCACTTCGCCACCATGGACGTTACCGAGGCTTTCCTAAATGACCCCTACGACTGGGAAGGACCCAAGGAAACCCATGTCTGCGCCACCGAGGCCGACATGGACGGAGCGCTGACGATGCAGATCCTCAAACATCTCGGGCGCACCCCGGTCCTCTTCGCCGACCTACGGTGCTATGACCGCGACAACGACGTCTGGGACCTTTGCAACTCGGGCCAGCACGCGACCTGGTACGCAGCACGATCCGAGGACCCCCTGGAGAACATGCGACGGGTCCATTTGCTTCCCGAGGGCTTCTATTTTCCCGCGGGCGGCGCCTCGATTCACCATGTGGCAGCTCCCGGAGAGGTGACCCTGGCTCGGCTCACCCGACCTCTCGGACGCTACCGGATGCAGGTGATGAAGGGGGAGATCGTCAGCCTCACCGCTGAGACCACTGAGCGGCTGATGAAGGCATCGACGTACGAGTGGCCCCACGCCTTCGTGCGCCTGGCAACCTCCTCGGAGAGCGTGCTCAGCCGCTTTGGTGCCAATCACATCCACGCCATTCCCGGTGACCACGTCGAGACCCTGAAGGCATTCTGTCATCTGGCCGACGTGGACTACGACGGGTTCGGCGCGGCGACATGACCCCCGTCCTGATGGGAGTTGACATCGGGACCTCCTCCACCAAGGGCTGCCTGACGGACGCCACCGGTAGAGTCCTGCGCCAGGCCGAATGCCCCCATACGACATCCATGCCCCAACCAGGATGGTTCGAGCACGACGCAGACGCCATCTGGTGGGACGACTTCGTGACCATCTGCCGAGAGCTGCTCCCGGCTGGCGGCGCCGTGCCATCGGCGGTGTGCGTCAGCGGCATCGGTCCGTGCCTGCTACCGACTCGCGCCGACGGCAGCCCCCTGCGCCCGGCGATTCTGTACGGTATCGACACTCGCGCATCTCAGGAAATCGACGACCTCAACAGGATCCTCGGGGCAGAGGCGGTACTCGCGCGGGGAGGATCCCCGCTCACGTCCCAGGCGATAGGGCCAAAGTTGTTGTGGCTGCACCACCGTGAACCCTCCGTATGGCAGGACTGTCGTAGGTTCTTCATGGCGAGCTCCTACGTCGTGCATCGGCTGACCGGGGCGTACGTGCTCGACCATCACTCTGCTAGTCAGTGCAACCCGCTCTACGATCTGCAAGGCCAATCGTGGGCTGGTGACTGGGCTGAGCTCATAGCCCCCGGGTTGGAGCTTCCCCGGCTCTGCTCGCCGCTCGAGACGGCAGGTCAGGTGACCGCCTCGGCAGCCGCCACAACGGGGCTTCCTGCCGGAACCCCGGTCATGGCCGGCACCATCGACGCCTGGGCAGAGGCGGTCTCCGTCGAGGTCCGGGAACCCGGAGACCTCATGGTCATGTACGGCACCACCATGTTCCTGGTGCAGGTAGCCGCGGCGGCGCAGCCGAGCACCCACCTCTGGCTGACTCGCGGGGTTCTTCCAGATCAACTGACAGTGGCCGCTGGCATGGCGACGTCAGGAGCGCTGACCGCCTGGTTCCGCGACCTGACGGGGCAGGGGTTCGACGCCCTGTTCGAGGCGGCAGCGGCGGTACCGCCGGGCGCGGCAGGGCTGCTGGCGCTGCCCTACTTCGCCGGGGAGAGGACTCCCCTTTTTGATCCCTGGGCCCGCGGCGTGATTGCAGGACTCACCTTGGCCCATGGCCGGGGCCACGTCCTCCGCGCTCTCCTGGAGGCAACTGCCTTCGGGGTTCGCCACAACTTGGAGGCGATGGAAGAGGTGGCCGGGCGCCCGAGCCGGGTCGCGGCCGTAGGGGGAGGGACCAAAGGAGAGGTGTGGCTTCAGATCGTCTCGGACGTGACAGGTATGGATCAGGACGTCCATCGTGAATCGGTGGGCGCCAGCTACGGCGACGCATGGATGGCCGCGGTCGGTCTGGGGTCAATCGGCCAGACTGAGGCCTGGAACCCCGTCGTCACCACCGTACGGGCCGATGCGGTCCGCCACGAGGCCTACGATTCCCTCTACGGACTCTACAGGAGACTTTACGTTCAGACCGCTGACATAGTCCACGAACTGGCGCGCGACTGGCCCACGGCGCAGCAGGCGTAACCGCGGCACGCTCCTATCTGCGTGGTCACCACGGGCTGCCCGTGAGCCCCATTGCAGCGCAGCCGCGACATCCGCCACCGTGCTCACAATGTGGTGACTGCGACCGCTCGGGACAGCAAGCTGAGGTTGGACTGCTTCTCCAACCCGTTCCCGGGCCGGGACCGCAGCCGGATCACCCGGCCACTCACCTGGAAACCAGACCGGCCCAGCGGCCTGCGGCCCGCTGGGCCCGTGCCCAGGCCATGACGCGACTCCCACCGGCAGCGTCGCACAAGCCCTGGCAGCGGGCGAGGCGGTGCGGCCGCACCGCCTCCCACAAGAGCGGCGGCGCGGCCTGTCCAGCCCCCGGGCCTATCGCCGCCACTCCCGGACCTGAAGGTGGCTTAGCAGCTTCCCCGCTAACTGCACGGGGGCTGCGGAATCCCGAGCCCACTCACCCTGCGGAGTTCCGGTACCTCGGCGCCGGCAGCCCGGAGCCCGGAGCCCGCGGATGCTCCCATAGTCGCGCGTCGTTCGGTGATCGTCACGCGGTAGCGACCGGAGCGTGACCGGAAGGGCACCACTACCGCCCTTGGCGATGCATGCTGGGGTATGCCATCGGAGGTGGGTCTGTGTCAAAGCGATTCCCCATGCCCCCGGATCGGGGCGAACTGCGTAGTCTCGGCGGCCGGCTAGGTCTCAGCATGCCCGACGTGGACGGCATGAGCTGGGCTTGGCTGCTGGCCGGGGCAGGCACCGTACTGACCCCGCTCCCCCGGCCGGACAGCAGGGCCGAAGCCCGCCGCTTGGCGATTGTGGAGCGCTCGGACACGATTGGGTACGCGTCACTCAGGGTTAACTCGGGCATGGATTCCCGGCAAGACCGGTTCCCCGCCGGCAGGTCTATGGTGGACGGACCCGCGTTGGCAAGGGTTCGGCGGCTCGCGCCGACCCTGAGCCGGTCCCGGTCTGAACGAAGACTGCAGGGAGGCACCACTTGCTCCTGAAAGTACTTCTTGAGGTCGCCTTCTACGCGGTCGCCGGGGCAACCCTGATCACGTATCTGCGCAGCCACCGCCCGCTGGACCGGGATGTGGCGGCGGTCTTCGGGTCGGTGGCAGCTCTCTTCACCCTGCAGCTCCTGCAGGGCCGCATTCCCGGCGGGACCACGACCATCGCAGACCTCGGCGTCGCCCTCCTCTTGGCCAACCCCCTGCTGACCCTCCGCGTGGTCGCCCACTTTCGCCGACTCCCCCGAGGCACGACGACGGGCACCCTGGTGCTGCTGGTCGCGATGATCGTCCTCTACATCGGGACCGGCAGCGGGCACGGCACGGCGGCCAAGCTCGTAATCCTTCCCGTTATCGCCTACTTCTGCGGTGCTGAGGCGCTCGCCATCTTCTACCTCGCCGAGGCGGCGCGGCGACGAGTTGGTATCGCCCGGGTTCGCCTAGCGTGACTTTCCGACCTTGGGGGCCGGCAGGGCCCGGAGCGTTGAGCTCTGGGCCCTCTTTCGTATTGGGGAGGCCGACATGAGGTGTGGAACCAGGTGTCGTACCTAAATAGCTAGGATGGGA
>JAJYPP010000005.1 GCA_021795235.1 bacterium
TCCCCAGGTCGGTGTCATCTCGACACCCGGCCAGGACACCAATGCGCAACCCTGCTCGACCCCACCTGGGCACCGTCCCAGATGGGTGTCCCTCGGGCGCGGCTTCCACCGCAACGTCCATGCCACCACGGTCGTCCCTCGTGGCGACTTCGGTCCCAAGGCGCTCGGCTACGCCCCGCTTAGAGTCGCTTAGAGTTGCAGAGACGCTCCACGTTGACCGCGACTCATCCAGACCGGCGTCGCTCACGCTGGAAGCGTTCGGGCGCTCTTGGACTTGATAGTGCTCCGATTGCCCATGGCGGCCCCTGGGCGTCCCGGGTCGCCCCCATGGGCTGAGGTTCCGCTGGGCGGCGGGGCGAGTCCGGCCGCGACCTGGGTAAACGCGGCATCGAGTAAATCGGCAAGTGGGCGGCCTCCCTTCCCACTGCGCCACAGGGCCATCGCAGCCCGGAATGCGGACATGGCCACCGTCGCGGCCAGGGCCGGGTAGAGGTCGCGATCCGGATCCGTGCCGGTGCGCGCCGCGATGCCTTCCACCAAAGCCCGCTCATAGGTCGCGAAGGAAGCCCACAAGCGCGGAAGCAGGGTCGGATTTGCCCTGAGGACCTCCATCCGCAGGGGCCACTCCTCAGTCGGTTCCAAGATGGCGGAGGCGAGACCTCCCAGCACCTCCCACACGGCGACCAGCGGCCGCTCATCGGCTGGCCGCGCGGCCAAACCATCCCGGATGTCCTCCACCCAGGCCTGGTCTAGCCCGATGATCGCATCTTCCTTGGACGGGAAGTGGTTGAAGGTAAATGTTCGGCCAACCCGCAGTGGATTGTGCTGGGCCAGGCAGATGGGGTGTGGCAGTCAGGCCGGTGAGGCGAGGATGCGGCGGTAGTCGCGCCGCAGGGGGTAGAGGTAGATGTCCTTGATGGGGAGCGCGTAGCGGTTGTAGCGGTCGAGTTTGCCGCGTCCCTGAGTCTGCCCCACATGGATCCAGTTGGCCGCCCGGTAGCTGGTGCCGGTGAAGCGGTCGGCCTGGACGAAGGTCTCCAAGAGCACCGGCGAGTAGCCGTAGGCGGTCTGCCAGTCCGCAGGGAGGCGGCGGACTGCCCGGGCGAGGACAGTGGAGGCGAGGTTCGGCACCCGCACGTAGGGCAGGATCAAGAAGCGGGCATTGCCAGCTACCAGGTGCAGACGGGCCTCGCGAGTGGGTGGGTCCCAGCCGATGTGGGTGTCGCGGGGGGCACACTTCCACGCCGAGGCCGCGAACCCGAGGGCGCCCAGGGTTCCCCAGGAACTCTCCACCAGATAGCGCAGCTGGGCGCCGGCGAAATGGCTGTTGCCGAGGTAGTGGTAGGAGGCGATCAGCCCCCGCCACCGGCGTGACGCTGCTGGAGTGTCGACCACGACCAGCTCTATGAGACCGAGTGCCGGCAGCGATGGTGGGGCCGCCTTGATCCACTTGAGTGCCGGCTTTGCGTAGCGGAGGATGTGGCCATTGCCGTTGGGGTTGCGCGGCGGCGGCAGGGTGATGAGGCCATCCCGCTCCATGCGCAAGAGGGCAACCCGCGCCGACATCTCCTTCGGCCGGCCATCGGGGCGGCGCCAGCCGAGTTCTGCGCAGAGTCCAGCCGCGATCGCACTCCGGTTGGGGAGCGTGGTCGTGAGCTGGCGCACAACTTCCAGGTCTGCGGCGGAGAAGTCCCGGGCGCAGTAGCGGTGCGAGTCGCTCACGGGGCCGGGCCTGGAGATGCCTGCCGCCAAACGGAGAGGTCGGCCTCGCTGGCTGCCCAGGGGAAGAACCGGGCCAGTGCCGGACCCGAAGGGGGACGCCCCCCGGCGGCGGCACAGGCGTCCAGGTAGGCCCCGAGGTAGGCGAGCGGGTTGCACTGGGCCAGAGCGGCCGTCGCGGTGATGGTCCAGACCCGGGCGGCGAGAGTGGCGGCCCAGATGGCGCCCGAGCCATAGCAGTTCTTGCGCACCACCACTGGGTTGCGCAGGTGGCGCTCGGCGGGGTTGTTGTCCAGGGGCAGCTCCGGGAAGCTCTGGTGACGGGCCAGGCCCTCCCATTCGCGCTCCAGGGTGGCGAGCACCTTGCTGGCGGCGGGATGCAGCCCTGGGTCAACCGCCTCTGTCTTGCGAGCGGTGTCGATGGCGTCCAGCGCGGCTGCGAAGCCGGCCTCGGCCCGGGCGTGCTCAGAGCCGTCGGGAGCGGCCAGGAGCTCTCGGCGGGCCACGTACAGCCCCCCGATGCGCTCGAGCCACGCCCCCGTCCAGCTCTTGAGCTCTTGGTGGGCGTCACCCGCACGGATGAAGTACCTCCTTATATGAGCCCAACACCAGAGCGGCTCCAGACCCTCCACTCCTGCCAGAGACTGGTAGACAGTGAAGAAGTCCGAGCTGAGCAGGAGGTGCCGGCCTTCCTCCAGAGAGCCGGCCTCCAGGTCGATCCCCAGGTGCTCGGTGACCACCCGGGTCGAGCGGTGCGGGTCGATCAGGAACACGACCGTGTCGGGGCCCACGAAGACCCACAGCCACCACTTGTGGTTCGCCTTCTCCGCCATCAACTCGTACACCTTCCAGCTGGTCTCGTCGGCATGCAGATGCCCGGCCTCGGCGTTGCGGGCGCGGATCCCAGCGTCCAGGGGCGCAAGCAGTGTCGAGACCGCTTGCAGCGATCCCACCAAAGTGCCCTTGGCGACTTCGAGCCCGTCGTCCCCGAGGGCGGTCACCACGCGCTCCAGGGGACGGCCCAAGACGTACTTCTCGACTACCAGGCGAGCCAGGAACTGGCTCGTGAACAAGCCTTTCGGGATCGGCTTGGCGGGCACCGGGGCCACCAGGATGCCGCGTACCGGGCACTGGCACGTCCGCCGGTAGGTCGGACGGCGATGGAGGATCCGCGTCAGCCGCACCTGCCAGTCGATCTGCTCCGACTTCTCCTCGTCGAAGGCATGGTACGGCGCCCCGCACTGGGGGCATACCCGCTCGCCCTCGGGAACGTCGTGGATCTCCTCTCTGGTCTCGAGGCCGGAATAGTCCCGCCTGCCGTGGCCGGCACTGCCGGGCTGCTGACCGCGACGGCGGCGCTGTTCCCCTACCGCACCGTCGCCATTCGCCTCCGGCCGGGCCACCGGCTGGGCTGGCTTCTGCTGCTCCGACGAGGTGCCGAAGACGAGCTTTGCCAGCGTCGCCACTTTCTCCGAGAGGGCGACCACCTGGGCTTTGAGTTCGGCGACCCGAGAGTGCAGCTCCGTCCGCTCCACTTCGAGCCGGGCATTCTCGACTGCGAGGCGCTCAGCTTCTGCCTGCCAGCGCCTCGCCTCAACCTGCCATCTGGGGGTCACGGCTCCCAGTGAACACCATGGAGGGCCTTCGTGTCCAGTCCCTGCAGGCCCTGGGAAGGCCGGACCCTACGGGGTCACCGAATACTTACGGTTGAAGAATGTCCTGACGGAGACGTCCGCTACCTCCGCGATGTCCTCGACGGTCACCTGCTGCAGGCCCCGCTGGGCGACCAAGCGGAGGGCCGCCGCCCGCAGCGCCTGGTGGGTCTCCAGCTTCTTACGATCGCGCCGTCCAAGGTTTATGGCCGTCATGTACTCAATCTACGCCGGTGCTGCAGTCACTGCAACTTTACAGATCGTGCAGCGACCGCTAGACTCCGCGCCGTATCCCGACGCGGCCGGCCCAAGCGCCCAACTGGCCGCGACGCGCGGCCGGCCCTCGGTGTCATTCCTTGGTGAGGGAACGATCGCCCCAGGGTGCGATTCTCGCTGAGTCAATGCGGCCCCTGCCGGCAGCGCTTCAGCTTGGAGGCGCGGTCAGGATCCTGGTTCTGACTTCCGAGCCCGGAGGCGGAGCGGAACCCCGGCGAAACCGAACTTGTCGCGCAACTGGTTTTCCAGATAGCGGGCGTAGCTGAAGTGCAGAAGCTCGGGGTCATTCACGAAGAGGGCGAAGGTGGGAACCCGGCTGCGGGCCTGTACGGCGTAGTACAGGTGTAACCGCCGTCCCCCTCGGCCCGAGGGCGGGGGGCGCCGGATCATCGCCTCTCTTAGGAACTGATTGAGGGCCGGAGTTCCGATCCGCAGGGCCCGCGCCTGTCCCAGCGCAAAGGCGGCGGGCATAACCCTCGCTATGCCGCGGCCGGTGGTGGCACTGGTGAAAAGGAAAGGCGTCCCCGGAGCAAAGTCGTACGCGGAACGCAGCTCTCGCAGCAATGACCGATCCTGGCGCTCGTCGGAGTCCAGCAGGTCCCATTTGTTGACTGCGATCAAAGTCGCCGCGCCCGCTTCTCTGGCCCTCCCAGCGATGTGGCGGTCCTGGGCACGCAGCGGACTGGTGGCGTCCACGACCAGGATCGCCACATCAGCTCGCTCCACCACCCGGAGCGCCCGCAGCAGACTGTAGTAGTCAGCGTCCTTGGTCGCGCCGGGGCGCTGCATGCCGGCGGTGTCGACCAACAGGACCGGTCCCTGGGGGGTGGAGATCAGAGTGTCGACCGGGTCGCGAGTGGTGCCCGCGACGGTGCTCACCAGCGACCGGTCCTGACCCAGCACCGTGTTCAGCAGCGAGGACTTGCCCACGTTGGGGCGACCCACGATCGCGCACCGCAGCAGCTCACCGCTGTCCGGCTCCTCCACCGCATCGCTCGGCGCAGGCAGGGCGGCCACGATCCGGTCCAGGAGATCGCCGGTGCCACTTCCGGACAGAGCGCTGATCTCGATTGGATCTCCCATCCCCAGTTCCATGAACTCATGGATCAATAGGCGGTCCTCCCTCCCCTCGCTCTTGTTGGCGACCACCACCACAGGTTGCCGGGCGCGGCGCAGCACATCGGCCACCTCGAGGTCCCCGGTGGTGAGTCCGGCTCGAGAGTCGAGGACCAGGCAGATCACGTCGGCCTCCTCCAGCGCCACCCGTGCCTGCCGCTGGGTGTTGGTGGGAAGGTCTCCCTCGGGGCCAGCCTTGGCGACCCGGTCTAGGCCGGCCGTGTCGATCGCGGTGAAGGTCGCACCACGCCACTCGACCGTGCCATAGATGCGGTCCCTGGTCAGGCCCGGCTGTTCCGAGACGATCGCCCGCCGTTCCCCTATCAGACGGTTGAACAACGTGGACTTGCCCACGTTGGGACGTCCGACCAGTGCCACCACCCCGGTGGGGCGCGACGGGGCCTGGAGGTCCTCGGCCCGCAGCCGCCGGCGATGCCCGCTCGCGGCGCGAACCTTGATCTGGGGCACCTAGTTGGCCGCCAGAAGAGAAGAGCCGGTCATGTCATCCGGAGGCTCCATTCCCAGCCCTGCGAGCAGTGTCGGGGCCACATCGCGCAGCCCGCCCCCGACGCGGAGGGCCACGTTTGGGTCCCTCGCGATCAGGGGGACCTGGTTGGTGGTGTGAGAGGTCAGTGGGGACCGGCCGTCGGCGGCGAGCATCTGCTCGGCATTGCCGTGGTCAGCGGTGATTACCAGGGTGTAGCCGTGGTCGGAGGCCGCCAGGCAGACCTTGTCCAAGCACTGGTCCAGACACTCGATCGCTCTGACCGTGGCATTGAGACTACCGGTGTGGCCCACCATGTCAGCGTTGGCATAGTTGGCCACCAGGAGAGCCGCCTCGCCGTCCGCCATGTGAGCCACCAGCGCGTCGGTGATCCCAATCGCCGACATCTCCGGCCGGAGGTCGTAGGTAGCCACCTTGGAGGATGGGATCAGTAGCCGCCCCTCCCCGTCCAGCGGGTCCTCCCGGCCACCGTTAATGAAGTAGGTCACGTGAGCGTACTTCTCAGTCTCGGCCAGGTGGAACTGGTGCAGCCCCCGGTTCGCCACCACGTCGCCCAAGGTGTTCGTCACCAGCGGTTTGGGGAAGGCGACCTGGACCGGGAGCGTTTCGTCGAAGTTGCTGAAGGTGACCAGGTCGGCCGGATCGAAGACCATCTCCCTTGTGAACCCCGCGAATTCCGGATCGACCAGGGCGTGGCAGATCTCGCGGGCCCGATCCGGCCTGAAGTTGCAGTGGACAACCACGTCACCTGGTCGAATCGCGGCTGGCTGTTCACCTTCTGGAACCACCGCTGCGGGCTCGATGAACTCGTCGCTGGTCCCTGATCGGTAGCTCTCCTGGAGGTAGGGCACGGCCGCGTCGCAGCGCCTGTCGCCGCGACCCAGGATAGTTCGATAGGCGCGTTCCAAGCGGTCCCAGCGCCGGTCGCGGTCCATGGCGTAATAGCGCCCGCTCACCGAGGCCACCCGGCCTACCCCGAGCTCTTCAAGCCGCCGCTCCAACGTCTCCACGAACCCGGCGCCCTGATCCGTCGGGGTGTCCCTCCCGTCCGTGAAGACATGCACCAGCACTGAATTCAGGCCCCGCCGCCGGGCGAGCTCGCAGACGGCGACCAGATGGTCCTGGTGGCTGTGCACCCCACCCGGCGAAACCAGGCCCATCAGATGCAGAGTGGCACCCCGGGATCTCACCCGGTCGATGGCCTCTGTCAGTACAGGATTCTCGAAAAACCCTCCGTCTTCGATGGCGGCGGAGATTCGGGTCAGATCCTGCATAACCACCCGCCCCGCCCCCATCGTGAGGTGGCCCACCTCGGAATTGCCCTGCTGGCCGGGAGGCAGCCCCACGGCCATGCCGCTGGCGTCCAGGAGGGCGTGAGGGTACCGCTTCCACAAGTCGTCCAGCGTGGGGGTGGCAGCCAGGTGAATGGCGTTGCCGGGACCTGCCGGAGCGCATCCAAACCCATCCAGGATCACCAGGGCCACCTTGTTCCATGTCACTTGTCGCAGACTCCCTATCTCACTTCAGGTACGAGCCTGAGGGTGGGCGGCCGGTGCCCGGCGATGCCACGCCTTGGGCGCAACCTCGTCAAGGCGATGCGGCGGCCGTTATCCCGCAGAACTGAGGGGCGCTGAGGCTGGCTCCTCCCACCAGCGCTCCCGCCACCCCGTCGGCGCTGAGCAGAGCCGGCGCCGACTCAGGGGTGACGCTGCCACCATAGAGGATGCGCACCTCGGCGGCGTCACCGGAAGCTGCCTCCTCGATCACGCCTCGCAGGATCAGTGCCGCCTCCGCGATATCTCCGGGTTCTGCCGCCGCACCGGTCCCGATCGCCCAGACGGGCTCATAGGCAACCGTGCAGAGCAGCACCTGCTCCCGCGGCAGACCCACTAGCCCGGCGCGAGCCTGCCGCACCAGGACGTCCCTGGTTGCGCCGGAGCGGCGCTCAGCCTCCGTCTCCCCCACTGCCAGGATGGGTTCCATTCCTGACCTGAGGACCGCCTCGAGCTTGGCCCTCACCGTGCCGTCGGACTCATGGAAGAGCTGGCGACGTTCACTGTGGCCGACCAGGACGTGCTGGCACCAAGCTGCCAGCATTCCCGCCGACACCTCGCCCGTGAAGGCCCCCGAGTCCTCCCAGTGGCAGTCCTGCGCGCCCAGTTGCACACGCCTGTCCCCCTGGAGGGCTCCATGCACGGTCTGCAGGCAGGGGTAGGGTGGAAGGAGCAGCACGTCGACTTCGGGCTCAGCCGGGAGCAGAGCCCGAATTTCGGTGGTCAGTACCGCCGCCTCGGCGGCGGTCTTGTGCATCTTCCAGTTACCGGCGATCAGCGCTCGTCGTCGGGGCATCGATAGCTACCTCCCGGATGACGGTGTGAAGTCGCGGAGGGCGGCGACTCCGGGCAGGCTGCGACCCTCCAGGAACTCCAGAGTTGCCCCCCCGCCAGTGCTCACATGGGTGAATCGCGAAGTGAGTCCCAGCCCCTCTATGGCCGCCTGGAGATCACCCCCGCCGGTGACGCTGATGGCACTACTGCCCGCGATCGCCTGCGCAACGGCTCGGGTCCCCCCTGCGAACAAGGGATTCTCGTACACCCCCAGGGGGCCGTTCCAGACCACCGTGCCCGCCCCAGCCACCAGCTCAGCCCACTCCAAGCAGGTCGCGTCGCCTATGTCAAGCAGCATGTCCCGTTCCGGGATCGACGTGACCGGGCAGCGACTAACCTGGTCGGGGCCTGCCTGGGGACCGGGGCCCACAACCGCATCCACCGGCAGATGGAATCCCATCTGCAAGCTTCCGGACCGTGACTGGATGGCGGTTGCCTGTTCCAGGAAATCCTCCTCCACCAGGGAGCGACCGGTCCCCACGCCGGCGGCGCGCAGGAACGTGGCTGCCATCGCGCCGCCCAGGCAGAGCCCGTCCACCGTCGGCAGCAGGTGGGTGATTACCCCGAGCTTGGTGCTCAGCTTGCTCCCACCCATGATCGCGAGCAGGGGCCGCACCGGGTCGTCCAGGATGCGACCCAGCTGCTCCAGCTCCCCGGCCATCAGCCGGCCGGCGTAGGCAGGCAGGATGTGAGCCACCCCCTCCGTGGAGGCGTGGGCTCGATGGGCGGTGCCGAAGGCGTCGTTGACGAACACGTCGGCGAGGGCGGCCAACTCCAGCGCGAAACCGGGGTCGTTGGCCTCCTCCTCGGCACAGAATCGCACATTTTCCAGCATCATCACCTGGCCTGGTCCGAGCGCTCCGGCCATGCCCACAGACTCGGGGCCGGTGACTTCCGGGCTGTGCTCAATCGGCCGCTCCAGGAGCTCGGACAGCCGGCTGGCCAGGGGAGCGGTGGTCAGGGCCGGCACGACCCGGCCTCTGGGCCTGCCCAGATGGGTCACCAAGACCACTGCCGCCTCGCGCTTGATCAGCTCCTTGATGGTAGGGAGAGCCGCCCGGATGCGCGCGTCGTCGCGCACCGCTCCCCCATCTGTGAGCGGCACGTTGAAGTCCACTCGCACCAAGACCTTCGCGCCGTCCACCGGAGCCAGGTCCAGGCCCGCCTTCATGGGCGCTGCCATCTCGGGTCTGGTCAGCCTCTCAGTCCAGCCGCAACCAGCTCGCAGAGATCGGCCACCCGGCACGAGTAGCCCCATTCGTTGTCGTACCAGGCCAGCACCTTCACCAGACGATCCCCGGACATCAGAGTCGAGGGACCGTCCACGATCGAGGAGTGGGAGTTTCCCGCAAAGTCGGAGGAGACCAGCGGTTCTTCCTCGACGGCCATGATGCCCCTTAGGCTCCCGGAGGCTGCCGCGCGCAGAGCGTGGCCCACCTCGGCGGTGCTGGCGGCTCGGGTCAAGGTGGCGGTCAGGTCGACCAGAGACACGTTCGGTGTGGGCACCCGAATGGCCATGCCTTGGAACTTGCCCTCCAGTTCAGGCAGCACCAGCGCCGCGGCCTTGGCCGCACCGGTCGAGGTCGGGATCATCGAGAGAGCTGCCGCCCGAGCTCGGCGGAGGTCCTTGTGGGGCGCGTCGAGGAGCCTCTGATCCGAGGTATACGAGTGGATCGTGGTCATGAGGCCGTTATCGATGCCGAAGGAGTCACTGAGCACCTTCGCCACCGGGGCCAGGCAGTTGGTCGTGCAGGAGGCGTTGGAGATGACGTCATGGCGGGTGGGGTCGTAGCTCGTGTGATTCACCCCCATCACGATGGTGATGTCCTCTCCCTTGGCGGGGGCGGTGATTATCACCTTGCGAGCGCCGCCACCGCTGATGTGCAAGCGCGCCTTGTCGGCGTTGGTGAACAGGCCGGATGACTCGATCACGACCTCAACCCCCAGTCGCGCCCACGGCAGCGAGCCCGGCGCAGACTCCGCGAGGACCGCAACCTGCCGCCCATCGATGACCAGCGCGGAGTCGACGACCTCGACCGTGCCTGGATATGGTCCAATGATTGAATCGTGGCGGAGCAGATGCCCCAGGACTTCCGGACTGGTGATGTCGTTGACGGCCACCACCTCCACCCCGTCGCGCCCACGCAGGGCTCGGAGCACATTGCGGCCGATCCTGCCGAACCCGTTGATCCCGACTCTCACTGGCATGCCGTGACTCCCTTGCTACCGCTGCGCCCAGTGGCCATCCCGCCCCGCTGCCGAGTATAGGAGTGGGCGTCCAGGTTCACCGGGTCCACTTCGCTCAGGCCGGGGGGTCGTGCGCTCAATCGGGAATCTCGCGATGCCAGCGCACAACCCTCAGCCCGTGCTCCGAGAGGCGGGTCCCGAGTTCCGCCACGACCGCGACCGAGCGGTGGAAGCCCCCGGTGCAGCCGATCCCCAGGCGCACCACCTGCCGGCCCTGGGCAATCCAGGCCGGGCGCTGTTCCAAGACCAACCGCTCGACACCGGCCACCAGCAGGCCGGCCACCGGCTGGCCCATCACGAACCCGAGAACGCTCGGATCCAGTCCGGACAAGGGGCGGAGCCGCTCCTCCCAGTAGGGGTTGCGCAGGGATCGAGCGTCGACGCACCAGTCGAGGTCGAGCGGCACACCCTTGGGGTAAGCGAACGACTCCAGAACCACGATTGGGCCCAACCCCTGGCCCAGGCCAGCCGCCCACAGACCTCGCACCCTGGCCCTCAGCAGTTCGGCGTTGAGGCGGGAGGCGTCAAGCACCACGCGCGAGCGGATCCGCAGCCCGTGCTGGCGCCGGCGGCTTTCGCGCAGCATCGCCAGCCCGGCCGACATCGACGCGGCGCGCCCGGAATCCACCAGGTGTGACAGGCACGAGATGGGGTCAGCCTCCAACCGCACCAGGAGATCCCACTCACCGCCGTCTGCCCGCTCCTGGAGCTCTTCTGGAGACCGCGACTCGGTGCCGTCCCAGGAGTCGACCAAAGCGCCGCCGGCTTCGAGTTCACCAACCACCGCATCCAATAGGGAGCCGGGGGGGCCGAAGACCAGCGCTGTCTGAGGTCCTGGGCGAATGGAGGGGGCCAAGTTAGAGCAACTCCTTGATGGCGGCCGCCACCGGCCTGGTCACCCCTGGTACGCCGGCGAGCTGCTCCAGGGATGCCTCCTTGATCGCGGTCAGGGACCCGAACTCCTGGAGGAGAGCCCGCTTGCGCTTCGGGCCCAGTCCGGTCACCTCGTCGAGGCGGCTGCGCAGCCCAGCCTTCTGACGCCGGGCTCGATGGCGGGTGATGGCGAAGCGGTGCGCCTCGTCGCGGATGCGCTGCACCAGGTAGAGGGCCGGGCTGCCTTGGGCGAGGTGCAACGGGTTCTTGGACCCCACCTGGTGTAGCTCCTCGAACCTCTTGGCCAGCCCGAAATGAGGAATCCCTTCCACACCCAGCCGGACCATGGCTCGGTGCGCGGCCGCCAATTGGCCCTCGCCCCCATCCACGATCACCAAGTCTGGGACCACTCCCAGACTTGCCTCCGGCTCAGCCTCGCGGTCGCGGACATGGCCGAAGCGGCGGGCGATCACCTCCTCCATGCTGGCGAAGTCGTTGGGGCCCTCAACGCTGCGAATCCCAAAGATGCGGTAGTCCGAGACCTTGGGACTGCCGTGCTCGAAAACCACCATCGAGCCCACGCTCTGCTGGCCCATGGTGTTGCTGATGTCGTAACACTCCATCCGCACCGGAAGTTCGGCCAGAGCCAACTGGGTCCGCAGATCCCGTAAGGCGTTGAGACCGCGCTCGTGGTCGAAATCCTGGGCCACCACCGACTGGGCCAGGGCCGCTTCAGCGGTCTCCTCGGCTCGCGCCAACAACCGCCGCAGACCGCCCCGCTGCGGCACCCGGAGGTCCACTGGCCCGCCCCGCCTCTCCTCCAGGTACGTGGTCAGGAGCGGGCCTGACTCGGGTTGCACGGAGAGCACGATCGACCGCGGCAGGGTGGGGGTGTCGCTGTAGAGCTGAGCCAGAAAGGCGGACAGAATCTCGGCATCCGACCTTCCCTGGACGCCCTCCAGGGGGTGACGGGCGACCCCTTGGAGTCTCCCCTCCCGAACCGAGAGCACAGCCGCCATCCCCTGCGCTCCGCGACTGGCAAGACCGACCACGTCGATCTCCGAGCCCAACCGCGGTGAGGTCACCTGCTCCTCGGACAGCTTCCTGACCGCAGAGATCCGGTCGCGCAGAGCGGCGGCCCGTTCGAAATCAAGGGCCTCGCTGGCCTCGGCCATGGCCCCTTCCAGCCGGCCCAGCACAGTGCTGGTGTGCCCGCCCAGGAAGCTCGCCGCGTCGTCGAGGATCTGCTGGTAGCCTGCCGCATCGATACGACCCTCGCAGGGTCCGGCGCAGATCCCGAGGTGAAAGTCCAGGCAGACCCGGCCGCGCCTGTAAACCGGATCCGGGCAGCCACGAAAGGGTGCCGCCGCTCGCAGCTCGCGGACCGATCGGCGAATTCCCTTGGCGTCGGTGTAGGGCCCGAAGTACCGGGCCCCGTCCGCTCCCAACCTCCGGGTAAAGTCGGGTTTCGGAAACAGGCTGGGGTCCGGTCCCGGGCGGGTGGACTCGCGGACCACCGGTCGGGGCAGCCGGAAGTAGAGATAGTTCTTGTCGTCCCGGAGGCGGACGTTGAAGCGGGGGTGATGCCGCTTGATCAGCGTGTTCTCCAGGATCAGGGCCTGCTGCTCCGTCCCGGTCGCCACCACTTCGAAGTCGTGTGCCGACTCCGCCAGGCGACGGGTGCGGAGAGGCTGGGTCTGAGGCGCGCTGAAGTAGCTGCGCAGGCGATCTCGGAGCGAGGCCGACTTGCCGACGTAAATGACCCGCCCACTCTGATCTCGGAAGAGGTACACGCCGGGGCTGCGCGGCGCGGCGCGTAGGCGCGCCCGCAGCAGATCCGGTCGCTCGACCAGAGGCGCAGAGTACGGGCCTTTACCGTTGACGCCGTGCGCCACTTCGACACCGGCCTCGGGCGCCGGTGCGGGTTCGGAGGTCACCATCCCAGGTTAGTGGATGCCGAGGACTCCCAGCACCATGCCGAGGACCAGCAACAGAGCGAAGATGGCCAGCAGGACCACGCCGAAGATGCACGCTCCCCGCTGCCAACCCTGGAAGGTCGATGGCCGTTCCCCGGTCGGATCGGGGTCCTGGGACTTCAGACCGCCACCGCCGCTCGGCGCTTGACCGGCCGCGACGCCGCCCGCCGCAGCAACGGACCGAGGAACTCTCCGGTCGGGGAGTGGCGGGTCCGGGCCACGGCCTCCGGAGGGCCCTCAGCGACCACCATCCCTCCCCCATCGCCCCCCTCTGGGCCGAGCTCAACAATCCAGTCCGCTGACTTCAGCACGTCCAGATTGTGTTCGATCACGACCACGGTGTTGCCCTGGTCCACCAGGCGGTGCAGCACCTCCAGGAGACGACTGACATCAGCAAAATGGAGGCCGGTGGTGGGCTCGTCCAGGATGTACATGGTGTTGCCGGTGCTGCGCCGGGAGAGTTCGGTCGCCAACTTCACGCGCTGAGCCTCGCCGCCGCTGAGCTGGGTCGCGGCCTGACCCAGATGCACGTACCCCAAGCCCACGTCGCTCAGAGTCTGCAGCTTGCGGGCGATCGCCGGCTGGTTGCGGAAGACCTCCAGCGCCTCCGACGCCGAGAGAGCGAGGACGTCCGCGATGGAGTGCCCCTTGAAGCGCACCTCCAGCACCTCGTGGGTGTAGCGCTGACCCTTGCACACTTCGCAGGTGACGTAGATATCGGGCAGGAAGTGCATCTCGATCTTGATCAAGCCGTCGCCCTCGCAGGCCTCGCAGCGTCCGCCCCGCACGTTGAATGAGAAGCGTCCGGGCCGATAGCCTCTCACCCGGGCCTCCGGCAGCTGGGCGAAGAGCTCCCGAATCGGGGTGAAGAGCCCGGTGTAGGTGGCCGGGTTGCTCCTTGGAGTCCGCCCGATGGGAGCCTGATCCACGTCGACGACCTTGTCCAGCTGACCCAGGCCCTCGATGCGGTCGTGGGCGGAGGGACGTTGCTTGGCGGAGTAGAAATGTTGGGCCAGGCGCCGGTAGAGGATGTCGTTGACCAAGGTGCTCTTGCCCGAACCGCTGACACCGGCGACTCCCACCAGGCAGCCCAGAGGGATGTCCACGTCGATGTCCTTGAGATTGTTGGCGCGGGCGCCACGTACCGTGACGGTCCCGGACGGTCGCCGGCGGTGGCGCGGGACCGGGATCGCCAGCCGTCCTGTCAGGTACTGCCCCGTCACCGACCGCGGCACCTCCATCACCTCGGCCACTGTCCCGGCGGCCACCACCTCGCCTCCGTGCTCCCCAGCTCCGGGCCCCATGTCGACCACGAAATCCGCGGCCCGGATGGTCTCCTCATCGTGCTCCACCACCATCACGGTGTTGCCCAGGTCACGCAGCCGGAAGAGCGTGGCGAGCAGCTTGGCGTTGTCTCGTTGATGGAGACCGATGCTGGGCTCGTCGAGGATGTACAGGACGCCTGTGAGGCGACTCCCGATTTGCGTCGCCAGCCGGATGCGCTGGGCCTCGCCTCCGGACAGAGTGGCGGCTCCTCGATCCAGGGTCAGGTACTGCAGCCCGACATCGCGGAGGAACCCGAGCCGCTCGCGGATCTCCTTCAGGATCCGGCGCGCGATCTCCTGCTCTCGATCCGGCAGCTGCCAGGACTCCACCTCGACCAGGGAGCGCTCCACTGGCAGCGAGCAGAGATCCATGATTCCCGTCCCACTGACGGTGACAGCCAGGAACTCGGGCCGCAGTCTTCGCCCCTTACAGGTGGGACAGGGGCGTTGCATCATCAGCTTCTCAATCCCCTCTTTCACGGACTCCGATTCGGTTTCGCGGTAGCGCCGCTCAAGGTTGGGAATGATGCCTTCGAACTTGGCCCGGTACTGGTGCACCCTCCCGCGGGATGTGCGCATCGACATAGCAACCGTCTGACCTGGCTTCAGGCCGTAGAGGATCAGCTCCTGTTGCGCCCGGGTCAGCGAGGACCAGGGACGGTCAAGGGGGATCCGGTGCTCGCCGCAGACCGTCCTGACCAGATCGTCCATCCACTGCTGGGCCGGTCCCCAACTCCAGCCTGACGCGGCGCCTTCGGCGATGGACCGCTCAGGGTCGTGGATCAGCGACTCGGGGTCCACTTCCAGCTTGGCCCCCAGACCGGTGCAGGCTGGGCAGGCGCCGTGGGGATTGTTGAAGGAGAAGTTGCGGGGCTGTGGTTCCTCCATGGAGATGCCGTCGTAGACGCACGCGAACCTTTGCGAGAAGAGCAAGTCCTCCATCCCCGAACTGGGATCGGCCGACGCCACCACCACGGTGCCGCTAGCTAGCCCCGCCGCCTGCTCGCATGACTCGCGCAGACGCGAGATGTCGGAGCCGTCCACGACCAGCCGGTCGACCACGATCTCCAGGTCGTGCTTGTAGCGCTTGTCCAGGGCCGGGATGCCATCCAGCTCATGAACCGTCCCATCGACCCTCATCCTCACGTAACCCTGCCGACGGGCCTGGTCGATGATCCCCAGGTGCTCTCCCTTCCGGCTCTGGATCATGGGTGCCAGGATGAGGATGCGAGAGCCAGCGGGAAGCTGGGCCACCTGGTCGGCGATCTGCTCCACTGTCTGGCGGGAGATCTCGCGGCCGCACTTGGGACAGTGGGGATGGCCGACCCGGGCGTAGAGCAGCCGGAGGTAGTCGTAGATCTCGGTGACCGTGCCCACCGTCGACCGGGGGTTCCGGCCCGCGCCCTTCTGGTCGATCGAGATCGCCGGCGAGAGGCCGTCGATGTGATCCACGTCCGGCTTCTCCATCTGCCCCAGGAACTGGCGGGCGTATGCCGAAAGCGACTCCACATAGCGGCGCTGGCCCTCCGCGTAGATGGTGTCGAAGGCCAGGGACGACTTGCCCGAGCCACTGAGCCCAGTGATTACGGTGAGCCGATCCCGGGGGATGTCGATGTCGACATCCCGCAGGTTGTGCTCGCGCGCTCCTCTCACCGCGACGAATGCCTGGGCCATCACCACAAGCGTACCGGCCCAGCCGCGGCTCGTCGGCCCGGCCGAAACGCGGCCCCGCTGGTTAACTGTCCGACTCTGGCATCTGCAACGAACACACGTTCTATTATACGCGACTCCCCTCCCAGAATCCATGGACAATGCGAGACTGGGGCCGGATGGACAGCATGCTGCCGGGTTGGCCCTCGCTGGGGGAGCTCTCACAGATGGTCAGGGCGGGCACGGTCTCGCCCACCGAACTGGTGAGCATGAGCTACTCCCGGATCGCGCTCCTCAATCCTTTGGTGAACGCTTTCGTCGCCACCTGCGAGGAGCGAGCTCAAACCGAGGCAGGCCGAGCCGAGGCTCGGGTGCGTCGGGGCGATGCCCGCCCCCTCGAGGGGATTCCCGTGGCGATCAAGGACAACGCCGCGGTGGAGGGAATGCCCCTGACCGAAGGCTCGCGCAGTTCGAGCCTGGAGCCGGCGGCCTCCGACGCCGAGGTGGTGGCCCGATTGCGGCGGGCCGGCGCGATCGTGGTCGGGAAGACCAACCTGCCGGAGTTCGGGTCCTTACCCGTAACTGAGAGCGAGCTCCTCGGAGCCTGCCGCAACCCCTGGGACCCCAGCCTCACCCCCGGAGGTTCCAGCGGCGGATCGGCCGCGGCGGTGGCGGCGGGGATGGTGCCGGTCGCGCACGGGAACGACGGTGGCGGCAGCCTTCGTATCCCCGCCTCCTGCTGCGGTGTCTTGGGGCTCAAGCCGGCCCGGGGCCGCATCTCGCTGAGTCCCTCGCCGGACGGTACCGGGATGGGCCTGGTGACTCCTGGATTCCTGACCACCAGAACCGCCGACATGGCCCTGTTGCTGGATCTGACCAGCGGACCGGCGCCTGGAGATCCGTATCACGCACCCCGGCCAAGGCTGCCGTTCGCGGCTGCCCTTGCCAACGACGGACCGTCCCTCAGGATCGGCTGGACGACTAAGCCACCGGTCGAGGCGGCGGTCGCGCCAGCTTGCGCTGCGGCCGTCGAGGACGCCGCCCGGATCCTGGCCGGCCATGGCCACCGGGTGGCTGAGATCGACCCCGGCTGGACCCGAGATTGGTTGGCGGAGGAGTTCCGCCGAGTTTGGGCAGCCGGGATCTCGGCGACGGTGCTCGGCCTCGCAGACGGTCCATCCGGGACACCCGACATAGAGGCGCACATCGCAGCCCTGGCCAACTTGGGGGCCGAGATCAGCGCCGGAGAGTTGCTGATGAGCGAAGCTCGACTGCAGCTTCACGCGCGCGAGGTGGCCGCTCTCTGGCGGGATTGGGACGTCATCATGACCCCCACCCTGGCCTCTCCCCCGCTGCGCGTGGGTGAGCTGTTTGAGGGGAGCGTCGCCAACCCGCTGGAGCCGATGGCTAGAGCCGACCGCTTCACCCCCTTTACCCCGTTGTTCAACGTGACCGGACAGCCGGCCCTGTCGACGCCCACCAGCTGGGCCGACGGCATCCCTATCGGCGTGCAGCTGGCGGCGGGGCCCTACCGGGAGGACCTGCTACTGCGGCTGTCCATCCAGCTGGAACACTCGACCAGGTGGATTGCTAGGCGGCCACCGGCTCGAAGCTGGAATCAGAGCACGTAGGTGGGCCCGGCCGGGAGCCCGCGATCACTGACACGCTTTGGCCCGCCGGGCCGTTCGACGCGCCGGGCCCTGCGAAGCGCGTTCTGGCTCTCCGGCCAAGGGGCCTGGATCGTGCGGTTGGCGTCCCAGCTCCCACGGCTCCAGTGGACGGCCGCCAGCTAGGCAGACGGATCCCGGGCCCTCGGGCGGAGGTTGCGACCGCCCAGCCCATGGTCCCGCGCAAGCCCGTCGTCGGTGAACGTCCGGAATGGCTGCGTGCTCCGCTCCCGCACGATCTTGATAGCCCGGTACGCTGACCTGCTGCGGGTATAGTTGTGTGAGCAAACACACGCCTTTCCTGTGGGACCAGTGGCACGGAGGACATTCGAATGAGTAAGTCTGACATCGGCCTGCTCGCCTTGCGGGTGGGAGCAGGGTCAATCCTGGCCGCCCATGGCCTGCCCAAGCTCTTCGGTGGGGCCGACCGGCAGCCGCCAGAGGTGTTGTCGACACTGCTGGGATCGAACTACGCCCCCGCCTGGCAGAAGAGTGGCACGACCAACTTCGCCAACGCGCTCAGGTCGATGGGGGTGCCCCGTCCGGAGGTGGCTGCCACGGCCAGCGGGCTGGCGGAATTTGGAGGCGGAATCGCCCTATTGCTTGGGGCTGCCACCCCGGTCGCGGCGGCGGTGATCGCCGCCAACATGACGGTAGCCGTCCGCAAGGCACATTGGAAGACAGGGTTCTACGGCACCGGCGGATTCGAGTTCGCGATGTTGCTGGGCGCCGCGGCGCTGGCGATTGGTTTGACGGGCCCGGGACGCATCTCCGTCGATCACCTCTTTAGCTGAGTGGGCCTCCAAGATCGTGTCGGCTCCGATCTCCAGCCCTCCGGTCCGCAGCGTGTGTGCTCCCGGGTAGTCCATCTGGGTCTGGCGGCCGGCGCACTCACGTGGTAGCAATGGCGCCATGGCTTGGTCGTTACCCGCGCCATGCGCCATATCCTCGATGTTCCTGAATGAGCTGGGCCCCCTTCCCTCCAGGGCTACCGGGCGGAGTTGACCGCCCTCATCTGGCCGCGGCTACAGCGGGCCTGCTCAAGCGCTCGGCTAGCACTTCGGCGAGGATCACCGCGGCTGAGAGGTGCAGCGCTCTGGTGGCGGTCACCAGGGTGAGCTGGCTATCATGGGCCAGCTCCACCAGGCGGGCCAACTCCTCCGCCGCGGCGCCCGTGCCGAGCTCACCGCGGTAGCGGACGGCGAATTCTGGTCGCCTGGCGGGTAGATGGCCGTACCAGCGGCGAAGCTCGCTGCTCGGCGCAACTTGCTTCAGCCATCGATCGAATAGGGGCGACTCGCGGGCCACGCCCCTGGGCCAGAGCCTATCGACCAGGATCCGCTCACCCTCCCCTGGCGCCCGTGGCTCGTAGATCCTGGCCAGCCCCACCTCTGCCACCGGGTCATCGCCTGGCGGATAGGCTGAGGGCGGCCAGCTCGACCGCTGCTTCGACCTGCGCCAAGAACTCGAAGTGTTCATTGCGCTCCAGCCAGACTCGGGCCACCTGCGGGTCCACGACCTTGGACCACGGATTGCGGTCGCCCCGGTCGGACCAGTGCCACACCGTCCATGTGCCCCGCTTCTCCTGCAAGGCCTCGTGCTCTTCGCAGGAGCCGGTCGCGAACGAGACGGAGTTGCCGGCGGCACAGGTAGTTCCCTCCGGGAACCAGCGCTCTGCTGGCCCGCCCGCGCCATCCACGGTCCCGGGCGGGCGCGGTTGGTGATCATCAAGACTCGGATCCGCTGGCCCCACCTGATGATCATGCTCCGCGGCGCTGAAGACTGCAACCTCGGATCGTCTCAGAGTTCGTAGGCGTTCCTCGACCCGCGTGAGCCGCGCCAGCCCGTCCCCGGTTGCCAACTCGCGGACCAGCCGTCTGGGTTGGGAGTCGTGCGGTTGGTCGCTCCTTTAGATCTGTGCCAGGAGGCGCCTGGCAGCTGCGGCGCCGCTCCCTGCACCGATGAGCACTCGCTGCGGCCGTCGCCCCGACAACCCCCGTGGACCTCTGCTCAGCCCTTATTTCACTTCCCCATCCGCTCGCACTCTGAGGCGCAAGCGGCACTCTGGTATCCCGAGGGCCATCTGGTTCGACCGATCAGCCTCCGAGGTAGGACATCTCCACCTTGGGAGCGAGATGATCCGCGGACATCTCGGCCCGCTCCTCGGAGTAGCGGTCCCTGCGGGCGCTCCAGAGCGATCTCAGGGCCGCCTCAGCCCCCGACTGCCCCGCCCCTGACCGCAGAGTTGGCCGCAGGTCAAGCCCCCCGCGGGAGAACAGGCAGGTGTGGACTCTACCGTCGGCGGAGAGCCGCAGCCTGGTGCAACCGCCGCAAAAAGGAGCGGTCACGGAGCTGATCACTCCCACCTCTCCTCCCCCGTCCCGATACCGGAAGCGGCTGGCTACCTCTCCAGGGTAGGCTGGGGCGACTGGGTCCAAGGGCCATCGCGCCGAGATCCGCGCGACCACCTCACGGGCGGGCACGACCTCCTCGAGTCGCCACCCGTGCGTCTCTCCAACATCCATGTACTCGATCAGGCGGAGCACGTAGCCGCGGTCCCGGGCGAAAGCAGCCAGGGGCACGATCCCCTGGTCGTTGACGCCGCGTCGGATCACGGCGTTGAGCTTGACCGGATGAAGTGCCGTGGCGGCGGCGGACTCCAGACCCCGCAGCACCTGCTCAAGCTCGACCCCCACCCCGTTCATGGCTTCGAACACCACCGGGTCCACCGAGTCGAGGCTCACCGTCACCCGGTTGAGTCCGGCTTCCGCCAGCGGCGCCGCGTAGCGATCCAGAAGAGCCCCGTTGGTCGTCATGGCGAGGTCCTCAACACCATCCACCTGGGCCAACATCCGCACCAGCTCTGGCAGATCCCTTCGCAACAGAGGTTCACCACCGGTCAGGCGCACCTTGCGAGCCCCCAGGGCGACCGCAGCCCTCACCACTACGGTGATCTCCTCGAATGTGAGCACCTCCGAACGGGGCAGGAACTTGAAGCCGGGCCCGAAGACCTCTCTGGGCATGCAGTAGCCACAGCGGAAATTGCACCTGTCGGTGACCGAGACCCGGAGATCTCGCAGGGGGCGCCCCATCTGATCAGTGACCGTCATCAAGCCGATCCTACGCCGCCACGGAGCTACCCAGCCGCCTCGCGCGGGCGCCGCCAGGAGAACAAGGATCTGTCAGTGGGCCACCGCCGCCCGCAGCGACTCCCGCAGTGATCCCATGGTCTTGAGCACGGCCGTGGGCTCATAGCCGCAGTGGGCCATGCAGTTCTCGCACTTGGGGTTGCGACCTCGGCCGTACTGCTCCCACTCGGTGGTCTCCAGGAGCTCCCGGTACGAACTCACATAGCCGTCCGCCATCAGGTAGCAGGGGCGCTGCCACCCGAAGATCGAGTAACAGGGAATCCCCCAGGCCGTGCAAGAAAAGTCGACCTTGCCCTCGAGGAAGTCCAAGAACATCGGCGAATGGTTGAGCCGCCACTTCTGGCGCCGCCCCCCGGAGAAGGCCTCGCTGAAGATGGCGCGGGTGCGCTCCACGCCCATGAAGTGCTCCTGATCGGGCGCCTTCTCGTAGGCGAAGGCTGGAGAGATCTGCATGTTGTCCACCTTCAGGTCATCATTCAGGAAGTCCAGCACGTCCCGCACCGAGCGGGCGTCGTCGTGGGTGAAGAAGGTGGTGTTGGTCGTGACCCGGAAGCCTCGGCGCTTGGCCTCCCCGATGGCGGCCACCGCTTTGTCGAAGATGCCGTCTCGACACACCGACTGGTCGTGGCGCTCGCGTAGCCCGTCCATGTGGACCGACCAGGCGAAGTAGGGATTGGGCTTGAAGAGATCGAGTTTGCGCTCCATCAAGATGGCGTTGGTGCATAGGTAGACGAACTTCTTGCGCTCGATCAGCGCTTCCACGATCTGATCGATCTCCTTGTGGACCAGCGGTTCCCCACCCGCGATGGAGACCACGGGCGCTCCGCACTCCTCGATGGCGTCAATACACTGCTGGACCGTGAGGCGGCGCCTCAGGATGTCGTCCGGATGCTGGATCTTGCCGCAGCCGGCACACTCGAGATTGCATTGATAGAGGGGCTCGAGCTGGAGAACCAAGGGAAACTTCTCGACCCGTCTCAGCCGCTGGGACATGAGGTAGGTTCCGACCCTGACCTTCTGACGAAGGGGTATCGACATGGACTTCCTCCCGGGGGATACCGGCCTTGGGACCAGGGCTGGCCCGATTAGTTTAGGACTCTAAACCTTCTTACAGTTGTAGAGTCAAGTGAGATGGCCGGTCCGACAAGTGGGGGGCAGGACTCGTCCCCACGGCTCAAGATTGGGGAGGCGGAAACCCTGACCGGGGTTACCGCCGGCAGGATTCGCCACTACCAGAAGATGGGACTGGTAGCTCCTGCCCAGTCGCAGAGCGGCTATCGGTATTTCAACGCCTCAGATCTGGTCCGGATCCTCCAGATAGACCTACTCCGAAGCCTGGGAATGGGGCTCGAGGAGATCGCCAAGTCGCTGCCCCAGGAGTCAGCCCCCAGCTCGCTGCGCGATGCCCTTGAACGCCACCGGCGCACGCTGGCCACGGAGCGTGACCGCCTGAACTCCCTGCTGGTAGCTGTCGAGCGAGCCCTCGAGACCCCTGGAGCATCAGCCGAGTCGGTGGCCGCTTACCTGGCCTCGGCTCACTCAACTCCCCGGGAGAGCTTGGGGGTGTTCGGGCGGCTCACGGCCCCGCTCTCGGACCTGGCCGCCGCCAGCTGGGAGCAGCTCCTGGGCTTCGGGGCGGACCTGCCGGTTCCCGCCATCTTCGGCCGGATGCTGCTGCCTCCCCAGGTGACCGAGGTCCTGGAGCGGCTAGCCGTGGCATCCGGGAACGAGATCCTGTTCGAGCGGGTGCGCAGCCTGGCGTCCGAGATCCTCTCCCTGTCGAGCGGACCTGGGGCCGATCGCGCGGCAGCTCGGGACGTCGCATCCCGATGGCTCGCATCCTTCGAAAGTGACCCTCTGCCGGAGGCGGTGGAGTCGGCGCTGAACTCCACCGTGCCTCGCATCAGGGAGTTGGCGGTGCTGAATCAGGGGTTCCAGCTGTGGGCGGAGTCGATCTCGCCGATGGCCGCCACCATCTTGCGCCTGATCCAGGACGAGGCCCACCGTCGCGGGTTCCTGGTGTTGGGAGTTCTGCCTGCCCGAGCCCTGCAGCAGCGCACCGTCCCGAGGTAACGGCCCCTCCTGGCGATACCCCCCAGGGGTATACTAGCGGCGGCCGTCAGCCACGAGGAGGTCGTTGTGCTGTTGCACATAGCGGACGCGATTTGGGCCGGCCTCTTCCAGGGCTTGGAAATGCTCTGGGAAACGCTTTGGGCTATGGCCCTCGGATTCTTGCTCTCGGGGATGGTCCAGGCGTTCGTCTCCAAGACCGAGATGCGCGGCCTGCTCGGTGGCCGTGGGCCGGTCTCGCTGCTGCGCGCGACCGCTTTTGGAGCGGCGTCGTCATCGTGTTCCTACGCCGCCTCGGCCATGGCCAAGTCCATCTTCGCCAAGGGGGCCGACTTTGTGGCCGCTATGGTCTTCATGTTCGCATCGACCAACCTGGTCATCGAACTGGGCGTTGTCCTCGCCGTCCTCATCGGCTGGCAATTCACCGCCAGCGAGTTCGTCGGCGGCCTGCTCATGATCGCCCTGCTGGCGCTGGTGGCGCGGGTCACCATCCCGGACCGGCTGGTCGAGAGCGCGCGGGCCCGGCTCTCTGACCACGCGGGCATCGATGGTCATGAGATGGCGGCGGATGGAACCACCAGCTGCTCCCGACCTTCGCCTCAACGGCATCACCAGACCCAAGAGCGTTGGACGGTGAGGCTGCGCTCCCGGGATCGCTGGGGTGATGCAGCGGCCTATGCGGCAGCCGACCTGACCATGCTGCGCAAGGAGATCGCGATCGGGTTTCTGGCGGCTGGCCTGCTCGCCGCCCTGGTGCCGAATGCGGCCTGGCAGGTACTGTTCCTGAGCGGCCACGGCTTCTGGTCGGCGCTCGAGAACGCCGCGATCGGCCCTTTGATCGCGATGCTGAGCTTCGTCTGCTCGGTCGGAAACGTGCCCCTGGCGGCCGCGCTGTGGAAGGGTGGAATCAGCTTCGGCGGGGTGATCAGCTTCATCTTCGCCGATCTCATCACCCTGCCACTGCTCCTAATCTACCGGCGCTTCTACGGGCTGCGGCTCACCCTGCGACTGCTGGGCTCCTTCTGGCTGGTCATGTCCGTTGCCGGGCTGGCGACCCAGTACCTCTTCAGTCTCATAGGGGCCATCCCCGCTACTCGTCCCCAGCACCTTGCCAATGGAGTCTTCGCCTGGAACTACACCACTGCCTTGGATCTGCTGGCCCTGGTGATACTTGTTCTGGTGTTCGTGGCAGCGCGCAGGCGGCGGGGTCTCAACGGGCAGTTCGCCATCGATCCGGTCTGTGGAATGCAGGTCGAGAAGGCCACCGCGCCAGCCAGCGTCACATCGGCTGGGACCACCGTCTATTTCTGCTCCGACAGGTGTGCGGAGCGGTTCAAGCGTTCTGGTACCCCGGTAGGCGACATGTCTACGGCTACCTCCGAGGCGACAGTTCAGGACGCAGTCGCAATCGATCCGGTCTGCGGAATGGAAGTCAACACAGCCAACCCGGGTGCGGTCTTGCGCCAGCCCGACGGGGTCGTGAGCTACTTCTGCTGCGAGGGCTGCGCCCGCAAGTGGGCGGAACAGATTGGGGTCGATTTCGCCACCGCGGCGGATCACGAAGAGGTCAGGACGTGACCGCGCAGGCTCGAACTGGGTTCGCCAGGACCGGCAGCCGACGAGGAAGCTATCAAGCCAGCAAGGAGGAGGTGCTCAATCGCTTCCAGCGAGTCGCAGGTCAAGTCAGCGGCATCGCCCGGATGGTTGAAGAGGAACGGTACTGCCCTGAGGTGCTGGTACAGATACGATCGGTCACGGCCGCCCTTGATCAGATCGGGTACTTGCTTCTCAGAGAGCACCTGGCCCACTGCGTCAGCGACGGGGTGCGCAAGGGCGAAGGTGACGCCTACCTCGACGAGGTGATGGAAGTCATCCGCGGCTACTCGCGTCGCTAAGCGGAACTTTGGGAAGGTAGACGAGTTCGGCTGAGTTCAGTTGGGGTCGCGGAGTTGTGTCTACGCGGCGGTGATACTGACGCCGGCGAGGGCCAGCGCGCGAGCCTCCAGCTCGGTGGCGTCAGCAGCGATCCTCGCCGCCTCTTTGGCGGAACGGGCCTCTACTATCACGCCAGCACCTCGGAATCGCACGCGAGTTCCCCGGCCCGCCTGGCCCGGTTCGCTGCCGCTCGCTTGCCATACCGTCGGGCACACATCGAGGTGAGGATCTCGGTCATGTCCCGCACCAGGTCGTCGTCGACCTCGGCCGGGTCCATCACCGGCAGCCGGCGTCCCTGGGCGGACAGCGCGGCTTCCACCTATTCCGCGCCGAAGCGGACAAACTGGTCCCGGTGCTCGACCACGATCGTGATCACCGATTCATCCCGCAGCAAGGCGAGAACCTTGCGCCGTTTGCCGTTGAGCCCGCAGCCCACCTCGGTGACCACGCGGCCGACTGAGAGGCCCTCGCCCGTCGCCAACGCGGTGACCCGGGCCACCTGCCGGTCGAGGTCGGCGCGCTGGTCCGCCGACGAGACGCAGGCGTACACGGCGACGCTGCCCGCTACCTCGGACGCGCCTGGAGCGTCGACCAAGATCGGGCCCCCGACACGGCGCGCCGACACCGGCAGCTTCCCATCCCGGAACCACCGGTATGCGGTCACCGGACGTACGCCTTGTACCCTCGCCAACTCCTTCAAGTTCATCTCCGTTCACTATAGCGCATGGTACAAGCAACTGTTCGCACTCCTCTCCGGCGCCAGTCATGCGCTGGATGCGTCAGCGACGGTGGTCGCCTGCCGTCCGTCCACCAGCGTCACCTGCCTGGCGCACACCCCAACCACCTCAGGATCGTGGCTGGCCATGACCAGGACGCGACCCTCGCCGGCCTGGCGCAGCAAGAGCTCCACGATCACCTTGCGCTGCTCCGCCACCAACTCGGAGGTCGGCTCGTCGGCAAGGACCGCGTCCGGAGAGCCTGCGAGCGCTCTGGCCACGGCCACCCGCTGCTGCTGGCCGCCGGACAGGTCCTGCACCAGGGCGTCGGCCGCCGCGTGGAGGCCGACCGAGTCCAGCCCCGCCTGGGCCAGCCGGGCGACCTCCATGGTCGCCACGCCACGGGCCTGCAGCGGCAGGGCGACGTTCTCCGCTGCGGTCAGAACCGAGACCAGTCCGTGGTTCTGCAGGACCACCCCGAAGCGCTGCCTGCTCCTCTCGTCGGTGCCGATGGGATCGCCATCCACCAGCACCCGGCCCTGGGATGGCAGCTGCAGACCCGCCGCCACCATGAGCAGGGTCGTCTTCCCCGACCCGGACGGCCCGGTTATGGCCAGCGACTCCCCCTTCCTCACCACCAGGTTCACATCGTGGAGGATCTCCCGCCCCCCTGCGCTCACGGTCACGTGTTCCAGGCGGATCTCACTGATCATGGCGCTCCAGCTCCGGGTTGCGCAGATCGACGCCCGCTGCATGGCGGCGCACATGCAGCAGGGTGCCCGGGGGCAGAATCTCCAGCACGTCGGGGGGCAGCTGCACGCTGCCGTCCCTCCCCACCACCGCGTACTCCTCTCCCTTCCGCCCCTCGGCTCCGACCCGGCCGTCGCGGATGGTGACGGTCCGGGGCATGGCGTGGGCCACCGCCTGGTCGTGGGTGACGCTGACCACCGTCGACCCCAGCTGCCGGTTGATCTTATGCAGCAGCTCGATCACCTGGTCGCGACTCCTGGTGTCCAGCTGGCTGGTGGGCTCGTCCACCAGCAGAAGCCGCGGCGCCGAGGCGACCCCGGATGCGATCGCCACTCGCTGCTGCTCACCACCTGAGAGGGTGGCCACGGTGCGACCGGCCAGCGCGCCCATCCCCAGCTGCTCAAGCAGCTCCGCAGGCCGCCAGGGAGGGCGGTGCTTGCGGCCCCTGGCCCCGCGCTGCGCGAACTCGATGTTCTGGCTGGCGGTGGCGTAGGGCAGCAGGTTGCGGGAGGGGTCTTGGAGCACCAGGCTGACCTCGGTCGCCCGAAGCCGCAGCAGCTGACGGTTGCTGAGCTTGGACATCTCGTAGGGGCCGATCAGGATCTGGCCGGCCGACGGGCGTTGCAGGCCGGCCAACAGGGCCAGCACCGTCGACTTCCCCGATCCGGAGGGCCCCAGCAGAGCGAACTCCTCCCCCGCCTCCACGTCCAGGTCCACACCCCGTAGCGCCACCACGTCCCCTTCCTGACTTGGGTAGAGGTGGACCACCCCGTCGAAGTGGATGTCCAGCCCGGGGCTGGGAGAAGTCTCGACCGTCATGTGATCTCCGTGCGCAGGCGGTCCCAGCTAGCCAGTCTGAGGGTGGCCAGAGAGGCCAGGGATGCGGCGACCGCCAACAGCACCACCAAGACCATGACCATCCCCACTATCGGCCCGACCGCAAAGACCAGCTCGACCGGCGGCCCACCGACAGTGGAGGCGAACTCCGGGACTGAGGGCAAAGCCATGAGAGCCCCCAGCAAGCCCGCACCTATCCCCAGCAGAACCCCGGGGCCCAGCACCAGCAGCTGCTCGCCCAGCAGCGACCGCATCAGGGTCCGGTTGGGCACCCCGATCGCGCGCAGCACCGCCAGCTCGAAGGCCCGCCTCCTACTGGTCATGAAGACCGAGAAGACCGCCGCCCCGATCGCCAAGACCGCCGCCGCCCCCGCCGCGAAGAGGAAGAATAGGTAGGCCAGGGCCAGCCCCCCGTGGTTCATCCGGGCGATGTCGGCGGCCGGGGTCTTCACCGACGTCACCCGGACCCCCTGGGCCCGCAGCGACCGCTCGATCGAGGAGGGAGCTCCCGGGGCCAGCCACACCTCGGTCTGCGTCTGGCTGGGGGGAGCGTTCTCCCCCCGGATAGCGGTTTGCAAATCCACCAGGAAGCCCTGGTAGCCAAGTTGCGGTAGCGCGGCCACCTGGTACGGGACATCAAGGTTGAGGCTGCTGCCGTCGAAGTCCTCGATTGAGGCGGCGGCGGGGTCAGAGACCGAGTTGGCCCGGGTCACGACCCCATGGAGCGTCTGCGGTAACGCCCCTGGCACGACCGCCGGGTTACTGCTCTGGTTGGCGTTGTCCTGGACGGTCAGGGCCAGGGCCGACCGGCCCCCGCTGCTCGCGGTCGAGGCCACGATCCCAGGGGCACTGGCGGTCCAGTACCGGGGGTCGGCCAGCCGGGACGTCGCGTTCTTCCATGAGCCCGATGGTGCCCCGCGCTCCTGGAGTCCGGCGATGGTGAGCGAGTAGCTCACCTGCTGGGGACCGCTCTGGCTCTGGGTCCAGAGCGGCTCCAGATTAAGGACGTGGCATCCTCCACTGCAGGCGGAGGGCAGAGAGGTCGTGTAGGTGTGAGTCCCAGATCTAAGGAAGCCGAAGTCCGCCACGCCCTGGCGACCCCCGCTGTTCACCAAGTTGAAGACCAAGTCTGGGGGCGGGGTCGGGTTGCCTGCCATCGTGATCGTGGCTCGGATCTGGGTCCCGGTCATGTACATGGCCGGCTGAAGGTGCGGGGTCAGCCAGGAGACGATCCTGGACTCGGAGGTGGGACTGATGTTCTTTGGCCAGTAGGCGACCCGGCGCAACCGGCTCACCTGGACCGCCAACAGGTTCTCGCTGGGGATGGAGGAAAGCATCACCGCCATCGCGTAGCGCCCGGTAGGGTCGGCTCGATTCACAGCCTGCTCGATGTTGACCGAGTTCGGCACCTGGACCGACAGCACCCTGGCCGCTCCCAGCGTGAAGTCCGCCCTCACAGTGCGATTGATGCCCGCCGCCGCCCAGCCGGTGACCGCGAAGCAGGCGAGACCGGTCGCGATGGCCAAGACGGTGATCTGGCGCAGGCTGGTGGGCCGCCGCACCACCTGGCGCACCGCCAGTCCGGTCGCCAGCCACCTCGTGTTGCGGGTCCTGCGCAGGACCACGGCAGAAACCCAGGGCAGGATCCTAACCCCCACGACGGCCACCGCCACCGCCACCAAACCGGGGGCGAACGCGGCGACCGGGTTGGGCTGGCTTCCATTCAAGACCCCTGCCGCTAGGAGCTCCAGGATCCCGGCGAGGGCCAGCGCCAAAGCGGCCGCGTCCAGGGCCGCCCGGACCACGCTCGACGCTCTGGGCTCGACCGACCGCAGCTCATCCGAGAGCCGCCTGGTCAGGATCCTGCGGGCCCCGAAGGCGGCCGCCACCAAGCCCCCCGCGAAGGCGGCCAGAGCGGCCAGGATCACGATCGGCTGGACGGAGATCAGGGCACCGGGGAGGAGCAGCGGCTGGGCGACGCGCATGGCCAGGAACGCCAGCAGCAAGCCGGCCGGGAGCGCCAGGCAGAGCATCGCAACCGGTTCCAGCAGGCCGACCACCAGAACTGACCTCGTGCGGAAGCCCCTGAGCTTGGCCAGCGCCACCTCCTTCTCTCTCGCCTCGGCGGTGCGAGCCACCAAGCCGAAGAGCACGAACAGCGCCAGCAGCACCAGCTGCAGGTCGACCACGATCACGATCGACTCCATGAGCGTGATCTCGCGGCCGGCGGCCGCGGTCTCGGCACCGAGGTGGGTTGCGACCGGCGCCGCCAGCGCCTCGTTGGTATAGGTGGAGAATCGGCCCAGGACCCGGTTGAAGACGGCCGCATCAGTCGTATGCACCTGGTTTACCCGAAGCACGAACTCATCGGTGGGCTGGACGTTGGGCAGGGCCGAGATGGTGGCGGGAGAGGTGAACATGGCATCCAGCTGGGGCACGCAGGACTTCGTCCCCACCTGGCATGCCTGGGCGGCTCCGAAGTCAAAGTAGTCCGGCTCCATGCCGAACCAGAACTGCTGTCTGGGATTGCCCACCGCTACCAGCCCGACCACCCGCACCGCTAAGTAATGGCCTCCCACCGGCAGCGTCAGCGAGGACCCCAGGTGGACCCCCAGCGCGGCGGCCGTCCTATTAGTGAGCGCCACCTGGTCGGTACCCGGACAGTGCCCCGAGATGAACCGCACCGCCCGGCACTGACCAGGATCACTGAGGAGTGACGTCCCGTACTGGATGCCACCCGGCCCCCTCACCGTCACCCCTTCATCCAGGACCATCTTGCCCGGGTGGTAGAAGCGGTACAGGCCGTCGGCCCTCGCCACCGCCAGCGCCTGTTGTGCGCGCTTCTCTGGCGCGGCAGCCGCGTAAGGCACGAAGCTGGGGATGATCGTTATCCCGTTGGACGCTACGGAGTTGCTGGTCAAGGTGGAGTGCAGGACGCTGTCGTTGGCGGTGTCCAGGTAGAGGGGACCGGCGGCAGCCGCCAAGACCGCCACCGCCGCCACCACGAACAGGGCGGCCGCCGCCCCGGCCCGCCAGCGCAGGGCGCGGAACAGCAGCCTCAATTGGCTCAAGGGCTCGGCAACCTCCTGCGCAGTGGGTCCGCGATCGAGTGGGACCTGAGACCATTGGAGATGCTAGGTGGCGGACGAAACGGAGCGCATCGTCCATTGGGGTGATTTTGAGGACATGGTCGTCGCAGTGTTGCCTCCGGGCGACCTACCTCCGGCCAAGGATCTACGAGTTTGGTTGGATCGTCCGACTTGATCGGGGAACTGCCCCGAGATCCGGGTGGCACGGTGGACATGCGGCCACCACGAAGCCCGTCAGCTATTCCCGTTGAGTCAGCGCCCCGAACTGGGCCTTGCCGCAGACAACCGCGGCTAGCCAGCGCGTCCGAGCGAACCCATCCACCCGTCCGCCGGCGTCAGGCCGTGCGGCTGAGGTGGCGTCAGGCGAGCGCTGGCGCGCAATCCCAAGCAAGCGGACCGAACCCCACGAGCCCCGCCCGTAACGGCGGCGCGGAGATTCACGCGACAGCGTTCAGCGCCGCGGGCGCACACGGCTCGACACCAGCTACCGCCACGACCGCAGCCCCACGCTCACAGCTGAGCACCGAGAGGTCAACGAAGATGCCGAATGCCCCAGATGGAGGCTGAGTGCTCCCCTTGGTGAGATCAGTAGGGCTGGGGCGGAAGGATTCGAACCTTCGAACGGGGGATCCAAAGTTCAGCTCCTTATCTGCCATCGCTTCGCTAAGATCAGCAAGGGCGCTTGACAACAGGAAAGCCTCCTCTCTGTGTCACTTGATACCTATTCGTTCATGCCGGCTCAACTTGACAAATGCCTGTCACACAGTGCTATGCGACCGGTCCTCCACCGACTGCCACACCACCTCTACCCGGCTCTGTAACCGCACGTCGCGGGGCACTCCGAAAGTGCGGGACTGGGGGCCTCTCGGACCGCGCCAGGAGCCGCTCGAAGCGCTCCTCTGGCACCGAAGCGACGGCCTGCCAAGGTTTCCGCCCCCCAATAGCCCTCAGCGCCGTCGGTACACCTGATCGCGTCGCGCGATGACGCCGACCCGAATGGTCCGGGCTCGGTCATCTCGCTCGTAGATCACCCGCCAACTTGAAGCGGGGCCGCGGGGAGGCCGGAGCCGCCAGCGAGGTGGACTACCCGCCAGTTTCTTGACGTTGCCGTCGGGGAGATGGAGATAGGCGGCTTCGATTGCAGACCGGATCGACGGGTCCAGGGCGTCGAGCGCCCGGCGCGCTCTGGGGGACAGAAGAACCCGCCACTCTACCGACTCAGGCAGGTCCGCTGCTCGTGGTGATCGTGCCCGATGGCAGCCACCCCTCGCGGTCTGCCTCGGAGAACGCCGCCTCCACCTCGGCCCGCTCAGCGTCGGTGAACGGCTCATCGTCGAGCGGGGCCGCGTCAAGCACCGCGATCATGGGATCGACCGCCCGCCGAGCGTACTCAGTCACCGGAGCTACCGACGCCTCGGGCAGCTCATCGACCAGCCTGTGGAGCTGGGCGCGGTCAGCGATCATCGGCGTTCCTCCTGGGCCGCTACTCCAGCCCTTACCGTTAGCACAGTATCCCACTTCCAGCAGAGTTGTGCGCCGTTGTTGGGCGCTCTGACATGCGGACGCTCGACGTACCCTGACGCGAGGCTGCACCCGGTCGAGCTGGGCTCGTCGGCAGCTTGGCTTTGAGTGTCATGGCAGCCTCTACCGCTCCTCACTCCGATGGCGTGGTGGGCCGACCTCTCCAGTTCCGGCTCAGGCCCAGTGGGGTCCACCGAGACTCATCGGCGACCATTTGCCACGGCGTTCACGGCACATAGAGGGCGTAGCTCCTCCCAGTCTTCGCTCGGCGAATCGACCCAGCTTCGGCCAGCCAGTAGCAGTGCTCAGAGACACCAGGTTGGTCTAGACCGATCACCTTCCCCAGTTGTGACTGAATAGTCCCAGGGTGGGCACGGACGTAGAGCAGAATCGGGCGCACATCCCGGAAAGACTGCCTGGCTGGATCGATCAGGTGGCACCATGGCGCGAGCGCCTGGGTGCCATCAAGGATTGAGGCGATCCTATTCAGGGCAGCTTCATCCTGCAGGATAGGTGCCAGTAGAAGCCCCGTCCACGCCGAGCGGAAGAGCGGTGGTCTCCACTCCGGTCGTGACTGGCCCTTGGACTGGGCCTCTCTACGGTAGTAGGCCTCGGACTGAAGCATTGACGCCAGAAACTGGGGGAGCATCTCGACAGCCTTGACCGCGAGCGCGAGAGCGCCACGAAGGTCGCGCTCGCCACCAGATCCCCCTGAGTAGGCGGTGTACATTCGGTCCTCAAGCTCATAGAACAGCCCACGACGGTGCTCGCGCTCCGCCTCGGCGGCCCACTTGGCCTCCTTGGCAAGCCACTCTGCCTCGTAGGCAGCCCAGCGCGCTCGGGCTTGCTGCGACTCAGCTTCCTCAGCAGTGCTGCGCCCTCTGGGTTGTGCCTCCGCCGCCTCGGCAGCTGGCCGAGCTTCTCGCCCCGGGCGAGTAGAACGATTCAGCCCGAGAAGGTCGTACTGTCGGCGGAGAGCCGAGTCTTTGAGGATGTCGTGGGCCCCGTTGATGGCTTGCGTCCGCGCCGTGGCAATTGCGCTCAGATTACGGTCAGGGTGCCACGTGCCTACCTGAGTTCGCCAGCCCGTTCTTATCTCATGCGCCGTGGCTTGGGGCCCAACGCCGAGCAGCGCGTAGAGGTCGTCTGACCTAACGCCATCGGGAAAGAGCACCGCTCTAGTTTGGCACTGGCACCGCCACACGAGGTCCTGACTTGGGGACGAGTGAGAGCGACCGTCGATCACCTCCAGCGGCAAGGTACAGATCGAGCACAAGGACGAGGTCCGGCAAGCGCACAGGTCTCCCGATGTCGAGGACGCGGTGCTCATGGACCTCTCGGTCCCTTCCTTCCTGACCACCGGCCCACTTCCCGGAGCCATGCCCGGGGGGCAGGCGACAAGTTCGAGGGCGACGCGGTCCGCTGGCGTGGTGACCCCGGCAACTGGCCACGGACTTTGGCGAGGTGGTCTCGCACTTCGGTGCCGACGTTCCGGACGCGTGCAACGCCTGGCTCACTTCTCGGGGGTCATGGCAACCTCATCCACCGTGACGGTCACCACTATGCCAAGGTTAGGTGTATGGGCCAAAGAGCCGATGTGGATTCGTTCTCGGCTGCAGCCGCTTGCGATAGTGCTTCCGCATTGCGCTTCACACTCGGACGGTCAAGTGCGCCTTTCCCGGGGTACGTGAGCACACGTTTGAGACAAGGGAGCGCAGCGTCGAGTTCTGCCCGGATCACCGCAACGCAGGAGTGCGGCTCCGATTGGCCGTCGCTCAAGGTGGTCCAGCGGCCAAGGCCAGGGCCGCAGCCGCGCTACCGCCCCCCGACACAGGACTGCTCTGCCGTAAGTGCCACCACGCCCCCAGCGGTCCCCTCTGCTATACGTGCCTAATGGGCGACCCATCTCTAAGCAGACAGCGAAGACTTGGGTTCGGTCGTCCCACGAGATCAGGTAAGTGCTCCAAGAACCGCTTAGCCCATTGAACTGTCAGCTACAACACAGGCCCTACCATCGTCCCGTTGCTGCAGCGGCCCAGACCGACAAGGTGCCCCAAGCTCCGACGCGGGTCGGCTGGCCCCACGCCAAGGTCAGGGAGAGAGTTCGAGTCAGATCGTTATCCTCAGTCACCGGGGCGCAAGTCAGCTCAGCACTGCCAAGACAGCCTCAGGGCCGCCGGGCTGGACTCCAGCGACGGCTGCAGCCGGAAGGTCGCGCTTGAGCCCGCGAAGATGTCAATGACGATGTCAAATGCCCCCGACAGGGGCTGGATAATGCCCTGGCTGAGATCAATAGAGCTGGGGCGGAAGGATTCGAACCTTCGAATGGGGGATCCAAAGTCCCCTGCCTTACCACTTGGCGACGCCCCACCTAAGGGATCAGGTTAGAGGACCAGTGGTATCGGTGCTGGCAGCAGCCTTCGCTCCGCTGATCCGGCCCACCGCCCCATCACGGAAACGGTCGATCGCCGCTAGGCAGCCATCCGGGTGCGTGAGGGGAAGTCTATCGTCTCCGAAAGGAAGCTGGGTCAGGGTGACCCGAGGATTGTCCTGGGAGATCTCGCGTAGCAGCGCCAGGTCGACGGCTCCAGCCTGAGCCGGTACCAGCATGTCCACCGGACAACTGACCAGCCGCAGCCAGTCGGCCGCCGGGGCCGCGATCACACACTCCTCCATCGTCCGCGAGTAGGCATCGGCGCCCAGGGCTGCCACCCGGCCCTTGGCGACCGGCCCCGGAAGGTCGGGCCGAAGTGGCGCAGCCAGCAAGCTGGACGTCCTCCGGAGGCGCCGTGGTCCCTTGAAGGGCTGGCCGCTCAGAGCCCGGTCCAGACGCCGTCCAGAGGCCTTGCGTCCCAACCATCGCCGTGCCGACTGCGGGTCGCTGTAGACCGGCGGGCAGATCAGCACCAGCGCTCTGACCCGCTCCGGTTGGTGGATCGCCAGGCTCAACCCGATCACCCCACCCAGTCCGTGACCGACTATCAGGAGTGGGTCATTGATCTGAAGCTCAGCCAGCATCCGAGTTAGGGCCGCGACATGTTCGGGGGCGGAGTAACCAGAGGCACTGGGCGGGGAATCGCCAAACCCGAGCAGGTCCGGGACCAGCAACGGGCCCGGATCAGCCAGCTCGTCGAACGCCGATCCGAAGTATCCGGACGATCCCTCCAAGGCATGCAGCAGCAAGACTGGCTCATGGCCGCTGCCCATCTTCTGGACATGCAGGAAGGCGTCCTGAGCAAACCGCTCAGGCGCGGACCAATTGAGCTCCCGGCGGCGCCACAAGAGCCTGGCTGACCGGGCTGCCAGACCACCTCCCCCAAGGGCGGCGGCGGCTAGAGCGGTCCGCTTAGCTCTACCTGTTGACATGCTGGTGCCAACGGTCCCAGTCCGGGTAATCGGAGTCACGGCGTGGTCTCATGATTTGAGATGTGATGATAGGCGACCGGGCAGGACCGCCTCAGATTGGCTCTTGGCCCTGCGCCCCTCTCGGTTCGCTTCGAAGCCGCAGTCTCGGGCACCGCATCCGGGGAGCACCTCAAGATCCGTCGACGACGGGCTCCCGCCCTCCAACTTGCGCACCGGTCCGTCGTCGAGGGCACGGTTCACTCTTCTTGCGGGCTGCACCGTCGGCCTCGACCCCACCGCGACCCGCGTCCTCACTGCGGGCCAGACGTTGCCCCGCATGCCTGTGATGGCCCGGCTCAGAGCAGGTCTCACTGCCCCGATCCGGGCAGTTGGACTGGCGCCTCGACACCGGCCTGACGGCTCGCGCCCCCACTTGGTCCGGTCACCTCCGGGCTCGCGGTGACCGCACCCGGCTGCTCTCGCCCCAGCAAGTGAATGTCCACCTCCTCCGCCTGTTGGATCACCTCTAGCACCAGCGGGTGGTCCCAGGGCATCCACCTCCGAGCCCGCGGGGCGAGCATGAAGATCGCGGTCACCTCGTGCTCTCGAGCCCACCGCAGCAGCGAAGCTGCCATACCACCCTGCTGCGGCAGTGGCTCGAGCCTGACCTCTCGCGAAGCGGCCAGTTTGGCGAGCTGTTCGTACTCGTGCAAGTCGGCTGGCCCTGGGTGGAGAGGGACGATGGCGATGACGATCACGCTCGCATCCTCACGCGCGGCGGCGCGCAGTCCCGCCTCCAAGAGTTGCTTTGCCTGCTCGTGGCGCCCGGGCGTGAGCGCCACCATGATGCGCTCCTCTACGGGCCAGAGATTGCGGCTTCCCTCGGCGACGAAGTAGCGCTGACGGCGCTGTTCCGTATGGGTGGCAACCCGGCGCAGCGCCGCACTCCTGAGCTCTTCCAGAAGCGGACCTGAGAACTCCTCCATGGCTGAAGCCACCTGGTCCGCTTCGGCGAGCAGGCCCGCGTGCACGCGCTCCCGCAGCTCCGCTGGCGGCAGGTCAACCAGCTCGATCTCGTCGGCCGAGTCCAACAGCCGTGGGGGGATCGGAGCCCGCAGCCACGCCGCATCTCCGCGGAACCTACCAAGCCTCGCCCTTGCATCCTCAAACCCGGGTAGGTCCACCACTCCGACGGTGCCGACTACATTGACCCCGGCGTTCAACACGCGCCTGATCTGCTGGTACCTGGTGCGATGCGTCTCCACGTCTCGGATTCCCAGGTCGTCAACGCAGAGGACGCTCGGGTTCCGCCGCAATACCGCCGCGATGTCGATCCCGCCGGTCCCCAGAGCGGGCACTACCTTCAATTGGCTGAGCAGGGCATCCAGCCCCGGTCGGCCCCCACTGGCCACCACAACCACCTCCGCGCCTCGGCGTTGCCTGCGCAGGGCCTCCTCCAGCAGCCGCGTCGACTTCCCGACTCCCGGCGCATAGCCCAAATAGAGGCGCAGAGTTCCGCGCACCGCTCTGCTCCCGCTCCCCAGCAGGAGAGCTTGAGGGTCGGGTCGACCATCGTCGAGCGGAGACGCTCTGGTGCCCAAACGCCGTCCGATGACGTGGAGATGCCGACCGCCCAGCTTGCGCAGCAGCCCGGCCACCAGCGACCGACCGAGGCTGTCGCGGAGAGATGGCGCTCCCGCCGCCACCACTAGATGAGTCGCGCCCAATGAATCCGCCCGCGCCAGCGCCTCGGCCAGAGGATCACCAGACACCTGCAGCTCCAGCTGGGCCCCTAGGTCGGACGAGAGTTGCCGGATCACCTCCAGATCCTGGTCCGCCGGTCTCTGTTGGTGCATGACCATGACCGTCACCGGGGCGCGAAGCCGACGCCCCATCCGCACCCCGCGACGGATCAACCCGGGAGCCGCCGCACTGCAGGAGGTGACTATCAGGACCCGATCCGCCGAGGTGGCCTCCTCCCGACCGCCCGTGCGGGACCGGTGCTGAACCACGTACCAGATCGCCAGCTCCCTGAGAGCTGCCAGATTGCCCTCGCGGAAAAAGTTCTGGAGTGCCGCTTCCACGCGCTCCAGTGGGTACACGTTGCCATGCCGCAACCGCTTCCGGAGGGCCTCCGGGGTGATGTCGGCCAGGGTGATCTCGTCGGCTTCGTCCAGGACGTGGTCTGGCACGGTCTCTCGGACGGCCACTCCTGTGGCGCGCTCGACGATGTCCCTAAGGCTCTCCACGTGCTGGATGTTCACGGTCGTCCAGACCTCGATCCCTGCACAGAGCAGCGCCTCGACATCCTCCCACCGCTTCTGGTGCCCAGCGCCAGGCACGTTTGTGTGGGCGAGCTCGTCGACTAGGGCGATGGCCGGGTGCCTCCTCAGGGCGGAATCCAGGTCGAGTTCATCGACCCCGATCCCCCGATACTCGAGCCGTCGCGTCGGGATTCGCTCGAGCCCGTCGGCAGCCTCTTCGGTGCGCGGCCGACCATAGGTCTGCAACCAGACGACGGCGACATCCCCGCCCTCGGCACGGAGGCGCTGTGCCTCCTGAAGCATCGCGAATGTCTTCCCCACGCCAGGCGCAGCGCCCACGAAAACCTTCAGCCGTCCTCTTGCCGGAGCGCTGGCGCTGGCAGTGGTCAGGGCGGCTGAGCTGTCAGTCATTGGTGGCTCCTCCGTCGGATTGCAACCTGATTATCCAGTGCCGCTCCGACTACGGGGGGATGCCTTCAGGGCCAGCTCTCGTGCCTGTTTGATGTGGGTCACTCGGGGTCGGCTGCGGAGCAGGCGCTGGCACTGTCCCGCGACCCGATGTCCCTGAACGCGCCCCCCAGAGCACTTCCGCCCGGCCTGCTCAGGCCACGAACCGGTACCCCATCCCCGGCTCTGTCAAGAAGTACCGTGGCCGCGATGGGATCGGCTCAAGCTTGCCTCGAATCTGGGCCATGTACACCCGCAGGTAGTTGGACTGGCCCACGTGGTGAGGCCCCCACACTTCCTCGAGCAGCTGCCGCTGGGAGACCAGCTTGCCCGAATGCCGTACCAACGTCTCCACCAAGTGCCACTGAGTGGGTGTGAGACGGACCATCTCGCCCCCCCTCAGCGTCACCAGCTTCTTGGCCAGGTCGACGGCGAAGTCATCGGTCTGCACCACCGCGGCCTCGGCGGCCGGCGCCGCGCGCCGCAGCGCAGCTCGAATGCGGGCCAGCAGTTCGTTCATCGCGAAGGGTTTGGTGACGTAGTCGTCCGCCCCGGCATCCAGCACTGCCACCTTCTCCTCCTCGCTCGCACGCGCCGAGAGGACCAGGACCGGCATCTGTGACCATGCCCGCAGCGCACAGACCACCTCGCTGCCGTCGATCCCAGGTAGCCCCAGGTCCAGGATGACGAGATCCGGATGGCTGGCAGGGGCACTCCTCAGCGCCTCCTCGCCCGTCGCACAGGCCTCGACCTTGAACCCGTGGGCGCGCAGGATGGTTGAGAGGGCCCGCAGAAAGGCGGGCTCGTCATCCACCAGCAGGATGGTGCTCACGCCGTCGCCACGATCTCCGTCCGGGCTGGGTAGGAAGCTACGGGAAGTCGAAACACCATGGTGCAACCCCCACCAGGCGTGTCCTCCACCTCCAGGGTTCCTCCCATCGCAGTCACGAATCCACGAGCCACGGCCAGGCCCAGTCCGACGCCGCTACCGCGTGGAGAATCACCGCGCCGCTGAAAGGGCCGGAATACCGCCAGGCGATCTTCTGGGGCTATTCCGGGGCCGTGGTCGACCACCCTCAGGATGACACGGTCCCGCACTACCCCCGCCTCCAAGACTGCGGGACGATCACGCGGGGACCATTTCAGCGCGTTGTCCACAACATTGGCCACCGCTCGCTCCAGCAGTGTCGGGTCTCCGAGCACGGGCACGAGGGACTCGGGAACCCGGACTCGCAGGGAGCCGCTGGGGTCGTGGCGTCCGGCCAGGGCAGCCGCCACTATTCCGTCGAGGCTCAAAGGGTGGCTGGCGAGCCGGACCGCCCCCGCCTGCAGCCGGCTGATGTCAAGCAGGTTTCCCACCAGGGTGCCCAACCGGTCGGCCTCAGAGCTGATGGTGGCGAGTAGCTCGTGCTCGGCTTCATCTGTCCACTCGACGCCATCGTCCAAGAGGCTGCTCGCGGCTGCCTTGATGGACGCCAAGGGCGTCCGCAGGTCGTGCGACACTGCCGCCAGCGTGGCGCCCCGGAGGCCCTCATTGGCGACCAGATTGGCAGCCTCACGAGCCTCACGTTCCAGTCGCGCCAGTTCCGCCGCCACTCCGACCAGGGCCGAACTTGTCTGGAGCAGACGCTGGTCCGCGGCGCTGGGGGCTCCTCCCCTCAGTGCCACTGTGAGGCCCTCGGAAATCTTCAGACTCTCGTCCGCCTCGTCTGGGGATCCCGGCGGCGCCGGGCCCCGGGCGGCCAGGACGCGCCAGCCACCCGCCGCTGGCGCCAGCACCGCCACGCTCTCCATGCCCAGGTTGACTCGCAAGTCCTCGACGATCCGGTCCAACGCACCCACACCGCACTGGAGGTGGGCAGCCGTACGAGCCAGTGCCTCAGCTTCAAAGCGGGCTCGCCGCGACCCCAAGTTCATCAGGGTCATCCCCTGCAGCACCACCGCGGAGCTGCTCACCAGAACCAACGCCACGGTCGCTGCCCCACCCACGCTGGGTCCCACCAAATGGGGTAGCTGTGCATCGATGAGGCCAGCAGTACCAAGCGCCACGGCTCCGGCAGCCAAAGCGCGCCGTGGCCCCCCCACCAGCGCGAGCGCCGCTACCGGGGGCAGGGCCGCCAGGACTTGAACCAACGCCCCCGAGGACTCGGCCGCCACCGTCACCACCACCACGATCGCCCCCAGAGCCCATGCCACCAGGCCGCGGCCCAGCCGGAGCTGTCCGGTCCACCCGATCAGGGCAACCCGGTGCCGGGCTGCCGCACCGTGGGAGATGACGTGAAGGTCCAACTGACCTGCCCCGCGAAACAGGTTGCCCAGAACAGATCGCCAGGGCCATCCTGCCGGCCCTGACCCGCGGCAAACTCCCACCACCAAGCGGGTGGCCCGTTGAGCGCTGCAGAAGGCGAGCAGGGCGCCCGCGACGTCGCGCCCACGGATTTCGTGAAAGGTCCCCCCCAACCCCGCCACCAGATCACGCTGGGCCTGCAGCGAGGTGGCCCGGCCGCGGTACGGACGCCGGGACGTCTGCACGTTGACGGCCAGCAGGTCACCCTTGTTTCTCATGGCCATCCGGCTGGCCCGCCGGATTCGCTCCAAGTCCTCCACTTCACCAGCTACGCCCACAACCACGCGCTCGCGCGTTTCCCACCGCTCGGAGATCCCGTGATCGTCCTTGTAGCGCTCCAAGGACTCATCGACTCGGTCGGCCACCCAAAGCAGGGCCAGCTCCCGGAGAGCGGCCAGGTTGCCCAGGCGAAAGTAGTCGCCCAGTGCGGCATCGATCTGCTCAGGAGGGTAGATGTTGCCGTGAGCGAGGCGGCGCCTCAGTGCCTCCGGGGCCATGTCGATGAGCTCAATCCGGTCAGCCGATCGCACCACCGCGTCGGGGATGGTGTCCGCCGCCGCCGTCCCGGTGATCTGAGCCACCACGTCCACCAGCGAGTCCAAGTGTTCGATGTTGAGCGTGGATATGACATCGATCCCGGCCTCCAGCAGGCGGGAGACCTCCCCCCAGCGCTGGCCTTGGCGGCCCCTCGCGGCATGCTTGTGAGCCAACTCATCCACCAGGGCCACCTGGGGACGCCGGCGCAGTACAGCTTCGACATCCATCTCGTCAATGCCGTCCACCCGGAGGCAGGGGACCACCTCCATGTCCGTTGCCTCCAGCGCCGTGCGCCCCCGGCCGTGCGGATCCAGGACCGCCACCACCACGTCGGTGCCACGAGCGCGACGGCGCCGACCCTCGCTCAACATGGCCCAGGTCTTGCCCACACCGGGGGCGTAGCCCAGATAGATCCCCAGGCTACCCCGGGGCGAGGCTCGCCTGACCTCCCCAGGACCCATCCCGAATACCGACTGCGTCACTTCGACATCCCCAGTCCCGGCCACTCGCGACCGACCCACCGACACTGCCAGCGTACCCGGGTAGGGCCATGGGCCGGGGACCATGAACGGCCCGCCACTCCAAGCAGCTGGCCATAAGTTCTGTCCTTGATCTGGAGGCGGCAGGCGCCCGGATGCGGAGGCAACGGGCTGGGCTGGGGGCGCAGGTACCGCGGTGGCTCAGCCTGGTAGGGCCATTGAGGAAGGTGGTCCGAGATTGTGGGCGCGCCGCTGGGACGCGGGATGCTGGCCTTCACCCCCGGCCGACTGGTGGGGCGATTGCCGCCGAGGCTCAGGCGGTTGCCACCCTCAGCTCGGGCACCGGCCTGCTCAGGACCGCCACCCGCCCCACCGCGCTGTCCCAGCACTGCCTGCGCGCAACCAGAGTGCCCAAGACCCTGGCCGATCGCACGCACCGCCGCCCCGGCTGTGGTCTGGTCGGAGGCCGGGACCTGGTGGCGGCGGCTCTGGGGGCGTTCGTGACCTTCCTCGATCCCCTCGACCCGGGCACGGCCCGGGCCCACTACCAAGCTGCCAGGCTCGCCCTGGCCAGATCCCAGGGCAGCCCGGGCCGAGTCAAGTGCTGCTCCGCCAGAACGTCTCCGCAGACGTCGCGACGGGAGGGCACAGACCAGCGCCAGGAGGCGCCGGGCTGCTCGGCAAAGTGCCGGGTCGGCACCTCCTACCACTCCGGATAAGCTCCCAACGGCACTCGCCCGAGGGGACGGCGCCGGCGCACCGGTGGTGGCTGCCGGACCTGACCAGCGTCTTGCCCAAGGACAAGACTTATGACCGGGTGCTCAGAGGCGGTCAGGATACAGCATCGCGTAGAAGAGAAATGCCACCAACCCAACACTGACCACCAAACCCACCCACTCGATCCCGCTCATAGCCACGAGCCTCCAATCCAGTGATGTACTGGGGCTGACTGCTTCACAACCTGTCGCAAGCTCGCGCGTACACATCGAATAGCCAAAAGAGACCGATCACGACCAGCGCCCCTGCGCCCCACTCCAACACGACCACTTGGGGATACCTCCTTGCATGCACTCAGGAGCGGCTGAGCTTCTGGACCGCTACGTTCAGCTCCAACACGTTCACGTACGAACCGCCGAAGATTCCCAGGAACCGTCCCTTCGTGTACTGATGGATCAGAGCCCGTAGCCGACTCTGACTCACATGGTCGGCCCGAGCCACCCGGGGCACTTGGACCAACGCCGCAGCCGGGGTGATGTCGGGGTCCAGACCGCTGCCCGAGCTCTCCAACAAACTGAGCGGCACCTGGCTCGCGCGCACTCCCGGATTCGCCTTGAGGAAGGCCTGCAGGCGCGCCTTCACATGGGCGACAAGCAACGAGTTGGTCGGGCCCAGGTTACTGGCTGCTGATGAGGCGCCGTTGTAGGCCGGCGTGGTGGCGCTGGGACGTCCCCAGAAGAAGCCCGGGGAGGTGAACTCCTGTCCGATCAGGCGTGACCCCACGACCCGACCATTAGAGGTAACCAGGCTGCCGGCAGCCTGGTGCGGGAAGACCGCGCTGGCCACCCCCGTGATCAAGAAGGTGTATCCGACCCCCAGAACCAGGGACGCGAGGATCACCAAGCGGACCGCCGACCAAATGCTCCGCAAAGTCATCGTGCCACCTCCGCTAGTCCAAACGGTTCTCGGTCCCGGCGCCCCCGCTGCAGCCATGCACTGGCCCGCCCCACGGATAGCGATTCCGACAGGTGCCAGCGGTAGTTGGTAGCCATCATCGCACCGTCGAGACCAGGTGTAGGGCCGTCACTATGACGTCGATCAACTTGATGCCCGCAAACGGCACCACCAGACCTCCCAGCCCGTAAATGAGCAGGTTCTTGCGCAGAATCACCGCCGCACTAGCCGGGCGATAGCGCACCCCGCGCAGCGCCAGCGGAATCAGCGCAGGGATCACCAGCGCGTTGAAGATGATGGCCGAGAGGATGGCAGTCTGGGGTGACGTGAGCTGCATGATGTTGAGCGCATTCAGACCTGGGTATGCCACCATGAACATCGCGGGAATTATTGCGAAGTACTTGGCCACGTCATTGGTGACCGAGAAGGTGGTAAGCGCTCCCCGGGTGATCAGGATTTGCTTGCCCACCTCCACGATCTCGATGAGCTTGGTCGGTTGGGAGTCCAAGTCCACCATATTGCCCGCTTCGCGCGCGGCCATGGTCCCGGTGTTCATCGCGACCGCAACGTCCGCGCTGGCCAGCGCGGGAGCGTCATTGGTCCCGTCCCCGACCATGGCGACCATGTACCCCTCGGCCTTCATGGACTTCACGTATTCCATCTTCCGCTCCGGGGTCGCCTCAGCCAGGAAGTCATCAACCCCGACCTCTGCCGCCACCGCGGCCGCGGTGACCGGATTGTCGCCGGTCACCATCACGGTTCGAATCCCGGCCTGGCGGAGCGACTCCAACTTCTCACGGATCCCCTGCTTGACCACATCCTTGAGATGAATCGCTCCCAGGATGCGCCCGGGCTCCGCGACCAGCAGAGGGGTACCCCCGGTACCCGCTATCCGTCCCACCTGCTCTCGCAGAGCAGGGTCCGGCGCCTGCCCGCACCAGCCCACCACCGAGTCCACCGCGCCCTTGCGGATCTGCCGCCCTTGGACATCCACACCACTCATCCTGGTCTCGGCCGTGAAGGGCACAAAAATCATGTCCTCAGCAGCTCCTGGGGCACGCTCCTTGAGTCCGTACTGGGCCTCTGCCAGCGCCACCACCGACCGCCCCTCCGGAGTCTCGTCGGCCAGGGACGAGAGCTGAGCGGCCTCGGCCAGGTCAGCGGCGGTGACACCCTCCGCAGGCACGAACTCGGTGGCCTGGCGGTTACCCAGGGTGAGAGTCCCGGTCTTGTCCAGCATGATCACGTTGGCGTCGCCCGCAGCCTCCACCGCTCTGCCTGAGAGGGCCAGAACATTGCGCTCGAAGAGGCGGTTGACGCCAGAGATGCCGATAGCGGAAAGGAGGCCGCCGATCGTGGTCGGCGCCAGCGCCACCAGCAGGGCGATCAACACCGTGACTGAGACCGTGGCGTGGGAATAGGCCGCGAACGGGGCCACGGTGACCACCACTATCAGGAAGATCAGCGTGAGTCCGGCGAGCAGGAGAGCGAGAGCGATCTCGTTGGGGGTCTTCTGACGCTTGGCAGACTCGATCAGGGTGATCATCTTGTCCAGGAAGGACTCCCCCGGGGAAGCGGTGATACGTATGGTCAAGCTGTCCGAGATCACCCGCGTGCCGCCGGTGACAGCGCTGCGGTCGCCGCCGGACTCTCTGATCACCGGTGCGGACTCGCCGGTGATCGCGGACTCGTCCACGGCGGCTATGCCGGCGATGATCTCGCCGTCTCCCGGGATCACGTCGCCGGTGCTGACGTGAACGACGTCATCCTTCCGCAGGTCTGATGCGCCAACCACCTCGACGGTGCCGTCGGCCCTTTCCCGGTTCGCGGTCGTCTGGGTTCGCGACTGGCGCAGGAACTGGGCATGGGCCTCGCCCCTCCCCTCTGCCATGGCCTCGGCGAAGTTCGCGAACAGGACGGTCAGCCACAACCACAGGGAGATCTGGAGGACGAAGGAGAACTGGGCCATATTGCCAGCAATCGCGTAACGCCCGGCGTCGACGGTGGTGAACGCACTGCCCACCTCCACCACGAACATGACTGGATTGCGAACCAGGGTCCTGGGATTGAGCTTGGCAAACGCCTGGCGCGCGCCCCGCCGCACCGACTCGGAACTCCAGAAGGACTGCTGACGCGGCTTGCTGGCAGCCTCTGCCGGTTCCATCACTGCCGTGGGCGTCTCGCTGTCAGCATTCACTTCGCGGGCCTCCCCGTGAGCGGGCCACTGTCCCTGGCGTGGTCATCAGAAAACATGGCCGGCCTGCATGATGAACTGCTCTGCCAGCGGGCCCAGCGCCAACGCCGGGAAGAAGACCAGAGCGCCCACCACCACCACCGTCCCGGTGAGCAGGCCCACAAAGAGCGGTGTGTGGGTGGGGAAGGTGCCAGCGGTTACGGGAATGCGCTGCTTCCGGGCCAACGCTCCTGCCATCGCCACCAGTGGGATGTACATCGGGTACCTTCCCAGCAGCATCGCCAAGCTCACCGTCCCGGCGTACCAGGGACTGGCCGCGTTGAGACCCCCAAACGCCGAACCGTTGTTGCCCACCCCCGAGCTGAAGGCATAGAGGACTTCCGATAGTCCGTGGGGGCCGGGATTGAGTATCCCCGCCCGACCCGCGGTCGTCAGCACCGAGATGGCGGCCAGGATCAGGATCGCGAAACTGGGCACGATCATGGCCAGCACCGACATCTTGACCTCGAACGACTCTATCTTCTTACCCAGGAACTCAGGCGTGCGCCCGACCATCAGGCCAGCCAGGAAGACGGCCAGCACCGCGTAGGCGATCATCCCAACCATGCCCACACCCCACGAACCGAAGATGACCTCGCCCGTCATCATGTTGAACAGGGTCACCATTCCGCCCAGCGGAGTCAGACTATCGTTGGACGCCGCGACTGACCCCCACGACACCGCGGTGGTCGAGTTCTCGAAGAGCGAGGTCGTCCCGATGCCGAAGCGAGTCTCCTTGCCCACCCAATTGGCGTGGCCCGCAGCTCCCAGGTGGTTGATGATGGGATTGCCCACGGCCTCGGAGTGGTAGAGCAGGAGTGCGCCGGCCAAGAACATGATCGCCATGACCGCGTAGAAGGCCCAGCTCTGCCGGACGTCCTTGATCATCTTGCCGAACAGATAGATGCAGCCGGCGGGCACGGCGAAGCCCATTAGAAGCTGGACCACGAGGGCCAGCACGCTCGGGCCCGCATACGGCTGCGCCGCGTTCATGTTGAAGAACCCGCCACCGTTGTCGCCCAGCTGCATGATGGAGGTCATGGATGCAACCGGGCCCTGAGCGATGACCTGGTGGCCCCCTTGAAGGGTGGTCAAGTGCAGGTAGGCACTGAAGTTCTGCGGGCTACCCAGCGCCACCAGCACGATCGCCCCCAAGATCGCCAAGGGCACGGCCACCCACAGCAGGGCCCGCACGAAGTCGTGCCAGAAGTTGCCGAGGGTACCCGTCTGGTGGCGCGCGAAACCACGGGCCACCACCAGGAAGAGGCAGATGCCGGTGACCGGCGACAAGAACTGCTGGACCGTCAGCCACATCTGGGTGAGGTAGCTCATGGTGGCCTCGCCGCCATAGACCTGCCAGTTGGTGTTCGAGACGAAACTGATGGCAGTGTTCAGGCTCACCCAGAAGGGGACGCGGGGCTGGTGAGCCGGATTCAAGGGTAGGAATTGCTGCAGGCCAAGGAGCGCAAGCAGCAGGGCGAATCCGACCGCATTGACAATCAGAAGGTCGCGGAGGTAGGCGGTCCAACGCATCTCTTCGTCGGCCCTAATGCCACAGGCTCTATAGACTGCGCGTTCGACGGGGACCAAGACCGGGTCCAGGAAAGTGTGTCCGCCCTCAAAGACCCGGTACATGTAGCCCCCCAGGACGCGGGCGAGCACAGCCACGACCGCCAACAGCAAAAAGATCTGGACCACTCCCTGCCAGGTCACTTTGGCCTCCTCTCTGCGGCCGGACGAGCGGCCTTGATTACCTGCCCCCACTGATAGCGCACCGCCCGGCCCAGGGGCAAGGGGCTTGGCGTGGTCTTAACTGGGCAGAGCCAAATCTTTACGAGACTTTGACGAGGGCAACTCGCCGCGTCTTCCGAGCGTCGACGGCTCAGGGTCGGGGCCAGCGGGCAAGACGAACCGCCCCACGGATGGACCCGAGGCGAGGGCTGGTGGGGGTGCGCCCTCCATCGGCAATGGGCGGCGGTCCCCACGCCCAGCTGCAGCAGCTCCGCTCTGCTTCGATGAAGCCGTCGCGACCACCGACTTGGCCCGGCATGGCCATGCGCCGGTAGAGAGCCCCGCGGATCGGTCAAGTTCCAGACGGCAAGATGGCGGGGACCTCGGGGCGGCTCAGGATCACCAGCGCCGGCGGGACCGCCAAGCCCATGCGCGATACAACCGGCCGTGCCCCTGCCGCCAGCCGACCAGGGCTTCGCGGCCGCCTGGCCGTCGGAGAACCCATGACGGCGCCATGGACCAGCGCGCTCCCCTGGTCTCACCTCGGCACGGAGGCTAGGCGCGGGTCATCCCGGCCGGGAGCAGTCATTTCCCGGGCCAGCTTCACGAAGGGCTCCAGAGCCATGGGATTCTGCACAGCCTCCAGACTCACGGTATGCTCCGGGGCCTCGCCTTGGAGGATGCGCTTCACGGGAATCTCCAGCTTCTTTCCACTCAGAGTCTTGGGAATCTCGGCCACCGCCACGATCAGGTCAGGCACATGCCGGGGTGACACCTGCTCCCGGACCCGGCGCCGGATCGCGGCCTCCAGGACCTTGTCCAGCTCGCGTCCGGGAGCCACCACGACGAACAGGGGCATGAAAGTGTCCCCGTCGGAACGAGGAAGGTCGACGACCAGGGAGTCCAGCACCTCCGACATCTCCTCCACCGCCCGATAGATCTCCGCCGTGCCCATGCGCACCCCGTGCCGATTGATGGTCGAGTCGGACCGGCCGTAGATGACGGCGCCCCCATCGGGTCGGATCTTGATCCAGTCGCCATGGCGCCACACCCCGGGAAAAGTGCCGAAGTAGCTGGCGCGATACCTGGAGCCGTCGCCGTCGCCCCAGAACCCGATTGGCATCGATGGCATGGGTTTGGTTATCACGAGCTCCCCGACCTCGTCCACCACGGGTTGGCCAGCGGCGTCGAAAGCCTCCACGCGAGCTCCCAGAGCACGGCACTGGATGACCCCTGCCCGCACCGGTAGCCACGGGCTCCCCAGCAGGAAGGCCGTGCAGAGGTCAGTGCCCCCACTGAGCGAGGAGAGCCAAACCCCCGGCTTCACGCGGTCGTAGACCCAGCGAAAGCCTTCCGGCGACAGCGGAGAGCCGGTGGACCCCACGAACCGCAGCGTGGAGAGGTCCATGGAAGTGGCCGGGTGCAGGTCAGACTTCATGGACGCCGCGATGTGGCCAGCTGAGGTTCCGAAGTGGGTGATCCGCTCCGCCTCGATCAGACTCCATAACCGATCCGGGCTGGGCCAGGCTGGGCTGCCGTCGTAGAGGATCACGCTGGCGCCGAGAAGGAGGCCGCTCACCAGGTAGTTCCACATCATCCATCCGGTGGTGGTGAACCAAAAGAAGCGGCTGGACGGTCCTATGTCGGCGTGGAGGCCGAGGGCCTTGAGATGTTCCAACAGGATGCCGCCCTGGCTGTGGACGATGGGCTTGGGTAGCCCCGTGGTGCCCGAGGAGTACACAATCCACAGCGGGTGGGCGAACGGGAGGGGCTCAAACTCCAGTTGGCCTGGACTCGCCATCACCTGATTCCAGGTTTGGGCCCCCCGGCTGGGCGTCTGGTCGCCGTAGAGGTACGCGACCTCCACCACTCGGCGCAGAGATGGCAACCCGGCTCGAAGCCGTGCCACCACCTCGCGGCGGTCAAAGGTCTTGCCCGCGTACACGTAGCCGTCCGCGGCGACGAGCACGGCCGGAGCGATCTGCTGAAATCGGTCCAACACCGCTCTCTCCCCGAAGTCCGGGGAGCAGCTCGACCAGATCGCCCCTACTGCGGCGCTACCGAGGAGGCCCACGACCGCCTCGTGAGCATTGGGCAGATAGGCCGCCACTCGCTCGCCCGGCCCCACCCCGGATGCCCTCAGGTAAGCGGCGAAGGCGGCCACCTCAGCTCTCAGCTGCTCCCCGCTCAGCCTACGGGTCAGGCCGTCCTCACGCACACAGACCAAGACCTCTTGATCGTCGCGGATACCTTCAAGAGCCCGCTTGGCATAGTTGACCACGGCTCCCGAGAACCATTCGGCTCCGGGCATCGTGTCCTCCCCGAGAATGGACTTGGTCCCCACCGGTGAGAACGCATCGAAGAACCTCCGAAGGCTGGACCAGAATTGCTCCAACTCAGTGGTTGACCACTCCCAGAGGGTCTCGTACTCGGGCAGCTGCACTCCATGCCAGGTCTGGACCTGATCACGGAACCGGGACATCGTCGAGGCCGAGATCAGTTCGGGGCCCGGCTGCCAGAGAAGCTCTCCCTCAGAGGCGCCGCGGACGGTAGGGATCATGGGCACAGCCGATGATAGAGAGGTGGCAGGCGCCCCGGAGCAACTGACCTGCCACAACTCCCGGCCCCGTCAGAGCCAGGCCAACTCGGAGGCCCGCGGTCAGCACTCGCATTCAGACCAGCCGTCTCCCCGCCCTCGGCTCGGACCTCGCAGGCCGCGACCAGTGCCACCCCACCCCACCCCACCAGGCCCAAAGCCGTGACCTGCAACGGGCCATCGCTCCCGGCCGGCCCGAATTTGGGGAGCATGGCCGCGAAGAAGGACGGCCGTCTGGGAGTGGTCAAATTTGCTGGCTAGGCCCAGCCTGTCACGCATATTCGGAAAGCGGCTGTCGCTCCTTCAAGTTCATCACCGCTAGCCACAGCACGTCCTACGAGCAACTGTTCCCCACCACTGACAGCCCGCATGAGCCCAGGCAGCGCAAAGTGGGCGCCAGGGATGAGAGAGGTCAGGACCTCTCCCACCCCAGAGGGTCAACCTACCAGTGAGGCGACCTTCTTGGCGAGCTTCTCCTCGATTTCAACATTCCACGCCATCTCCGCCACGTCCACAACCAGAAACAGCTCGGAGATGAGCAGCGTCTCCACGGCGGCGATCCCGAGGCGCTCCAGCCACTTGCCGACGCCGGTCCGCACTGTGAAGTCATCCGGGTCACCCGAGATGAGGATGGTGAGCGCTCGGTCGGCATCGATGAGCCCCGCCAGGAAACCGCCCTTCTTCGCCTGCAGAACGTACCCGTGAGTGCCCCCGGGCGAGGTCTGTACCGTGAACCCCTCGGACTTGAGGTAGCTCTCGATCTGGCCCTGGAGTTGACCCAGGTCTGTGTGCTTGCCTTGGAACTGCTGAACTTTCTCTCCGATCATCTCGCCTCCTGGCTTCCGAATGGGCGGCCCGGACCCACGGGCCGGCGCCATTCACCGTGCCTACTGCGGCCCGGACCATTCACTCCGAGTGTAGGCAGCGCCTCCGCTGGGTGCACCGAAGAGATGATTGCCCGGCAGGTGCTGTTGAGATCCGGCAGCTGAGCTGCGCGGCTCCGACGGCACTCACCACCCCCTTTCCTTCTCGGAAAGGGCTGCGAGCGGACGCTCCGGTCGGTAATCGATATGTAACCGTTGCCGCGGAGTGAACCCCATTAGCCGGAACTTTGGCGAGCAGGGCGAGTTCCATTGAACTTGAGTGCCATCGCCTTTTTCTGACTACAGGTCCCTTGGACTCACTCCACAATGCGGCGAGAGGACCCGTTGATACAAGGCAGTTCTGCCTACAGCCTGCTGGCTTACCGAAGTCGGCTCGAAGTCAACGGCTGCCCAAAGTTCCGATTTGCGCGCTCCTGTGGCACCCCTTCTCGGGGTTCCCTCACGGGTCTTGGCCTCATCGGGTGCCGCCCGAGCCGTTGGCTCTGGTCTTACGCTCCCTGCCACGGCGCCGGATGATCCAGCGGCCTGGCCGTCGCTGCCAATGGCGGGCGGGGCCGCGGCGTCAGCTACACCGCTTTGGCTGGCTATGTCCGGCCGATCACCGAGATTTTGGGCAGTGGCCACCGCCCCTGAAGCTCATCAGCACCAATCTATGGCACGTCGTATGAGCAACTGTGCCCCCCCCCCCGCCGGCGGGCTTGTCACGAGAATGGGTCCCTGCCTTCAAGCCCACAGCTTCGGAGTCAGAAACCCCGGGGTGGGTCCGATCTGGCCTCCTTCGACCGCCGCCACGAGCAGATCCGTCCTGGTCCGGGCCAACCGACCTCAGCGCGGTTGTCCTCACCGACCTTGGCGGTTGTTCTTGGTCAGACCCTTCCACCGCTCTCGCTCCTGGTGTTGAAGGGAGAGGTCGCCCTGACGGGCGGCCACTGAGAGCTGTTCACGCCCCAACTTCCGCCAGCTCTCAAGCCGGTCCGATGACATGCTCCCCGCTCGGACCGCTGCGGTGACGGCACAGCCCGGCTCCCGATCATGAGCACAGTCGCGAAACCGACATGCCGTCGCCAACAGCTCCAGGTCCGGGAATGTCCTCTCCAGGCCCTCCGCCGAGCCCCACAGCCCCAGGCCGCGCATACCCGGGGTGTCCAGGAGTATCCCGCGGCCGGGCACAATCAGCAGTTCCCGGTGGGTCGTGGTATGCCGGCCCTTGCCATCGGCCCTGACCCCGGCAGTGGCCATGGCCTCCGACCCGATGATCTTGTTGACCAGGGTCGACTTTCCAGCGCCGGAGGGGCCCACCAAAGCCAGGGTGCGACCTCTCCTCAGCCATAGGTCGGTCAGCTCTGTGACACCGGCCCCGGTCACCGTGCTGACGGCCAGCACCGGAGCAGCGCCAGCGGCCTCGGTGGCGCGTCCGACGAATTCCGTGGTTTCCTCCCGACTCCGGCAGTCCGCCTTGGTGAGCACCACGACCGGCTGGGCCCCGCTGTTCCAGGCCAACGTCAGATAGCGCTCGAGGGAGTGAATGTTGAGCTCGCGATCCAGCGCCTGGGCGAGCAGTACGACATCGACATTGGTCGCGACCACCTGCTCCTGGGCTCGCTCCCCCGACGCAAGGCGGCTGAACGACGACCGCCGGGTGAGGACGCTACGAACCTGCCAGGGGTCCGCAGTCAGCGTACCGGGCGCTGCGACCACCCAATCTCCCGTGGCCACCCCATGACTTCCGTACCTAACCCGCCGTGGGTGTGGGCCTAGCACGGTGCAGACGGCCCGGTCAACTCGGGAAACCCGCCCCATCTCACCCTGCGGCACTGCCAGCTCGGCTAGCTCGGCGGCACGCGCGGCGTCCCAGCCCAGGTCGGCCAAGACGGTGAAGTCGTCCTGTGAATTAGCGGTCAAGCGAGACCTCCAACTGGGAGGCGCCCGCCCGTGGCGATCAGCTCAAGAGAGCCGCTTGAGGGACGAGCGGCCTAATACTTGCAATTTCCGGGAGGAACAATGCATAGCGACGGGTCGTGAGTCATCGGCTGCACCTCCCTGGAACGACCACCGTCCACCGAATGAGCGACACTCTACATGGCTGGCCCGTCCGAGCGCCACCGTTCTCCTGCCTGCGTGGCTCACGACCACGGCTCGACCAGGCGCTTGGCGAGCCGCTAGGGCTCCGAGATCGAGCCAGATTGACTCCTCCCCACGGATAGATCGGGGGGATTCCCGTCTCGCCTCGGTTGTCTCATGGGCGGCTTTCCCAGCCGTCGCCGCAGACCGTGGTTGTACCGGGTTCGAGCCGACCCACTCCGTCCGGGAGCCCCGCTTGCGGTGCCGCCGCATAGCAGCTGACCCGTGGGTTGCATGCCGCTCGATGCCGACCCACCCCGAAGTTGTGGGGCTGGCGCCATGCTGCGCATCGAGCTTTCATCGTCCCACTCCGTGACTCGCTCGACCCCACGCCAGAAGCGGGGGCTTGCACTCGTCACATGGTCAAGTTCGCAGGCGAGCGCTGCTGAGCGGGGCGCTGGAGCTGATAGCGCAGGAAGAGGTGATCACCCGCCCGCCGGACCGCCAGCATCCGGGCCCGGGCCGCGCCGCTGCCCAGGAGGTCCACGCCCGGTGCAAACCCTCCCCTTCCCCCATCGGCGGGCTCTCCGGCCACAGTCGGCGCCAAAGTCAGGAACAGCTCATCCAAGAGGTCCAACTCGATCAATTGGCCCGTGGAACGCGGGCCCGCCTCAGAGAGCACGGTAAGAAGCCGTCTAGACTTCAGCTCGGCCAGCAACCACCGCCAATCGAGCTGAGATCCCGGGTAGGTGAGAAACGAGGTCGCCCCATGGAGCCGACCTCGCAGGTCGCCCGCCCTGGCCTCCGGGGCCACCACCAGTGGGCCGGACCGCAGCGCGGGATGAGATGGGTCCAGGTCGCCAGACCGGGTCACCACCACCAGCTGAGGCACGGCTACCCGACCGAGGCTCTGCCGCAATGACGAGAACTCACTGGCTAGCTTCGGATAGGCTCTCTCCGCCGTCCACAGGGAGCCGGGACTGTCTCGCAGGGTTCCGGCTCCGATCACGACTGCGTCGGCACAGGCTCGGAGCAGTGCCATCGAGAAGCGGTCAGCCGAGCTGTGGGCCGAGAGTGTCGACCCCACATGCGCCCGGCCGGGTACCGTGACCACTCCATCGAGACTCGCCACCAGATTGGCGTACAGCACGGGCTCCTGGAACCCCAGCCCGCCGCCGTACATGGACCTCAACCCTGGGGGCAGCGGGTATTCCGGCAGCCCCTCCTGCTGGAACAACATCTCCAGCAAGCTACGCCCACCCATAGACGGGGGCCGCGGCTCCGCTGATCGGCCAGCCGTCCGCGCTGTCCAGGACTGCGATCACCTTGGCGATGCCATCGGGCGGGACCGTTCTCGGCGGAGACTTCCCAGTGCCGACCCGGTTTGGCCGGATATCGAGGACCGCCGGCAGGACAGCATTGACGCGCACCCTGTGCGGTGCCAGCTCCCCAGCCAAGACCTCGGTGAGTCGGACCGCAGCGGCCTTGGAAACGGTGTGGGCCGCACTGCCGGCCCCGCCATTGAGAGCCGCGCTAGATGCACCGTTGACGAGGGCACCATCCTGTCGGCGGCTGAGCCGGGACACCGCCTCGTGGCGGGACCACCAGACGGAGTCCAGTTTGGTCGCAAAGCTCTGGGGGTAAGCCTGCGCCAGCGTGGTAGCCATGGTCCCGGCTTGGAACCCGCACACCACATCCACCAGCGCGGCAACCTCGCCGACGCGGTCGAAGGCCTCCCGGACCCCGGCCCCGGAGCTGGGGTCGGTGAGATCGCCGCCCAGCAGACCAACCGAACGGCCGGCCCGCACCTCGCGATCCGCTCCGGTCTCGTGCCCCGGCCTGCCGATTGCCCCACCTTCTGACTGTCCAGGAGCAGGGCCGTCACCACGGCGCGGCCCAAGGCGCCACCGGTCCAGCCCACCACCACGGTCCCCTTCACGCGAGGGCGCCTCTGCTCACCGTGCTGAGGAACTCCTGGCGCAGGGCCGGGTCCGCCTCGTACGCCCCTCGCCAGTAGGAGCTGTTGGTCCGCGTGGTCTCATCACGAACCCCGCGCATCCTGGTGCAAAGATGGGTGGCTGAGAGATGGACGGCCACCCCATGGGGAAGCAGCTGATCCATCATCCAGTCGGCGACCTCCTGCCCGAGACGTTCCTGGACCGTGAACCGGCGGGCGTAGACGTTGACCAGCCGGGTCAGCTTGGAGAGCCCAACGATGTGCTCGTGGGCTATGTAGGCCACATGGGCGAAGCCGTGGAATGGCAGGGCGTGGTGCTCGCACAGCGAGTAGAACGGAATCGGCCCCTCGATGATCTGGCTGATCCGGCAGTCCGGTCCACCTCGGCATTCCGTCGGGAACACGGTCAACAACTTCACGTCCCCGTCGTATCCCCGGGTGGAGTCGACCATGGCCCTGATGAAGCGTCGAGGGGTCTCCCGCGTCGCCGGAGTCCTCAGATCCATCCCCAGGGTGGCGAATATCTCGGCGGCGTAGCCTTCCAGCCGGGTGAGCACCTCGGGCGTCAACTGCCGGGGCTGGTCGCCCCGCCAGTGGCTGTCCAGGGCCGTGGTTGTCGCAGCGCTGGTTGGATCCTTCGGGTCGCTCACTCACTTCTCCTTAAGGTGGGGCATCGTGCCCTGACGCTGCGGCGATCGCTGAGCGCGGCTCACATGCTGCCGCCGGCTCGGAGAGCTGGAACCTCGATTCTATGGTCTGGCGGTCATCCAGCCCAGGATGCCACCTCACCTATCGCAGCCATCAGAAGCTGCAGACCGCGGTCGCAGACAGCAGTCGCAGGTTTGCGGCCTGCCGTCCAACTGGTAGTGCTTGGGCCGGGAACTGGACCACCGGACCCAAACCTAGCCGACCGGTGCGACCACGAGTGCCTGGGAGAGGTAGCATTCTCGCCGTCACGGCCGCCGCCGTCCACCGAATCTGGAGCCGCGAGATGATCTCAGACGACGATTACCTCTACTTCATCGACGAGCAGCTCGACGCGATGGTGGCCATGGTCGAGGAGCTGGGCGACCACCTCGCCAACACCTCGCTCGAAGCCGTCGGTTCCAACTCACCCTATGCGATCCTCACCCACTGCTTGGGCGTGATCGAGTTCTGGGGTGGCCACGTGGTCGCCGGTCGTCCCTCAGATCGGGACCGGGCCGCCGAGTTCACCGCCAGCGGCCCAGTCGCGCCCCTAGTCGCTAGAACCCGGCGAACCCGGCAGCAACTGGCCAGGGATGTCCGAGGGGCGGTGGCGGCCGATCCCCCACCCAACAGCTCCGGACCCGAGACGGCCAAGCTGCCGATAGGGAGTACCCAAGGAGGTGCCCTGATCCACATTCACGAGGATCTGGCCCGGCACCGCGGTCAGATGGATATCACCAGGGATCTCCTGCTCATGCGCGACCCCAGGCATGAGCGGTCGGAGTAGTTGGCTACGCTGGTCGGCAACAACGCGACGCCGCTCGGGGAAGCCGCCCGATAATCAACCTGCGGGCCGTTGGCAACGGTCTGGCCCTGGCGATCGGGGTCGCCACTTTCATCGGGGCCATGCTCGTCGCTGAACTGCTGCCGCCACCATCTCCCCTGCCCCGCCTCCGGGGGGACCGGCCCAGTTGCTGATGGATTCGTGGTCACCGCCCGCAGGGCGGCATGCGCAAGCCCGGCCGCCACGCTTCTGGGCCGCGCTGCAGTGGGACCGTGGCGGAGCATTGCTCGCACGCCGCTGAGCCGGCCCATGCCTCCACTCATCGGGTTGCGCTCCCCTGCCAGTTCCGCCCCGTGGCGCTGGTAGCGGTCGGAAACCATCGCCCTCGCCATCCCGCCTGAGGAACTTCGACCTCGACCACAATGGGGTGGCCCAGGAGCAATCGACCCAGGTCCTCGAGGTCACCGCGACGGCCGGCAGCATGGTCACCGTCCAAGCTGCCAGCTCGTTAGCGGCGGCGTCGAGCCCATCGAAGCAGGTGCTGTGACCCCGGTGGATGGCCAGGCCACGGCCGTCGTCGGCCAGTCTTGTCGACAGTTGACGACTTGTATTAGTGCATCTGTGTGTAGTATACTCGAAGCATGGAGCTCGTAAGGATTGGTGAAGCAGCCAAGATGACGGGTCTGCATCAACAGACCTTGCGTCGCCTCGCGGCCGACGGCGAGGTGCCTGTGTCTTGGTCTCCGGCTAGCAAGGAACTGCGCCGAGATCATGAGATCAGGACTGCGACCTTCGCTCCAGTCCACAAGACCAGCCGCAAGTTCGGTCCTACGCCGGAACAACACCACTTGGCCACCGCGAAGCGTCGTCCGACGACGCAATCACGCTCCATCGTCAAACCACGCATCTCCGCAGTTCCGAGGTCCACAAAGGGTCGCCTCGGACGTGCCTGTAGCCCCGTTGGGCAGGGCACCCACCACTCAAGCCTTCAGCAGCTAGCGCTCGATCGCGAGATCAATACGTATAGCTACGCTAAGACTTGGGGAGACTCTGATCCGAGGTTCAACCCCGTAGCTCACTCCTTGGTTCTCACCCAGTCAGTAGCCGGCAGCGACGTGCCGGACACCGTGTGGTTTGTGGTGCGGGAGAGCCCCACGCCTAGGCGCTCGCGGTAACCAGCGGCGAAGGGATCACCGCTCAGAACCGGCTATCCCTGGTGCGGTCAGCCAAGGGGCGAATCACCAATGCCTGGGGCAGCGGCTGGGCTGATCGAGCGGCCAGCTCGTGACCGAGGTGGCAGCCGGTCGCTGCGGATACAGACCCACCCTGCGCCCGGGCGACTTCGCTGACGGCCGCGCCGCGTGCCCCGTGGCAGGTCCGCGAAACCACGGTTGAGCGCTGGCCGTTCAGATCCCCGTGGAAGCAGCCCTTGCCACGGGACGATCGCGGAGGTGGGCTATCCTCACTGGCGGGTTCTTCCTTGCAATTGCCTGCGCCGCGATCCTCTCGAGTTGCGCGGGCGGCTCGGCACTGACCTCTAGCGCTGGCCACTTCCCCCGTTCCATATCTTTCACCACGGCCGGAGTCGGGCCCAACCAGATCGACTGCCAGAACCCGAGCAACTCGGGGGGCCTTGGCGCCGCGGGCGGGCCCCTGGCCAGCTACGTAACCGCTGCCGGAGCCGGCGCCGAGCTTTTCGGGCATTGCAATCTGGTAGCGATCCGCCTCAGTCCATCTGGGCCCTGGCGGCTGCATCACATTCCGATGGACCTCATGTCAGCGGTGACCCTGGGCAACGGGTCGATCTTCGGGGTGGGCTTCAATCCCCTCGGCGGAACCAACCGCTGGTGGCAGATCTCGGGCCCAGCCGACGCCTCTCGGTGGACGGTCGCGCCGTTACGGGGATCGCCGCCCGCAACCTACGATTCCCTGAGTTGCGACGCCACGGGAGCTCTCTGCGTCGCCTTCCCCTCCGCTCTCAACCTCTGGGCGCAAACTTGTCCCGCCCCGGGGATGGGACAGCCCCGACCACCCTCCATCCCCGCTCGCCTGCCGCTGTTTGTCTACAGGTCTGCCGGTGGGTGGGCCGAGCTGCGCGGTCTGCCGCCGAACGTGCTCGTCGCGGGAGCGGCCGTGACGGCCCAGGGTACCCTTCTCCTGGCCGGTCAGGTCGGGAGCCGCGGAGTGCTTCTCAGCAGCGGCGACTCCGGAGCCAAGTTCCACACGCTTGTGAGCGCAGATGCTCCGCTCGCCGCCGTCGCCACCTCAGGCAACTTCGCAACGGCGGTCGGAGGCACACTGTCATGCTCAGCCGGAGTCCGCGAGCCCGCCGACCTGCACCAGGAGGTCTACTCAAGCAGCAACGGAGGGGGCAGTTGGCGACGGACGTTCTACTCGAAATCGGCGGCATATCCCCTGGCCGGAGTCGCCATCTCACACACCGGCAAGGCCCTGGTTGCAGGGGGAGTCACTGATCGGTGCGGCTCGACCTTCCTCTTCTGCGCCCAAGCATTATTGCGCCTCGATGGGCACGGAACCCCTACACCGGCTCATCCCGCCAGCGCTCCAATCCTGAGCTTTGCTTTGTCGTCCTCGGCGGGAACGGTGATGGTCAACGGTGCGGCCCTCTTGCTCACCTCCCCCAATCGGGGTAAGACATGGCAGGTCCAAGGGGTGGTGACCCCGCCGTCACTCCGGGCCGTCCAGTTCTTCGCCGCCCACCCTGAGCAGGGAGTCGCCGAGGTGAACATGGGATACGGACTGAGCAGCCTGGAGACCCGTGACGGGGGCAGGACGTGGACCCAGGGGCCCACGCCTCCGCCCGGCGGGGCGGCCACCCCGGTCGCCTGGGCCTCGCTGCAGGTGGCATACGCGATCTCCTCCACCACTCCGCAGCGCCTGCTAAAGACCGTCGACGGAGGTTCGCACTGGACCACTACGCATTGGCCCGGCAATGACGGGTCCCCGGTCTGGTTGTACTTCCAGAACCCCGACCGGGGATTCGCTGCCATAGCCACCGGACAAAATCTGGAATACGTCATCACCACCACGGACGCCGGCAGCTCCTGGCACCCCCTCAAGCCCGCGGATCTGACGGTCCCCTTGCAGCCCGCGGACATGAGCGCTCTTTCCAGCGGCCGAACCACGGAGCTGCTGCGCATGCACGAGTGGGGCTGGCGTGCGCATGAGAATGGAGGAAGTGCCTTCACTCACACCACCCGGGCGCCCGTAGACCCGAGCACGATCGCGATCCAGCCGGGTGGGTGGGTCTGGGCGGCCGGAACCCTAAAGTGGTGGTATGACCCTGCGGCCGCTCTCTGGTTGGGATCAGCCCGCGGAAGCGCCCACACGTACACCGAGCTCCCCTTTGGACTCGCCCCATCGGAGATCGGCTTCAGCACCCACAACCGCGGTTGGATGGTCCTGAACGGTCAGCTGTTCACGACCAGCACGGGAGGGCTCCATTGGCTTGAGGTGCCAATAAGGGTCCAGGGTGTGGGGCCGTATTCCGTGGGGTGACGCGGGCGGCGCATTCAGGCGGAGCTCAAGAGTCTCATCGCTCCTTCGCCTGGGCACACCAAGACTTATGGGCAGCTGCTCAGGCGGGCGGCCACGTGGCGCTGTAAGAAGGGCAGGAGTGGTGCGTCTGATGGCTTTAGCCGTTTTCTCCTGGTTGACTTCGTGGCGTCAGGGGAACGTTCCGGACGGGTTCGGCGCCCAGAGCGACCTCCACGTTGGGAGGATTGACTCGTAGATGATTTCATGTCCAGACGCGTCGGGGTGGAGCCCGTCCTCGGCCAAGGATGAATCGGGTATCACACCGTGGAGTGGGACAAAGGGGATTCCACGAGCGACAGTGGTTGCCTGCTCGATCGCCTGATACCGGAGTATCGATCGATTGTCAAAGTTGTGCGCCGGGTGTCCGTCGGTCACGTTGGTGGGACCCAAGACCAGGAGCCGCGATGTCACAGTCCGTGCGCGCTCCAACAGGTCTATGAACATCGTGGTGAAGCGTTCTTCGCCGGTTCGGGGTCCTTCGGGGAGATCGTGGGAATCGTTGATGCCAGTGGCGATAATCAACGCGATGGGTGACCTCGACGCACATTCACGCTCGAAGCGGTCGAGGAGATCCTCCAATCGATCTCCGGGAACCCCAAGGTTCATGACCTTTGGATGGAGAGGAAGCGATTGTGCGGACCAGTGTCGGACACGCTCCGCCCACCCGCCACCAGTATGGTCGCCAACGCCCGCGGCGATGCTGTCGCCAAAGATGCACACGTTCTGGTGAACTGCCTCCCCCTGAAGGAGGAGGCTTCCGCGTTCTCCCAAGGGTTCATGGAGGCTTCGCAGCCCGGTGCCGGTCATGCGGCGACCAGTCTTTGGGCCGTTTGGCTTTCCCGCATCCCAAGCCCCGACCCGGTCGAAGCCTCAGCCCTGCCCGATGAGGGACAGGTCCCCGGTTCGTACCCGGGGCGGGCAGCATTCGGCGCTCCCCCGAACCAAGCGGGTCCGAGGCCCCCGCTCAGGGCGCGTTGAAGGATGTTGCAGGCAGCGTTGAAGTCGGCGTTGCCGGACCAGCCGCAGGCGTGGTTCAGGCATTGGAACAGCGCTTGGCTCTGGCGCTGCCCAATGGCCTTCGACCCGCAAACGTGGCACTCTTGCGAGGTGCCCGATGCTGGAACGGTGACGCTCACCCCGCCGTTGTCGACCATCTTGTAGCTCACGAAGTTGAGGAGCTGGCCCCAAGCCTCGTTGAGGATGACCCGGTTCAGCCCGGCCTTCTGGCGGACGTTGCGACCGGGCTCCTCCACGGTCCCGGCCGCCGAGGCGCTCATGTTCTTGCTGTCCAAGTCCTCGAATGCGGCGGCGCGGCAGGTGTTGGCGATCTCCAATGCGACCTTGTGCTGCCAGTCCTCCCGGCGGCGGGCTCCTTCTGCGCGCAGGGCCGAGATCTTGGCATAGGCCTTCTGCTCGTTCTTCCCGATCCGGCCCTGGCCCTTACCGCCGCTGCACGCCCATCTCGCATGGCGTTGCCGGGCGCTCTCGTGCTCCAGCAGTGTCAGGCGGCGTTGCTCGGGCTTGCTGAGCCACGGCTCATGGGTGAACTCCGCGCCGTTCGAGCCGGCCAGTGGGATCATCACGCCCCGGTCGAATCCAGCCACTTGGCGGGTCTCCAAAGGGGTCCGCAGCTTGGGCTTGGGCATTTCAGCTTCAGACTCAGCGTCCAAAGCCCGTTCTTGGACGACACGGTGGCGCCGGTGATGCGGGCGTCCTGCGGGACCGGGCGGTGGTAGCGGAACTTGACCGCGCCGACCTTGGGGATGTTCACGCGGGCGAACTTGCGGCTCAGACGCGTGAGTTTCAGGTCCCGCCCCTGGGGGATGGCGAAGGCAGGACGGATCTTCATCTTGGCGTGGAAATCCAGAGCCTTGGACACCCCGGTCCAACAACTGGTCCACGCCGTCCAGTAGTGCTCAGCCACGGCCTGCGACGCCTGCGCCGGGAGGGCGGCCAGCCACGGGATGTCCTTGCAACGGCTGCCACCTGCTAGTCAGCTGTGCTCCCCGCGGACCGCGCGGTCGAGCACTGCCGCAAGCTCGCTGAGGGCCTCTTCGAGAGCGCTCTGTCGCCCAGGCGGGAGTTCGGACATGGCCTCCACCACTAGCTGCGCTCGAGCTCGGCGAATGCGTTTAAGGAGGCGGGTGCCGGCTCGACTGATGTGAACCAACACCGCTCGCCGGTCGGCGGGATCCGGGCACCGCACCAACAGATCCTCGGCCTCCAGCCGCTGCAGCTTTGGGGTGATGGTGGAGTTGTCCACGCCGCTGAAGGTGGCCAGGTCAGATGGGTGGCAGGGACCGGTGCCGGCGATTCGCACCAGCAACCAGATGTGAGAGAGCGGAAGCGAGCAGTGGGCGCGTCGCATCACCTCGGTCTGGACGTCATTGCGACTTACCCAACCGACAATGGCCGTGAGCGAGTCCTCCAGTCCCAACGGTGGCTGCTCGGGTGGCCTTGGACCCTGCTCACTCGCCTGGGCGAACAAAGTGGGGGTTGTCGTCAGCAACGGTGGGATCACCGACCTCAGCGCCGGCTCGGTCGTGTTCATTTGTCCGGAGTGCTGAACTTGACCGTGGCGGGGCCGGGCTCCATGCCGCGACGAGCTGCCAGGTCCCCGGGACGAGAGGCCGCAGCCGTGCCGGGGGCGAGCCCCGCTGCCAGCGAACCCGAAGGGACGGTGGCCACATCCTCCTCATGGATGTACTTGCCCCCTCGCAGCCAGCTGGCGATCGTAGCCACCAGGCTGGCGGCAATCGCGAAGATGAAGGCGGACCTCAGGCCGGTCATGAACGGACCCGAAATCAGCTGGGGGAAGAAGGCGCGGCCGGTCAGGTACGCGACCTTGGCGTGGCTCAAGTGAGGCAGGATGGGGCCGAGCAGGGTTCCGATAGGGTTGTAGCCCAGGAAGGCCGCAAACAAGCTACCCACGGCGGGGAGGTTTGCCACCTTGCTGGCGTAGGCGTTCGGTACCCCCTGGGCGGTGAGGCCGTGGTAGAGAGCATGGGGCAGACTGCCGGACAGCCCGACGATGATCAGGGTGAAGAAGATGCCCATCGAGAGCACCTGGGCCGAGTTCTGAAAGGTGGCCGCCATGCCCGCCCCGGCCCCTCTCTGATGGGGCGGCAAGCTGTTCATGATTCCCGCCTGGTTGGGGGATGCGAAGAGTCCGCTGGCAAGACCGTAGACGAACAGCAGGGCTCCGAATGCCAGGTAGTTGAAGTTGGCCGGTAGCGTCAGGAAGAGGGCGAAGATCACCGCCGAGGCGGCGACTCCGATGGTGGCGAAGAGTCGCGATCCGTAGCGGTCGGAGAGGATGCCGGCCAGCGGGCCGGCCACCAGGAAGCCCACCGTGAGGGGCAGCATGTAGATGCCGGCCCAGAGCGGAGTCTCGGTGAAGCTGTAGCCGTGCTGGGGCAGCCAGATGCCCTGCAGCCAGATGATCAGAATGAAGAGGAGGCCGCCTCGAGCCAGGGCCGCAAACAAGGCGGCGGCGTTGCCGGCAGCGAAGGCGCGGATCCGAAAGAGAGGGATCCGGAACATCGGCTGCTCGACCTTGGTCTCGATCCACATGAAGATTCCGAGCGCGATCACGCCGCCGATCATGGCCGCCAGCACCCATGGACTGGTCCAGCCCATGCTCTGGTTGCCGTAGGGAAGGATGCCGTGGGTGATCCCGACCAGCAACGAAATCAACCCGGCAGCGAACACCAGGTTGCCCCACCAGTCAATCTTGGACGGGATCCTAATCCCGGTGTCATGCAGCTTGAGGTAGGCCCAGACGGTTCCGAACATGCCGAACGGGACCGAGACCAGGAACACCAGGTGCCACTCGACAGGGCCCAGGACTCCCCCCAAGACCAGGCCCAGAAAGGACCCCGCGATCGCGGCCACCATGTTGGTGCCGAGCGCGAGACCCCGCTGGTTGGAGGGGAACGCGTCGGTCAGGATGGCTGAGGAGTTGGCCCAGAGGAAGGCTCCCCCGACCCCCTGCAGCACTCGCATCACGATCAGGTACAGGGCGGCCTCGGGGCCCGTGCCAAACGTGAGCGACAGCATGATTGAGAAGAAGGTGAAGATGGCAAAGCCGAGGTTGTACATCCGCACCCGCCCATACATATCCCCAATGCGTCCCAGGCTCACCACCAGGACTGCGGTGACCACCATGTAGCCCATCAGCAACCAGAGGAAGAACGGGGTGTTGCTGGAGGTCAGCGGGTTGAGCTTGATGCCCCGGAAGATGTCGGGCAGGGCGATCAGAACGATCGAGGAATTAATGGTCGCCATCAGGATGCCCAGGGTCGTGTTGGAGAGGGCGATCCACTTGTAGTGAGGCCCCAGGGATGGTCTGGAAGTGGATGCCGCCGTCGCCGCGCCGAGCCCTTGGCCCATGCCGAGTTCCCTCCCAAGAGTCGAACAGTTGGTTTGTACATACTAACCAACTGTTCGATCACGCGGTGGCGGCGTAGAGGTGCCCCGAGATTTCCGCCGCATCCGGCCCCGGGCTCGGACACCTCATTTCAGATCAGGGGCAATCCCTGAGCCGACAGAGAGGATGCCGGGCGCTGAAAGTCGAGACGCAGAACGTCAATTTCGCTGCTTGTCGGTTCTACGCGAGAATGGGCTGTTCGCTCGGCGCCATCAACCGCTTCGCCTACCCCGGCCTCCCGGACGAAGTCCAGCTACTCTGGTTCAAGGAGCTCGGTTCATGACAAGATCGCCGTGCGGCGAGACCGGCCCAGAGTCGCGTCCAGAATGGACTCATTTGGGAGCTGCCATGCTCAGGGAGCTGTAGTAGTCTTGAGCGTGTGACCGATGTATCGGCACGCCTTCGAAGCCAATCCAGCGGCTCCGGGCCGACGTGCCGTCAAGTGCTCGGGGCACTGCCGGGGTGGTTCGGAATCGAGCAGGCGGTCGAGGACTATGTGGCCGTCGCGAGCGCTCGCTCACCGTTGTGGCGTCGGTCGATGACAAAGATATCGGCTTCCTAACCCTTGTCCGGCACAGCCCATACGCCGCAGAGATCTATGTCATGGGCGTTCTGCCCCAGTACCACCGCCACGGCCTTGGTACGCAGCTACTGGAGCACGCCGAGCGTTCGCTCGCTGCCGATGGTGTGGAGTACCTACAGGTGAAGACCCTGAGCGCCAGCCGCCAGGATGAGGGCTACGAGCGGACCCGGGCCTTCTACCTTGCCAGCGGGTTCCGGCCGCTTGAAGAGTTTTCCAACCTCTGGGGGCCCGAGAACCCCGTGTTGCAGATGGTGAAGGTCATACGCCTAGCACCGGAGGGCTAGCCGGGAGAATCTGCGGCAGGTTCGTACCCATTGCGGACCTTGGGTGCTCGCTGAGGGACCGGACCCGCGAGGACCTTCCCAGCCGGGAGTGACTCGGTAGGTGGTGGCCGGGGTTCGACCCCAAGGCCCCTCTTGGCGGGACTGCCCCGCCTCGCTGGCGCGGGCATGACTGATGCGGGTTGGTATCAGCGTCGGTATCAACCGGGCCGCAGGGGACCATCCCGGAAGGCGCTTTGGCTCTGATTTGATCTCAAAACCCGGAGCCGACGGGGAGATTCGAACTCCCGGCCAGCGGTTTACGAAATCGGAAACGTATGTGCGCCGACGTTCGTGACCGTTCATTTCGAGTTCAATTGAGTGGCGCAAGGCGCCCTGGTGTCCGCCATAGTCCGCCGACGTCCGCCCCCGCTGGGGTCAAGAGGGGTCAAGAGGGGTCAAGAGTTCCGCCTGATTGGAGCGTCGACCGGCTCGGTGCCGTGTCTTGGGCGACGCATGGAAGAGTCAGGTCCGCACCAGCGGGGTAATCTCCTCGAGGACTTGGCTCAGCCGGTCGCGCTCGAGCTCAAGGTCGTAGCGGCCTTGCAGGTTCATCCAGAACCGCTCGGAGGTGCCGAAGTAGCGCGAGAGTCGGAGCCCGGTGTCGGCGGTGATCCGACGCTTGCCATGGACTATCTCGTTGATGCGACGGGGCGGCACACCGATCGCCAGGGCCAGCCGATGGTGGCTGAGTGCCAGGGGGGACAGGTACTCCTCGACCAGAACCTCCCCGGGGTGCATGGGCGGGAACTCTGCAGCTGCGCTCCTCGCGCATCTCCTTCAGTGATAGTCGACTATCTCCACCTCGTCTGGGCCGCTCGTGGTCCAGCGAAAGCAGATCCTCCATTGGCCGTTGGCCGGGATGCTGTAGAGTCCCTACGGCTAGGTGGCTCCTAGGCAGCGCGGCTACGCACTCGGAGCGACTTTCCGCTGGTTGCGGGTCGGCGCCAGTGATCAAGGCACGTGGCCGTCACTCAAGGCCAGTCGTCTGGAGCACCCGCAGCTCCCACGCGTGGAAATGGGTGGGGTCCCCTTCCACCCGAGAGCTGGGAGCTCCTCCTCCTCCACATTCCACCTTGTCACCATCATTGGCGAACGGCTCACCCGACGCATCGAGGATGACGCACTCCCCCACTGCGCAGACAGTGTGTTCGGCCCCCAGCCGTACCCGGATGTAGTGTCCCGGCGTTCCTTCGACCAGGAAGTCGCAGCCGTCCTCCTCGGCCGCGCGGCGCAGCGTCCCGCTCAGGAGCGCGCCAAGCTGCGGGGTTCCCCGCAAGCTCAAGGACCGATAAGGCGCGCTCCCTGGACCCCCTGCGTGATCCTCGCGGACAGTGTGGGCGGGCATTGTGTGGTGGACCTCGGCCAACAATGGAGCGGCAGCGCCGCGAACAGCGCGTTCGTCAGTGCCTGGCTGCAGGGTGATCTTGGTCGCCCAGGCATCGTCTCTGCGAGTCACTTCCAAAGTCGACCACCTCAGCCCACGGCGACTTAGGCGATTCGCCAGCATGGGAGCAGCGTCGCGCTCCTCCGGGCCGGGCGGCCACAGTGCCTCCTGGTACTCGCCTAAGGCGCAGCCGAAATCACCCTCCGGACATTGCCACTCGATCAGGTCCAGGGTGCGCCGGGACTCCAGGACCAGTAAGTGGGACGGACACGGCGGAACACCGACGTGGAGGACCGGGCGCAGCACCTCCTGCAGCTCCGCTGCGAACGCGCGAACCGAGTCGATCAGGTCGGGACCGTCGAGCACCAGATGTCCGACGGCATCTTCGCCGGCCTTCACGCTCACCGTGATCGGGAGCTCACGCGAGTTGACCGACCAAAGGACTCCAGGGAGGGCACGGAAACCTATGTCCGCAAAGAGTGCCTCCAACCAGTCGAGGGGCTGACGGGCCACAGGCCCATTCTGGGCGAGTTCAAGGCACACGACAAGGGTGGTTGACCTTGCGCTCTGCCTTGACGCTCGGGGGCTCGCAGCGCTCCCTGCGGGTGGACTCGATCACGAGTGACTCGACAGCACTGACGCAGTCAGGGCAGAATGGACTGGCGAGCATGCCCCAAACCTTCACCGATGAGGAGCAGTTGGTGGTCGAGGTGCCGCCGGAGGTCGCGTCCGACGAGCACCCGGCCATCTGGTACCGCACTGCTGAGAACCCGAATCTCCTGATCGCCATTGACTGGAACGGCCAGAAGACCGGACAGCTGGAGGTCAAGGCGGAGGGACGCGGTGGCGCTAGCCCCTCCCCGGAAGGGGCACGGCTGCTCGTTTGGAACGCCAGGGCAGCGAGCGGGGCGACCTTGCTGGGTAGGATCGCCAGCGGCGGATGGGCGGGCGACGCCCAACACGTCTGCAGCGTTCGTGCGACTGACGGCAACATGAAGCTTCCCCGATGGACCCCCGCCGGCTCCTTCCCTGTGGGCCCGAGGGCCAGCGGTTGGCACCAGTACACTTTCCAGCGAGTTCCGGCCGCACTCTTTCTTGAGGAAGTGGCGACGGGGCGACTCCGGAAGGTGGCGGAGGTGGGTATGCGCCCTGGTCCCCCGCCATTGGGATCGGGGCTGCAGATTCTGCGCTGCAGTGTTCCCCACAACGTGGCGATCGTCACCGATGCGGAACTGCCTGTTCCGCTCACGATGATCCACCGCGTGAACCTCTCAACCGGCGCGGTGAGCACCTTACCTTTGGAGGTGGACGCTCCCGACCCTCACATTGGTGAGGTGGTCTTCTCCAACGACGGCGCTCTCGTAGCCGTCGGGTCGCTTCCACGGACGAGCGAGGTGACGTCTCAGCAAGTGTCACCCGCTCCCCGCGTCGCCATCTACGAGACGGGCTCTGGATATCTCCTGCGTCAAATCGAGGCGACTGAAGTAGTGGGCTTTTCAGATCGTGGTCGGCGCCTGCTCACCGTCAGCCCGGGGGCGAGCGACCCGAGGCGGCGAGTGTTCTCTGTGATCGACTGGGCTTCTGGCGAGGTGCTGTGGACGAAACAGAGCAGCTACGGCAGCTGGTTGACTCGCCCCGGGAGCGACGACCTCATGGTGGCCGAGCGCGGCTGGCGGGATATCCCGGCCGAGAATCGAAGCCAGCCTGTGGAGGACCTTTGGTTGATCAGAGGTGATGGTGAGGCGGTCCGGGCAGTGAAAGGGGTGTCTCCTCTAGCCGACTGAGCTGAACATACAAGACGCGGAGGTCGTTGGCTCGTCAGTCCGATCGCGGTCCTCTAGGATCGCGGGCAAATGGCCCCGGTCGCGCTCCCATAGGTCATCCCGTGGCGGACCGGCTCATGGTCCCATGAGGGGTCCCCTCAGCCCGAAATCGAGGTATGCTCCAACCGTGCTTCCCGACCTTGTACGGAGAGACCGGACGGAGCGGTCACCGTCTGGCTTGGGGCGCTACGTTCACCTGTCCTTGGGAGTGGCCATACTGCTTGGCGGGGGCATAGCTCTCGGAAGTTCGTCGACTGCCCTTGCCGCCTCTGGTTGCCCCCCGCACTTCGTCGCCGACAGGGCTTCGCCCGCAACCCTACGCGCGTGCGGGATAGTCTCCTACCCGATCAAGTCAGTGGTCCGGCTATGGGATGGCGGCACCAAGACCACGTACGCCACGCCGGGTGTATCTACCTCGGTGCTGGTCCCGCCCAAGGGCTTCGATGCGGCCACGGCGTCGGCAGCCGAGCTGGCGCTATACGGGATACCCCCAGAACCTCCATCCTCAAGCCCCGCCTATGCAATGTGGTTGCGGATGGTCAACAATCTGCACTGGACCCCCGCGCCCAAGTACCTTCAAGCCATTCCAGGGTTGACGATGGGTGGAGGGATTGACAGTCCGGCCGCCCACTCCAAGGTGGGGTAGGGGACGCTTTTTCAGACTCCCCGAGGGCTCGGAGACTCCTCTCGTTTGTCTGATGACGCTGGGGTGGCGTGCTCGATGAGTCGTGCTGGCGACCTGAGGACGGTCCTTGCTATAGCTTCTAGTGCTCTGGCGGGGCCTCTGCTCCCGAGCCGGGCCCCTTGACTCACTCCAGCCCTCTGGTAGCGAGCACGAACTGGCTTCCGAACCGTCCGTGGTCGTCAACCACAGGCACGGCCACGCCCAACCACCTGCCCAGCCGTCAGCGGCGCCTACCTGCTCCAGCACCCGGATCTACAGTGGCGCTCAACACTCAGGGCAGCAGTGGAGCCCTTGGGAGCAGTCGCGCCAGACACAGGGCCGGCGTCTCGCGGAGGTGCGGGGCGGCGACAAGGGGCTGGGGTGCTCATCTGCCCCATCCACCTGGCCCCGGGTCCTGGTCGTGGCTGACGAGGTGGCAGAACTGACGGTCCGCGACCTCGTCGACGACAGAGCCGCCCGTGCCGCCCAACAGGCGGCCCCGGGGCGGCTCTGTGGGATCACCAGGCTCGGGAGATCGGTGCATCCACCTCGTTGGGTGCTCCCAGAGACCGGATGCCGTGGCTGTGCCGGGGCAGATGAAGGCCACCTCGACGGAACGGTCACCTTTCGGGTCAGGGCCGTCGTCAACAGCTTCATCCTGCTCGACAGCGACATGGCAGCCATGCTGCCGCACCGGGGCCGGGCCGTCTGGGTCCATGAGACCATGGAGGAGTTCCAGGCGGTCGACCGCTCGGTCGAGGAGGGCCAGGGGCTGCGGCTGGCGAGGTGGGGATGCAGGGACTTCTCACCCACCACTGGCCCTGTATCACAGTGGTGGCAAAGTACATCCCGAGTTCAGACGAGCTCTCGGGTCCATCGCTATGGGAGACCTCAGAACTCTGAGCGCCGGAGTGGACACGCTCCCATGCTCCGTCCGTGACCAACTCCAGGATGGGCTGCTGGTTTTCCTCGAGGCGCTCACCGACGGCGAGCAGTCCCTCTCGGTGGCGCTCCGCACCCACGGCGGCAGGAGCTACGCGTTCTGGGCCAGCTCCCACAACATCTAGGTGGCAATCAGCGCAGCGGCGCCATTCCTGCCCGTCGTCATCAGCGTCCACTCGGCTTTAGGCTCCGTGCCAGGGGAGTGAATGAGCTGGTCGAGGGGATCTGTCAGAGACTCACCCCGAACGTGATGCGGAGATCCTAGTGTAGTGTCTCAGTTTTGTGGTGCTAGTTGTTGAAGAGCCACCCGGCCTCTCTGAACCTTGGCGAGGATCTGCTCGGCGGTAGCGGTCCACACGAAGGCACGGGGACTGTCGTTGTTAGCGTTCAAGTAGGCTTCGATGGCAGCGATGAGGTTCGGCACGGAGTGGAAGACGCCGCGCCGGATGGCCTTTTCATCCAAGTCTCGGAACCATCGCTCCACCAGATTGAGCCAGGAGCTCGAGGTCGGGATGAAGTGCAAGTGGAAACGCAGGTGTTTGCTGAGCCACAGCTCAACTTGGTCGTGCTTGTGGGTCGCGTAGTTGTCGAGGATCATGTGGATCTGTAGCCCCTTGGGAACCTCCCGGTCGACCCGGCGGAGAAAGCGCAGGAACTCGCTGTGGCGATGGCGGGGAAGACACTCACCGATCACCTTGCCGTCCAGGACATTGAGCGCCGCGAAGAGCGTGGTGGTGCCATTGCGTTTGTAGTCGTGGGTCATGGTGCCGGCCCACCCCTTCTTCATTGGCAAGCCTGGCTGGGTGCGGTCCAAAGCTTTGATCTGGCTCTTCTCGTCCATGCACAGCAGCACGGCCTTGTCAGGTGGGTCGAGATAAAGCCCCACCACGTCGATGAGCTTCTCTTCGAAGTGCGGATCATTCGAGAGCTTGAACGTCGTCGCCAAGTGGGGTTTTAGGCCCCGCGCCGACCAGATTCGCTGCACGGTGGCTGAACTGACTCCCTGGACCTTAGCCATTGTTCGGCAGCTCCAGTGGGTCGCTCCGGGCGGCGTGGTGTGCAGCGTGGCCTCCACGATCGCGTCCACTTTCGCTGCCGGAATGGTTGGCTTGCGTCCCCGGCCCTTGCGCACCTCACCCAACTTGGGCAGCCCTTCCTCTGCAAATCGGCGCCGCCAAGTACGCACTGCCTTCACAGAAACGCCTACTTGCACCGCAATGCGGCTATTCGCCACGCCGTCCGCAGCCAGCACCAGTGCCTTGGCGCGCTGCACGACGCGAGCCTGCGCCGTCCGAGACCTCATCAACCGCTCGAGGGTTGCTCGTTGCCCTTCTGACATCGGTAACGCCGCGACTGGATGGTTCATCCCACCAGTATCCCACAAGCCGCCCTCTATTTGGGAGACACTACACTACGTGGGGTCCTCGGCGGAACCCAACTGAATCCGAGCGTTCGCGGGCTCAGTCATCGCCCACCGGTCCAAGTAGTCCAGACCCGGTGATTATGTCGACTGCTCACGCCGGTACGGTACGACCGGTGCGTAGTGCGTGGGCCACGTCGGAGCGGTCGTTGCGTTCAGCTATGCGGGCGGCTGCCTCCCAGTCGTAGTCGACAAGGTGGAAGTCGATCGCCCAGCGGCCGGAGGCGTCGTCCACGATGGCATATCGAGCGTGCGGGGTCCCGGCCTCCATCGCATGCGGGAACGGGGTGTCATCGGCGAAGGCTGGCCAGCCGACGCTGCCGGGGTTGACCACGAGTGGTCCGGTGGGAAGCAGCATCGAGCGTTGCAGGTGGGTGTGCCCCCCCAGCAGCAGCGTCCGGCCGTGCTGGGGACCGAGGCGAGAGAGAACCTCGGTCTCGGTTGCCGGATGGGCTCCAGACGCATCCACGGTCTCGAGCAGGTAGACGAGATCATCGGTTGGTGAGCCGTGGAAGGCCAGCACTCCCGGTGCCGGCTCGGCCTGTACCGGCAGAGAAGCGAACCACTCGCGCTGCTCGACCGACATGGTGTCGTAGGCGAGACCATCGGAGCGGCTCATCTGCTCCCGTGGCAGAGTGAGTACCTGACGTTCGTGGTTGCCGCGGACGGTGAGGAGATCCAGGGACAGAAGCCGGTCGCCGGTCTCTCGCGGCTGCAGCCCTCCTGACAACAAGTCGCCGAGGTTGATAACGAGATCTACGGATCGGCTCTCGATGTCGGCAAGGACACTGTCCAGTGCGATCAGGTTGCCGTGGATATCAGAGATGACAGCGATCCGCATCAGTTGTGCTCTCCTCGGTTGAGTGGGCGGCACCCGTATCGGCCCCGTCGTCGTGCCCCGGCCACGGTGGTCGTTGAGTCGACTCGACAACTACCCGTGCGACTTCTCGATCACAACCCAAAAGGGGTGCTCACACCGCCCGGTAACCCGACCCTCACTGGCAGCCTGGTCCCGTCGAGCGAGACGGCCAGTGTATTGTCACGGTTTTAAGCGATGGTTTGCTCAAGGGCCACCCGGCCGCGCCGAACCTTCTCACGATTGGCTTCCGTCCTGGCGGTCGAGATGTGTGCCCTCGGGGCCGTGCTGCTCTCTGGAAGTCGCACGTCAAAACTGAGACACTCCACTAGACAATCGGCCGATGTCCACCAGGTGGCAGCCTCTGGGGGTCGGCCTGGCTTCCTGGGCCTGGGACATGAGAGCCGCGATGCCGATAATGGTCGTCCGATGACCAAAGAGGGAGCCGGAGATCAGCACCGGCGCATACGGTCCCATGCGTACACCTTTGGTGACAGCGACCCGGAGGCTCGGCGTCTAGAGCTGGTCCATGAGGTGTTTTGCCCCGCCTCGGCCGCCCTCCTCAGGCGCGTGGTGGCCAGACCTGTCGCGCTTTCCTATGACCTGGGATGTGGCACCGGGAACACGACCCGCCTGGTGGCGAACATCACTAAAGCGACCACCACGGTAGGCCTCGACACTTCGGAGTCCCAGCTGACCAGGGCCCGTGCGCGGGTCACTCCGGGACTCCGTTACGTCTGCCACGACATCACCCAGTTCCCCTTCCCGGCGGGACCGGCCGATCTGATCTTCGCCAGGCTCCTCCTCGCCCATCTGGTTCAGCCGGCTGCGATTGCTCGGAGCTGGGCCACCCAGCTGTGCGCGGGCGGAACCCTGGTGGTCGATGAGATCGAGTGGATCCGCACCGAGCAGCCAATCCTGGCTGCTCATCTGGAGCTGGTCACTGCCCTGGTAGCCGCCACTGGAACTCGAATGTGCGCAGGGCCGCTCCTCTGGGCATTGGCGAACACTCCCGAGCTGGACCGCCTGCTGACCGAGGTGGTGGAGGTTCGCGTCCCCACGGCACTCGCGGCTGAGATGTTCGCGATCAGCCTGGCAACGTGGGGTGACCAAGCCGTGGTCCAGCACCTCTGCACGGAGGGCCATCGTCGCCGACTCGCTCGGGGGTTGACCCGGCTTTCCACCTCGACGGAGATTGGCGAGATCACATGGGGCCTTCACCAGGCCGCCTATCGGCGACGGGGACTCCCGAGGTAAGTGCTCCTGACCCAGGCCCGCAGGCGGGCATGTTGATCACAAGCTGGTCGTACTCCCAGCGATCCGTCACCGGCTCCCCATCTGGAGCCCGAGCGCTACCGCGCTCGCCCACCTTTCCGAGAACTTGGCTGAGCAGTTCGCAGAGACTTCCAGCGGCCTCGCCACTTCTTCTACCTACCACTCTCAAAACCCGGAGCCGACGGGGAGATACGAACTCCCGGCCAGCGGTTCACGAAACCCCCGTCCTTGAGATCCCATTCATCTTGCCGTGAAGTGGCTTGACCACTTAGTTGACCACTTACGGCCACCTATCCCTAGGAGACCTCCCCCGCCTCACTGGGCATGGCGGCCTTAGCACCACATCTTTTTCGGCGTGCATCGTCGGGGACGACCGGCTGTTGAGCGCCCCCAGCCGGGCTCCCCTACCCTTCGGCTCACAGCCACGGGTTTCGAACAGCTCCCCGCAGGGCGCAGTGTGGAGCTTGACTGCCCATAACACCTATGCTACGCTCTGGGCCAGAGACGAATCGGGTCGGGAGGATGGATTATGACTGGGGGTAGCACCTACTTCGAACGTCGGCTGGCTCACAGAATGCAGGACCCTGCCTTTCAGTTCGAGTATCAACAGGCCTCCCGTGAGATCGAGCAGACCATGGCGGTCCTGCACGCCCTCGATTCCAGGCGGGAAGAGGTGGGCATCTCCAAGGCAGAACTGGCTCGGAAGATCGGCAAGCGACCCGAGGCGGTCAGACGGTTGTTCAGTGCCGGGGGGAACCCCGAACTGAATACAGTCGCGGCCATGGCCGCAGTGCTGGGCGGCGAGGTACGAACGGTCTTCCCGACCCCCAGCCGCCAAGAGGTCAGTTCACCCACAGCCTCTGCTGCCGTCGCCACCCGACCATCCCGTGCCTAGTCCGAAGTGGGCGGTCTACTTCTACCAGAGGTTCGATGGTTCAGTTCCCGGCGAAGAGTTCCTAGAAAGCTGTCCAACCTCGGTTGAGGCGCATTTCAGCCACCTGCTCGAAGTGGTGGCTGCTGGCCCACCGCATGCGTTTCAGGGCGGTGGGTTTTGGGAGGCGATGCACGGCGACATGGCTGGCTATCACGAGGCGAGAAGAGCGGGGAGGTTCGCCGGGGGACTCGCTCTTCCGCTCCCGATGCAGCCGACTAACGACTGACCGGAGCCGATCGTATCGCTTTCGGGATTCAAGGCCCGCCCAAAGTCTCCTCGTCGCCTGCGTAGCGCACCGCGCTTCGCCGCTTCGCCACTTCGCCGCTCTGGTACACTGCCAATATGAAAGTGATAGCTGTGAGTGAGTCGGGGCGGTTGACCCTGCCAGTCGAAGTGCGTCGGCGCCTTGGCCTTGAGGGTGAGACCGAAGTCGAGGTCGAAGTGGATGGTGATGCGATCATCCTGCGCCCAGCGATCGTGCTGCGCCGCGAGGATGCATGGGCCTACACGCCGGAGCACCGTGCGCTCCTCTCCCGAGCTCACGCAGACTCCAGGGAGGGACGAGTTCTGCAGTTGACCGAGGAAGAGCTGCAGACCCTCGGATCTTGACCTGGTGGCGGACGGTTATCGCTCGCTCGACTTCACGGCTACGTTCTTGGAGACGTTCGCAGCCAGGGACTTCACGGCCAAGGACCGGGCGGCCATTCTTAAGGCCCTTCGTCTGCTTGACGAGAATGAGCAACATCCGTCCCTGCGCATCCATAAACTGACGGGCGATCGGGACGGGTCATGGTCGGCTTCTGCCACTGGGTCTCTCCGCCTCACTTTCCAGCGGATGGAGGCAGGACGTAAGCGGATGCTGACCGTGTCGAAGCACTACGACCGGTGATCCGGATGGGCGAGACCGGAACCGAGCTCAAAGAGGCGAACGGAGCGCTGCGGCTCGACTCGCGGACCGGTAAGCTCTCTCGCCGCCACGAGGTATAGGTGAAGTGGCGACCCTTGCGGCATGCCGGTTCCCGCGCCGGACACGAGGAATCTACTTCCGGACTTCAGACAACGACAACGAGGGGCCCACGAGCGACGAGGTGAACACGCCGGCCGTCCAAGTGAAGGTCGAACGGAACCACCACCTCATAGAGGCCGGCGGGCACCCGATCCAGGCCCAAAGACTCGGCTGCGACGGTCCCGACCAGCGCCACCACAGTGATGGCATGATCGGGATCCAGAGTTCCCCACCGGCCGGCGCCGGCTATGGGCATCGCGAACCACCCGACGGGATCTGGCTCGCCAGGATGACAGATGCCTCCAGCCACAGGCTGGCCCCACTCGGCCGCCATTCGGGTGGTGCCGACCGGCACGCTTACCTCAACCCTGGCAGGAAGGTAAGAGCCCGACGTCACCTGGGATGTCTCCAAACTGGTCCTCAGCCGGAAAGGCGTTGCGGCCCCGCCAGACTCCTTGATCGGCGCTACTTCGCTCAACGTCGCCACCCCCTACTAGCCAGCGATTGTACCCCGACCCTGGAATCACCTTTGGCAGCCGCTAACGCGCCAGGCACGGGGCCAGCTCCCATATCTTTGCCTGAGCAAGACGGCTGCAAGCTGACGGCCCTCGTTGGATGCCAACCACCCTGGCAGTCGAAGCCTCCGCTTGCTATCCGATTTCCGGCCTGGGAGATCCCGGTTGGGCCAGCGCCACTCCGAGGGGTGAGGATCCGAGTCGACCAGCGCGTGCTCTCCGGCCCGAACGGTCGCCCATTGACCTGAACCATCGGCCAGCAGCGAAGCACGTCACGACAACGGCAGGATCTCATCAACTCCGACAACAGGTTGGGCCTCGGAGAGGGCGACCGCGATCTTACGGAGGTTGAGCCAAGAGGAACTCCCCCGGCCGGGGCCTGGGAGAGGCAGTCTGCCTGACCCGTAATGTCATGGCGCAAGACCTCAGGCTTCCGACGCGATACCGATCGGTGTTAGCCGCATGGACGAACTACTGGGCAAGAGGCTGCCGTCGACAACCTGACTCCAGTCCCATTGTTGCCGCCTGCCGGGCCCGATCCTGCCAGCCGCGACCCGAGCCCATCTCTCGGCACCCGCAATAGCTGTTCACCGAGGTGTGGCATCCATGGACTGACCGATCAATGATCGGCGGTCGGCGGAGCTGTTCCAAAACTGGGGTCAAAACTGGGGTCAGCCATGTGTATGAGCGTCGCGTACCGTCGCGCAATGAACTTTTCTGATCTCAAAACCCGGAGCCGACGGGGAGATTCGAACTCCCGGCCAGCGGTTTACGAAACCGCGCCTGTTGAGATCGCAGTGGGCTGCGTGTGAGATCACCTGACTGCAAATGTGACTGCAATTGAGCCCCACTGGGAGTGCCGGGCCACGGGACTCGTAGGTCGACTGGAAGTGAGCCGTCTGCGCCCTGGCGTCGCCACACCCCTTGCCGCCCCGAACGGGAAGACGAACTTCGGATGCAGACGGTCCTGGTCCCGAACTGACCGACACCCGGCGCTGCCATCGGTCAGGGGCAGTCATGGGTACTGGGCCCAAAGGAGCCAGCGCCCCCTGCGGTCGAGGAAGAAGTACGTCTCCTCCAGAGCGGGGTGCTTGAGAATGCACCGCCCGATCGGCATTGCCGATCCGCATGTGCCGAGCGCCCAGGAGTCCGTGATTAGTGCACGCCCGCAGAGAGACACAAAGGGACCGGCATGCGGAGAGCTGATCGCGGGGGTCAGGTCCACCGTCGATGGCGCGTACTCCCTTCGAGGCGCTGAGGAGGAGGACCGCTCTGAGCGCACCACCGGCCAGGCCGCCCGATCTGCAAAGAGGAGTGCGGCGTGGGTGCTAGTGGCCGTTTCCAACTCATTGAAGGTGGCCAGTATCTCCGCCTGAGGGCGCGCACTCGGTCTTACCACCCCACCGAGACTCGGACACAAGAAGGTGGCACCGGCCACAAAGGGAACGCTCCCGGGTCCGATCGGCTTGTGGGGCGGTGGGTAGAACAAGCTGCTGAAGCCGCCGGCCCCTGCGGTCGGCCGTCTCTCCCGATGACCGAAGAGAGGCGCCGTGGCCGTGAGAGCAAGCGTAACTATGACCGCGGTGGCGACAGCGGCCACAACTGTCCACCAGACACGCGGACCAGCACGGAGCTCACTTCGCGTCGGCGGACGGGTCGTGATTGCGCGGTTCGGCCTGGTCGCCACCAAGCCCGTCAGTAGCGTGTGCAGCTGGTCCTCGATGTCACTTCCCATCACAGAGATCCTCTCGCAACCTTTTGAGCGCACGGGCGTAGTGGCTCCTCACTGTCCCTGGCCTCTTTCCCACGATCACCGCCGTCTCGTCCAGCGTGTAGCCGGCACCTATGTGGAGCGCCAGCACGGCCCGTTGGGTCAGGGGTAAGCGCTCATAGGCGCGCTTTAGGTCGAGCGAGACGTCAGGGCTGAGCTCCGATATCTCATTCTCGGGCAGTCGCCGCAGTGCCCTCTGGCGACTCTCCGCCCTGCGGCGCAGATCGATGCATCTGCGAATGCAGACCGTGGTGAGCCACGCAGAAGGCGACTTGATCTCCCGGAGTCGGCTGCGACGGCGCCAAGCGGACTCGAAGGTACTCTGAACCGCGTCCTCCGCTCCGGTGCGGGTCCCCAGGATCGCGAAGGCGAGGCCAAATAGACGGTCCGTCTCTGCCCGCAGGAGGTTCTCGAAGGTGCCCGCGTCGTATTCGCCTCGCCGGACTTCAGTCACTCGCATCTACACAGTCAGTCGCTGCAGCCCCATGATTAGGTTACGGGGGACACGAGCCCAGAACGGCTCAGCCCGTCGGCGGGAGGCAGGGACTTTCAAAGTCGAAGAAGGGCCAGCGACCGAAATGGGCATCCTGTGTGGACCCGAGGGGGTCCAGCGGATTCCAGTTCCCAAGGGCTGGAACCCGCACGTGAAAGCTGTGGAATTGGGCCATATGGTCCCTATGATCGGCGACATGGCCAATCGGTTCCTCGCCGAGGCGGACGCGGAGCGGCCACACCCATGACACGGCGCTCGCGCAAATCGGCCCAATCTATCACCGGTTGGCTGGGGTTCGTTGCGGGCTGCCTGATGGTCGCAGGCAGCCTGCTGCCCTGGATATCCGGCTTCGCTAACATCATCGGTTACATCACCCAGAGCCTATTCCAGCTCAGCCCTATCGATACGGACACAGTCGACGGTTTCTTCGGCATCGGTCTCGGTGTGGTGACCATCGTATTTGGACTGGCTCGCCTAGCACCGAGCTTCATACCCAGCCGGTTTGCCCGTTCACCGGGGTGGCCGGCTCTGGGCTGCGGGGTGCTGCTTTCCGTGGATGTGCCTCGCGCTCTACAAATGGTGACTATCGTCAATCGCGTGCCGGTCGGCGGAAACCACGCCGAGCTCGGGGTTGGAATCGTCGTCTTCGGGGCGGGCATGGTTCTCGCCACCGCATCCGCGCGCCTTGGCCAGTTGGCGGGCTCACCGGCCTCCCCATCGCCGGGGACATCATGATGGAGGACTGATCCAGTGGGCGACTGGTCCAGCCCCTCAGGGCCATCGCTGCGGGACCAGCGATTTTGCGAGCTAGGCGTCTCAGTCGCGTCGACAGGTCGGGCGGGCGCCATCTGGTCGGCAGCAGGGATTCCTCGGCCCTCGGACTGCGGGGGGTGGACTGTCGGGCCGACGGCGATCAACGCTCCGAGTGCGCCTGTCCATTGGACTGACTCGGTACCGACAGTCCGCCCGAGCTCGCCCTTCAGCGGATCAGGGCCGTATATGATCCTCGCGTGGGCGGCCCAACTGCGAGCGGCCGACAGGCGGTCGGGATGAAGCTTCCTCGGGCTATCGGCGCACGCGGGCGGCGACACGGCGGGGTTGTCGCCGGGCTGCTGGCCCTCGTGACCGCGGCCGGGTGCGCGGCGACCAACTCCGTACCGACCCGAACCCCTACTGCTAACCACAACCCGTCGATGACGGTTCGCATCGCCGCCGTGAATGCGCTATACGCCAACCTGCCACATGCTTTCACGGCGACCTTGATCGCCAACCCGCCCTCGGTGCCGACTTCAGCTAAGCGAGCAGCCATAGAGGCGATCATGGCTTGCAATTGAGGCGCCGGAACCAAGGCCGTGGCCACGGCCTTGGTCGACACCAACCAGGGACCGAATCCCCAATGGGTTGTCTTTCTGAATCCGGCAGGAAGGCACATAGGCTTGTCGACGGGACCGGGGAAGCACCACATTGTCCTGAACTGGTATGCGGCCTTCGTTCCGTTGCGTGGTTCGAAGTCGGTATTCTGCACCTTCGGCAGGTCCCGTCGGCTACCTCCCCTGCCGGTCGTTGGCTCTCACGGGTAGAGTCTGCTCCGCTGCCGTTGCCTGATGGCGAGGCAAGTGGCTATCCCAACTAGCCAGCTTCACCTATCGTGGTGGCCCTCGATGTAGCATGACATCATGCCGACCGTGGTGAGGCGGCTTACGACCCTGATCACCCCGGTGATGGTGTTGCTCGGCATTGCGCTCGCGTCGCTTTCTGCCGCCTCCACCAGAACCGTCTCGGCCACCTCAACCCGCGCCGGACTCGGGTCGGTGACCGGTTTCTTGGACACCTGCTCCGGACTCCCTCCCTCCCCCCTCATGAGCCCATATACCTTCGGGACCGTGCGCATCCTGCAGGGACGGATCCGCTGGACCCGAGTGGCGCCCGGCCAGTGGAAGGAATCCCTGCCGACCGTAGTGGTAGCGCTGGCCAGGGTCACCCCCCAGGATCCATTCCAATTTTCCGTTCGGCCCGGTGAGTACGTCCTTGTCGGGAACTACGGCCACGGCAGCAACGTGTACCCTACCGTGCCGGTCAAGATCAGCGTGGGTCGCTCCCGCCGGGTTGACATTCCCAACGAGTGCTTGTAGCGGTCGGCGTCGAGCAGCGAGTGGAGTCGCGTCGGTCATTCCCCCACTTCGGCCTACTGCTGCGCGCCCTCCTCCCGGTCGCCTACACCGGGGTGCTTGGGACACGCTGAGTCGAGTCCGGGAGGAACTCGACCAGCGGCTCTCTGAGGTCAGGCGGTGGAGACGGGGCACCGCGACCTGGGCGACGACCGGGCCGACCTGGCCACGGACAACGCAGGGGGTTGCGATTGAGAGACGACGCGAGCGCCCGCCCCGTCGGCAGCTTCCTGATGACGTTCGACGGTGGCCATCTTCGGTCGCCGGTGGCCTCTTGAGGCACGTACCTAGGACGCCCCGGCCAAAGTCCAGCACTCCGAGACCCTCCCCCAGTCCCGGACGTGTCCGTTAGAAACTGATGGACCACATCCCCATGGGGCCGTTCCAGACGAGGAGCCAGTTGGAGAGGACATCCCGGCCGATCAGCGCGATGATCGGCTGGGGGGGCAGAGCCTGTCCGAATTGGACCCTCAGCCCGCTCAGGTCCACCCCGACGGCTGCCTGGGCTTCCAGGATGAGGTTGGGGATCGAGGTGAAGACCAACCTGGCAGGGTAGGTACTCTGCTTGGCCTTCCCGGCCGCCGTCCCTGTTTCGACCTGTCCTACGGGCGGGACGCCGAGAGCCTCCGGAACCGAGCGATCGATCCCGGTCAGCGTTGCCCCCGTGTCCAAGAGAGCCAGTCCAGACACGCCCGTTGGGACCGGTGCCCCCTCTTTGGTCTTCAGCTCGGCGATGCGGGTCGGGACGTGGATCTCTATGGGGAAGACCGCCCCGACCTGAACAAGCGCCCCGGGGTTGGGCGGGGGAGGCGGACCCGTCCCTGAGTGGAAGACGGAGCTATAAACGGGCACTGATCAGACCCGCAGTGAGCGCTGGGAACTGCGCCTCCTGGTCGGTCTCCGTCACTTCCCTGATCAAGAAGGGTTCCAGCCCGAACTCAGTCACTCCCGCGTCGTAGGCGGCTGCGAAGGTCGGAAAGAAGCCCAGAAGCGCCTCGCCGCGTACAACTGCGAACTCCCCTCGGTGACCCTCCAGCCACTTCGCCCGATTGGCGGCGAAGAACTCCAGCTCCTTCTGCAGAGGCGTCTCCATTACTGCCCCTCCTGTAGTGTCAGTCGGCGGCCGTGCGGGTCATGGCCGCCTGCCCGTATCAGCAAGCCGGCCCCGTGAGCCGAAGTCTACCCTCCACCGTCCCTGAGGCACCCTCGCGGGCCGAGCAGCAGGCGCCGCCGCCGGGACCTGGCCAGGCGACCCCAGACCAGGCTCTAGCCCAGGACGTGGCCAGCCGGGTCCGTAACCGGCCGCTGATCCGCCAGCCCTCCCACTCCGGCCGGCCACAACCCCACTCCGGGCGCCGCTGGCTTTGCCGATTCCCCCGGCCGCTGTCCCTGGCGCGTCTATTCTGTCTGTCGATGCCCAATCTCAGCATCGCGCTCGAAGCCATGCAGCGCCACCACCCTTGGGTAACTCTCCGGATCGCGGGCATAGAGTAGCGGCACAGGGGCCTGCAGAAGGAGGCGTTTGAGCGTGCTGCCCGCGCCCATGGAATCCACACCGTGACGCTCAACAGCTCCTACGTCCGCCCTGAGGAGGAAACGGAGCCCTGGACGCTATGGCGCCGGGAACCGGACCTTGTGAGAGCCGTGTTCGTTGTAGGGCAGCAGACGGTCACTGCCGTGTGGAACGGCGGCACCTGGTGGGCCTGGTCGCCGCCGCAAGGACGGATGACTAATTCGGGGGATCCCCACCATGGGCACGGCATGGGACCTGGGGAGGGCTTGGTGGAGCCGGGCGAGCTGCTTCCATTCGTTGATCTGGAGGTTCTGGGAGAGACCAGCTTGGCAGGTCGCCCGGCGTACCGGCTCGTGGCACGGCCCCTTGCACCTGTGTGGCCACGGTCAGGGCCTCACCCCGAACTTCACTTCCTGGGCACCGGCGCAGATGAGTACCGGCTCACGGTCGACGCTGAACGCGGTCTGCTCCTCCGGACGGAGGCTCGTCTGGACGGCCGTGCGTTCGGGGTAATCGAGGTTGGCGACGTTGAGTACGACCAGGTTCTCGACGGGGATGTATTCCGGCCCCCGTTAGGGGACCTGGACCCGCCAGCGGCCGTCTGAGGGCTACTGGCGGCAACCGGCACCGGCAGCTTCCAGGCCGACGTGGCCTGCTAAGAGCGCCTTTGATCCGCGTCCGGAGGACTCGATCGGCGGCTCTGCGCTCAGGCACGCGGTGGAGAGGGCCGATTCAGCTGCCCCTATCTCCTGGCCCCGGCCGTGGACCTGATGGGCGAGGTGGTCGAACTGATGGTCCGCGACCTCGGCGACGACCGAGCCACCCGTGCCGCCCACAGGCGGCCACCGGGTGGCTCGGTGAGATCGCCAGGCTCGGGAGATCGGTGGACACCACCTCGTCTGCTGCGTCCAGAGACCGGATGCCGAGGTGGTGCCAGGGCAGCTGATGGCCAACCTCGATCTCTCCGTCGCCTTCCGGTCAGAGCCGCCCTGAACAGCTTCATCCTGCTCGACGGCGACTAAGCCTCTCTGTTGCAGCCGCACCCGTGCTGGGCGGTCGTCGCCCACGAGACCCCAGAGGAGTTCCAGGCGGTCGACTGCTCGGCGGAGGAGAGCCGGGAGCTGCCGCCCGGTAGGTGGCGTGCCGGGAGAGTCTCACCGACCACTGGCCCTGTCACACAGTGGTCGGAAAATACATGCCCCACTTGCAGAGAGGGCCTCCCTGCCGGCGCGACCTGGTGATACCCAGCGAACGGGCTGACTGAACCGCGGAGTCATCCCCACGCTGACTCTCACGGGTGGTCCGGTGCCGGCAGCGGCAGGTGCAGCAAGGTGCAGCTACGGCGCGCCGTCGCCTCGATGAGGCTGGAGTCCGGACCACGAGGATCCACCCCGCGCCCGGTCGGAACCCAGCTCCTCCAATGGCCAGACCACGGTGGCTCTGTTAGCCGCGTCGATGACCACGGCGGCGTCAACTGACGCGGCGGACTCGGGTATCCCGAAGGCGGGCCAGGCACAGACGAACTTCAGCGGCCCCGGAGGCGGGAGCGGCCACACCCAGTAGGCCTGCCGCCACGCCGAGTTGCTCCCCGACCCATCGCGACCCCAGAGAACGGGTCCAACTCCGGGATCCGTGATAAGCCTGGACCCCGCCCGCGGCAGGTTGGTCACCTTGCGCCCGTCGGAGAACTCCAGGCCGAACCTGAGGAAGCGCGGCGGGAGTTTGCCGTCGGTAATCTCCTCTGGGGAAACAACCAGGAATTGACTGGTACTCGGTTCCTCCTGTGAGGTCAGGGCCCGCAGGCGGGCGACCAAGTCGAATTCGAAGCCGGTCGGATAGGCACCCCTGCCGCGCAGAGCGACGACTGCCGTCTTTGAGGCGGCCAAGTGCAGCTCCAGGGGCAGGGCGCCCGGGATGACATTGTCGGGCGGCCCGACCCACTCGGGCTGGATCGTAGGTGAGACCCCAGAAGTAGCCAAGGCTATGCCTCGCCACTTTCCGGCCACAGCACAGTGGCTCCGGCGGCGGCTGTGAGGATTTCCCCAGCATCCACGATAGCCCTGATCTCAGGGATCCCCAGGACCGGCCAAGAGCAGACAAAGGTCATGGGACCCGGTGGCGGGAGCGGCCAGACCCACATGCGCTCCACCCACTCGCCGTTGCTCCCGGCCCCGTGCTGGGGACTCAGGCGGGGAAACCCAGGGTCCGGATCCGATGGAATCTGCTCGCGATTAGCGGCCTTGGCAACACGCCCATCGGGGAAGCGGATCTGGAACCTGAGCGCGTCCGGGCCGCGCCGTGAATCGAAATAGAGGCCGTGCCTGACTGGCTCCGGACGACCCGTCTGTCGCCACTTGGCGAGGATCTCGACTCCGAACCCGGTGGCGCAGGCTTGAGCCCCGAAGACGGCGACGACCGCCTGCTCGGACTTACCCACGAGCAATCGGCCTCCGAAGGGGGCCGGTAGGACGTTGTCCGGTGGGCCGGCCCAGGGAGGACGCGCCCCGCGGCGGGGAGTCGGAGCGGACTTTGGCAGGTGCTCCTCGTCGAAGAACGACACTCCGACCTCTCCAGTTACCGAATCCAAGGCCGACTCCCGGTCACCGCAAGGGCGACCGTCGGCGTTCACGGGTCGTCCCCATGCTGCCGCGGTGGACGGCCGGTGTCAAATCCCAGGTCTGGTAGACGCTTCCCGGATAGACCCCTCAGGGAGGGGGCCAGGTGTAGCCCCAGGAATGCTCGCGCCCGCACTGTCGGGCGGCTCGAGCAGCTGTCCGAGCCGCTCTGCGGCCTGACGCTTGAGGCTCGGCAGCAAGCCCGCGTAGGTGCTGGCGGTGAGAGCCACGCTCGTATGCCCCAGAAGATGGCTCACTGTCGCCAGATCCGCTCCCGAGCCCAGCATCAGGCCCGCGTACGCGTGCCTGAGGTGGTGCCAGCGCATCGGTGGAATCGAAGACCGCTCCAGGGATGCCTCGAAGCTGTGCGTGACCGCCGTGCCGTTCCGCGGTTGTCCCAGCCGGGTCGTGAACACCAAACCTGGGAGGGGTTCCAGCCACCGCCTACCGGCGGAGGCTCGGGCGTCAGCTTGAGCGTCTCGCTCCTCCTGAAGGGCCGCTGAGGCTATCCCGGTGAGTGGAATGGTGCGACGCGAGGTGCTTGACTTGACTTCCACCAGCCGGTACTCGCCCCCGATCCGCTGGAGGGACTGGGTGACATGCAACTCTTGGCGGTGAAAGTCGACATCCTGCCACCGCAGGCCGAGCAGCTCACCCTGCCGTAGGCCGGTGTGAATGGCGAGCGACGCCAGGCGGCGCAGCGGGGCGTCCCCAAGTGCCGCCAGGACCGCGAGTGCCTCCGATGGGGTTAGAACGCGAGGGGCCGTGTGAGGCACGCGAGGCGCCGACGCGAGAGCGGCGCTGTTGCTGGCCAGGACGCCCCATCGCTGGGCGTCGTGCAGAGCCGCTCGCATGACTGCGCGCACATGCGCACAGGTTCTGGGGGAGAGTCCAGCGGCATGCAGGGTCGCCAGCCCGGCTTCGACGTCCTGAGGCGACAGGCTGCGAAGCCGAGTGCGCCCCCAAGTCGGGAGGATCTGGTGCGTGACCAGCTGACGGTACCTGCGGGCCGTGCTCTCGCGCAGCCGTGGAGTGACCTGCTCCAGCCACTGGTTGAAGAAGGTTCCCACGGTGAGACGCTCTGGCGGAGCTGGCAACCCAGACTCAGCCTCGCGCTGGAGCCTCTGCAGAGCCAGAGCCGCCGCGTCGCGAGTGCGGGCGTAGGCTGACCTCCGCCTGCCGTCTGGGAGACTGACCTGGGCCATCCAGCGCCCGTCTCGGCGCTTCGAAATGCTGCCCTCGTGATTGCCTCGGCGTCCGACTCTGCCCGTCATATCCAGACTCTACGTCCGGTTTGCCGCGGCCGCCGGACCCTCAGCCCACAGCCACTGCGCCATCTGTTGGCGGCGGTGCGGCCTTTGCGGCACCTTCCCACATGGCCGCTGGGAGCGCGATCCCGGGATTCCCCGGACACGTCTCTCCCGAGCTCGGTCGCACTGCCCAGCTATCGCAATGGGGCCACCTCAGGCCCGACGAACGGCACTCGGGACCCTCACTCCACGTGTGCGACCATGGCGCGATGGTCCGGGCGCCCGCCAACTCACAAGTCAATCGGGCGGGGCAGGCGATCCGCAGGTTCCTTGTCGAGGCGGAGCCTTGGTCGGACGACCGCCTCCGGTCAGCCTATGAGGTGGTGGTCGTCTTCAGGGCAGCCCACCAATACCCTCTGATCAAGGCGAACATGGGCCTGCGCTCCGTCCTGAGGACGGAGCACTGCCAGGTGGAGGTCACCCAGCGCCTGAAGCGCATCCCAACCATCGTCGACAAGCTTCGGCGGGAGCCGACCATGCAACTGGCCAAGATGCAGGACATCGGCGGCTGTCGGGCCATCCTGCGGAGCGTGTCGGAGATCAGAAATGTGGAGCGGCGTCTGTCCAGGAACCGGCCGCCGCTTCGGGTGTCTGACTACATTGCTGTCCCGCGAGCCTCAGGCTACCGAGCGGTCCATATCGTCGTCTCATACCCGGACCAGGACGGCGTGGCCAGGGCCATCGAGGTGCAGCTGCGTACCCGGGTCATGCATGAGTGGGCCGTCACCGTCGAGCGCCTTGGGGGGCGTATCGAAGCGGACCTCAAGAGTGGCCTCGGGCCGCGGCCGGTGCTCGACTTCCTGAGGACGGCATCCGCCGCCATGGCGATTGAGGAGGCGGGAGGAACCGTGGCTCGCGAGTTGGAGGCGGAAGTGGTCGCCTTGCGGGCTGCCGCGATGCCATACTTGGAAGGAACCTCAGGGAGGAACCAGGGATGAACGACTCGATCCAACACTTCCTGCTGGTCTTCGATCATGCCAAAGGCGAGCTGGTCGAGATGCAGGAGTTCGGGGTTGATGCCGCTCGCGCCCTCGCGGCCTATGCCGAGAAGGAACGCGAGCTCCGGACGAGCCCGTCGCTGGAGATCGTCCTGGTTGGGTCGGATTCTTACGACACGGTCCGGGTGACCCATGCCAACTACTTCGCCGAAGCGGCAGCCACATCGAAGTATCTCGTTGGCGTTTGAGGTCCTGGCTCGTCCTTTGAGCGCCAACTGAGAAACCATTGCAGCCCGTCGGCCCGGACCCTCCAGGACGCTCCACCAGGTGCGGTGGTGGCGGTGACCTCCACGCCCCCCTGTTTGCCTGGGGAGCGTCTCCATGGCCGGCGTCCGGTGCCTCTCGCCTGCGTCTGGTGAGTCACCTGGCGCCGAGCCCGACAGGTGGGGAGTCAGCCGCGAGCGGCCCAGGGGAGTAGGCGCGGCCACGATCGAATCGCTGCCAGCCCGGCTCTTGGGCCCGGCCCGATCCGACTCAGGGCGACCTCAAGAAGCCTGCGACCGCCCGGTGAGCCACTCGAAAGTGACTGCAATTTTGACTGCAACGGGAGCGGACTGAAGTGGACGTCTGCGGTCATTGCTGAACTCAAGATCCGGAGCCGACGGGGAGATTCGAACTCCCGGCCAGCGGTTTACGAAACCGCTGCTCTACCACTGAGCTACGTCGGCCTGCGGCTCCGCAGTCTACCAGGGGAGTCGCCGCCCGCCGCGGGGGAGGACTTGGCCGTGGCCCGCGGCGACGACGTTGCTGTTCGAGCCCTCGGCTCCGGCCCGAGTTCAATCTCGGCCCTCTTCCGCGGCAAGGCCTGCGGGTACTCCCGCTGGAGAAAGCCGATCATCCTTTCCCTCACCTCGCACTGGAGGTTCCAGGATCTGGAACTGTCCGCTGAACTCACCAGGGCTCGGAGCTGCATCGTCTCGGAGCCGAGGCTCGTGACCTGGAGTATGCACACTTTGCCGTCCCAGTCGGGACATGCCTTGGCGATCTCGAGCAACTGCGCTCGCAAGACCTCAACCGGAGTTGTGTAGTCGACCTCGAGGTGGACCCAGCCCAGAATGTCAGCACTGGAGCGAGTCCAATTCTCGAACGGGTTCTCGATGAAGTATGAGATGGGTAACACCAGTCGGCGCAGGTCCCACACCCGCACGACCACGTAGGTGAGGGCGATCTGTTCAATCCTGCCCCAGTGGCCCTCCACAACCACCACATCGTCGACCCGGATCGGTTGACTCGCGGCTATCTGCAACCCTGCCACCACATTGGTGACCGCCGGCCTGGCCGCGATAGCCACCACCACCCCCACCAGGCCGGCCGACGCCAGCAGTCCCGCGCCGGCTGTTCTCACCTCGGGAAAGCTCAGGAGCACCATGGACAGGGCAATCACGCCGATCACGACCACGGTCACTCGCCGCAGGACCTGGATCTGGGTGTGGACCTGCCGCGCGTGCAGGTTGTTCTCCACGTCGAGGCGGTAGCGGCCCAAGATCAAGTCGTCGATCACGTAGGAGCAACGGACGGTCAACCAGGCACACGCAAGGATCAGAGCGACCCCAACGACGTGCAGGAGGATCGCCCTCAAGTTCCCCGGGAGGCTGACGGCGGTCAGCGCGATCTCCAGCCCGCTCAGGGGCAAGACGGCCTGTAGAGGAGCGACCGAGTGCTCCAGGATCGACCGACCCAAGGGATGGCTTGAGCCCGGTACCGTGCGGCGCAGGACCAACACTCCGATCGCGTGTACTGCCACCATGGCCGCGGCCACCACCACCAGAACCTCGATGGGCAAGGCCGGAACCGTCAATGCAGGCACCTCCGTGCTGGGCAACCGGGTTCACGTGGTCGCTGGGGCCACTGCCGCGGAGAGACCGACGCTCCAGACGCGTGGACATCACGAATATCTATGGGTCTCCGACCACCCTACACCCGCCATCCCAGAATGCCGCGTCGCCAGTTCAGGCGTTGTGGCCAAGGGACCCGTCGGCGGCCGGGCCACGCACCGGGGCACGGCCGCCAACCGGCCCTGGTGGCCCGACCGCACCCGATAAGCTGCCAAGCGGAAGCGCTAGTCCAGATGGAGGCAGAGCTCGTTGCACCGTGCGCCAACCTGGGTAACGGTTCTGGCCACCCAAACCCTGAGACTCACTCCGGTGACCGCCCACGACCAGGCGGTCTTCTGGGTGCAGATGGCGGTCCTGCTGATCCTCGCGGTGGGCCTGGGGCGTCTCGCCAGCAAGATCGGCCAGCCGCCGGTGGTCGGCCAATTGCTGGCCGGGGTCATCCTGGGTCCAACCGTCTTCGGCCAGGTCTGGCGTGCCGGGTTCAACTGGTTCCTACCCAGCGGGCAGCTGGTGCAGTCGTCCCTCCTGTTCGCGGTCAGCACCCTCAGCCTGGCCATCCTGCTCCTGACCGTCGGCTTCGAAACCGACTTGACCCTTCTGCGCCGGCTGGGACGCCCTGCCGGCTGGGTCACCGCCGGCAGCTTGGTGCTGCCGCTCACCGCCGGGCTCACGGTTGGGTTTCTCTTGCCGTCCTCAGCCCGGGGCCCATCCACGAGTCCGCTCGCCTTCTCCCTGCTGGTGGCCGTCGCCATCGGGGCCTCCTCGCTCCCCGTTATCGCCGAGATCGTCAGCCACCTTGGGGCCACCAGACGAGACTTTGGACAGATCACCCTGGCTGCGGGCACGGTGAACGACGCCCTGGCCTTCGTGCTCATCGCGCTGGCGGTGGCCATCGGAAGCCAGGGCGCCGTCTCCCAGCTGGCCAAGGTGATCTTCGGCTTGCTCGTGCTCGGATCAGTGGGAGCGGTCCTGGCCCAACCACTTGTGGACCGGCTCCTCAGGACGGCCAGACGTCAAGGACCGGAGCGAGGAGCGCCGAACTCGCATCCGTCCCTGGCGGTGTGCATGGTGGCGGCGATGGTGGCCGCGGCACTGGTGCAGTTGGTTGGCATCGAAGGGGCGCTGGGAGCCTTCGTGGCCGGTGTGATCCTCGCGCGATCACGCTTCGGAGATGCCGAGACGTTCCGCTTTGTCGCTCAGCTCAGTGCCGCCTTCTTTGCACCGCTGTACTTCGCCACCGCCGGTCTGGAAGCCAACCTGGTGCTTCTGCGTCACCCCGAGGTCCTCCTGGTCTTCTCCGCGCTGGTTGTGGTCGGCTCCACATCGAAGTTCCTAGGTTCTTACTGGGGAGCTGCCATCGGCGGCCTTCCCCGCATGGAACGGATTGCGCTGGGGGTGGGCCTCAATGGTCGAGGGACGGTGCAGGTGATCGCGGGAACCGTGGGCCTGGCAGCAGGGATCCTCGACAGCGGGACCTACACCGCCATAGTGGCCATGTCGCTGTTCACGTCGATCGTGACCGCCCCCCTGCTCCGCCGCGTGGTGCGCACATGGGAGGGCTCCCCGGACGAGCGGCGCCGGCTGGACCTGGAGGCCAGGCTTTCCAGCCAGTTGATGGTCAGTGGCGAACGGGTGCTCCTCGTCGTCGATCAGGACCGGGCTGGAGCGGACGCCCTGCGGCTGGTCGACCGTGCCTGGCCTGATGGGGCAGGGTTCACCATCGTCACCACTGAAGCTGCACCCGAGTTCCGTAACTCCCATCCCGACATCAGCGCGACCAGGTCGCTCGAATGGCGCAGTCTCGATCGCTCCCAGTTGGCGGAGGCGGTCGCCACCGAGCTCAAGTTGGGATATGGCAGCATGGTCCTGGCCACGGAACTGATCCAGAGCGAAACTGGCAGTGGTGAGGGACCCTTGGATCGGCTGCTGCCCGCAGCGAGTGTCCCCACCATGTTGGTCCTACGCCCGCCTGGCGACGCCGAGGCACCGGTTGCCGCCACCGGCATCCTGGTGTCGGTATCCGGTGCCCGAGCGTCGCGCGCCGCATTGGAGGTCGCCTACAGCCTGGCCGAACGCGACGGGGAGGCAGTCCGGCTCCTCCATGTGGACACCAGTCCACGAGGGCTACGCCTGCTGCGGCCCGACAGACTCCTCTATCGCCGCCTTCTCAGGCCCCAGCGAGGCCAACGTGCGGCCCAGGCGATCCTCAATCAGGCGATCGGAATGAGCACCGCCTATGGGGTCGAGACCAGAGCGGACGTTCTGGCCAATCCAGAGTTCGAACCAGGTTTGGTCGCAGAGGCGGCCAAGCAGGGCCTGGTGATCCTGGGGGTGCGCATGGTCCCGACCGGCGACGGTGCCTACTTCGGCGCCGCGGCCGAGGCCCTCCTTCACAGCGTACCCGACCGAACCGTCCTCGTGGCGCTCCCGGACTGAGAGCCGGCACCCGTTGGCGGGCCGGTCGGCGGCTCAGGCGGCGAGATCTACATGGGGGGGCCGGCGGCTGACCCGGGTGAGCACCGGCGCACCCCACGGTCGGCGTCGAGCCACCGCCTAGCCGGCTGCCTCGAAGAGGAGAGAACAAGTCCCCGGCGTGGTTGGCTAAGCCAGCCGGCTTTGGCGCTGTGGTCGCCCCATCAGCCCTCCTCCACCATCCAGCACGACCGCCACCTTCCGTCCGCCTGGCCCGGCAAACTTCGCGGTGTCTCTCCTGGACCCTGGTGACTGCAACATCTCCAGCTGAATCCAGGAGGGACACCTCCGGCTGACTCATCACCGTCTGCCGGGCTCACCCCGTCCAGGTTTCGTGTCCGCCACTGATCGGGTCCCACGGCTCCGTCAAAGTCGCCCAACCAATCTCGTGCGCGCCAGACCTAATGCTTGCGCTGAGGAGCGGCGACTGCACGAGTGAACTCACGCGGCCCCCGGATGTCGCCGCCCGCCCGGACGTAGACGAGGACCTGGGCACCTGTGGCTCCGAGTTGACAGTAGCGCCTACGCTGTGCCACGGTGGGGCGCAACACATCACCGGGAACGTTGGGAGAGATAGGGATGGAGCGCGCAGGTAGCCCGAGCGGGTTGTGCCGTCGCCTGGTTCTGCTGGAGGAACAACTGAAGCTGGCGGAGCAGCGCAGACCGATCGTCGAGGAGGCTCGCAAGCTTCGGCGGGAGCGACGCCGGGCCAATTCGCGTGGCGTCGTCGGCCAGATCGGTCTGGTCTTGGGTAAGACCAAAGTGGAGTTTTGACTTCCTCCCCACGGATAAATCCGGGGGATTCCAGTCTCGCCTCGACTGTCTCGTGGACGGCTTTCACCGTCCCCGCCGTGGGCCGGGGTTGTACTGGCTTTAGCCGACCCACTCTGTCCGGAAGCCCCGCTTCCGGTACCGCCGCATAGCAGCTGACTCGTGGGTTCTCTGGCAGCCTCGACACCGGCAACCCCCGAAGCCCTGGAGGTGGAGCCGCGCTCCGTGTCGAGGCTTTCTTTGTACCACTTCGTGGCTCGCTCGACCCCATGTCTGAAGCCAGGGGCTTGCGCTCGCATTTGGTCAGAGTAGGGCACTTGGCCGGCTGAGCGGGTCCCCGCCAAAGTCCAGCGCTCCGCTGCGGCGTGAGGCCAGACGAGTTCGCCAGCGCGCCTCCGGGCCCGGGTAGTCTGGCGCCGCGCCAGGCGATCGGAGTTAAAGGACGGCTGACCTTGACGCGCCTGTGGATCAGCTCCCGGTGTCCGTTGGCAAACAGGTGGGACCCTGACCCCACCGCCCGTGTCCAGGCCGCAGGTGGAATCTTTGGGTGTTGCCCTTCCAGCCTCAGTGGCTGCGGGCCGCTTCGGGCGGATTCCTGGTGCTGGATGTGATGCGGCACGCGCCGGCCCCACCCCTCCCTACATCCGGAGAGGTTGGCAACTGGTGGGGGACAAGTGAGCGTTAGCTCCCATAAGAGTGGTTGAGTGAACCTGGAAGAGGTCGGGGAGTAGGACTGGCGGGGTCAGGCTCTGAGTGATTGCTTTTGGGAGCGCCCGCCGGCGACTGCAAGCGGGACGTTCCTGATGTGAGAGATCGGTTCGCCCCGGCGTCACGGCTCCGGCCAGCGCCAGCGCTGGTTGAGACGAAGTCTTCAGGTCGCATCGTGGCTGTGGAGGTCGGGTGCAGAGTCGGTGGCCACACGCCAAGTGAGCGATGGCCGAGCCCCCAAGGCGCCAAGCAGGCCCGGATGGATGTGGGACGAGCGGCTCTTGGCCGACCAGCGGCACAGGTGAGGGCATGAGCAGCCGGGTTCGCCACCAGATCAGGCCCCCGGTGCAGGCGCCTTGCGTCACCACGATGAGGATCCGCACCCGGCTGCGCGTCTCGGTCGCGGACCAAGCCGCGATTGTGGGGTCTTGAGGTATAGATGTGGGTCCTCAAGCGGGAACACCAGTTCTGGCGGGCTGTTCTTAGGGGGGGAGCGAGGTGCTGGGGCACAACGAGTTGGAGACGACCTGCGAGCTGAGGGGGGGCCTG
>JAJYPP010000118.1 GCA_021795235.1 bacterium
AGCAGGCGGTCGCCTACCTGGTGGCGGTAAATGAGATCCTGGGAGACCGCTGGCTCAGGCCGCAGCGATTCCGAATCGGCGCGTCGTCGCTTCTGAACGACGTGCTCATGCAGATCTACAAGGAGCGCCGAGGTGGCTACCAGTCCCCCCAAGACTTCAGCGAGGCCTGATTCCTCAGACCAGGTGCCCGCCGCCGACCCGGCCGCCGGCTCGGCGCGTGCCGAATTCCCCAATCGCCTTTTCGTGTACGAGCCCGCCAGGGAGTCGACCGCGCACGTGCGCCTGGAGGACCGCTACGGTCTCTTCATAGGGGGGAGGTTCGTCAACCCTCACTCCAAGGCGCACCACCCCACCATCAACCCGGCGACCGAGGAACAGCTGGCTCTGGTCGCGGAAGCCGACGCCGGCGACGTCGACCGGGCGGTGGAGGCCGCCTCCAGAGCGTTTCTTCAGTGGTCCCGGCTGTCAGGGGCCCAGCGGGCGCGCTTCCTATTCCGGCTGGCCAGGCTCCTGCAGGAGCGCTCCCGGGAGCTGGCGGTGGTGGAGAGCCTGGACGGTGGCAAGCCCATCCGGGAGTCGCGCGACTTCGACGTCCCGGCCGCGGCCCAGCATCTCTTCTACCACGCGGGCTGGGCCGACAAGCTCGGCTTCGCCTTCGCCGCCGGGCCGGGCCGGGCCCTGGGGGTCATCGGTCAGGTCATCCCCTGGAACTTTCCTCTCCTGATGCTGGCCTGGAAGGTGGCGCCAGCGCTGGCGACCGGCAACACGGTGGTCTTGAAACCAGCCGAGACCACCCCCCTGACGGCCCTGCTGTTCGCGGACATCTGCCGCCAGGCAGAGCTGCCCCCAGGGGTCGTGAACATCGTCACCGGAGGTCCCGAGGTGGGTGCGGCCATGGTCCGTCACCCCGGGCTGGCCAAGGTCGCCTTCACCGGGTCGACCGCGGTCGGCAAGGAGATCCAGCGCGCTCTGGCGGGCTCTGGCAAGCGCCTCTCCCTGGAGCTGGGGGGCAAGGCGGCCCACGTGATCTTCGAAGACTCCCCGATTGACCAGGCGGTGGAGGGGGTGGTCAACGGGATCTTCTTCAATCAGGGTCATGTCTGCTGCGCCGGCAGCCGCTTGCTGGTGCAGGAGTCCATCGCCGAGCCCTTCCTGCGCCGCCTGAGGCTGCGGGTGAGCCGGCTCAGGGTGGGGGATCCCCTCGACAAGAACACCGACATCGGCGCCATCAACTCCCGCGCCCAGCTCGACCGGATCGAGGCGCTGGTGCAGGCGGGGGTGGGAGAGGGCGCCCACCTCTACCAGCCCGGGTGCGAGCTCCCGGACCGTGGCTTCTGGTTTCCCCCCTCGATATTCACCGGGGTGGCCCCGGCGCACCGGATCGCCCGCGAGGAGATCTTCGGCCCGGTGCTGGCGGTGATGACGTTTCGGACCCCCAAGGAGGCGGTGGAGAGAGCCAACAACACCAGGTACGGACTCTCGGCGGGGGTCTGGACCAGCAAGGGGTCGAGGATCCTCTGGATGTCCCAGCGGTTGCGGGCAGGGGTGGTGTGGGCCAACACCTACAACCAGTTCGACCCCGCCTCGCCCTTCGGAGGCTACCGGGAGTCCGGCTTCGGCCGTGAGGGCGGGGTGCAGGGTCTGGCTGAATATCTGGAGTTCTCATGACCGGCCCCACGGTCACCAAGACCCCGAAGCTCTACATCGGAGGAGCCTTCGTGCGCTCCGAGTCGGGTCTCGTCTACCGGCCCCAGAGCGCCGCCAATGTGCCCAGAGGATCCCGCAAGGACCTTCGCGAAGCGGTGCGCGCCGCTCGGCGGGCCCAACCCGGTTGGGCAGGGCTCACAGCCTACAACCGGGGCCAGGTGATCTATCGCGTGGCCGAGATGATGGAGTCTGCCAGGTCGTCATTCATGCTAGCCCTGGGGGGAGGCCGCCAGGCCGGGCGTGAGGTCGACTCCTGCCTCGAGGCCCTGGTCTTCTACGCGGGGGCGGCCGACAAGCTGTCGCAGATGGGGGGAAGCGTCAATTCGGTGGCCGGCCCATTCTTCAACTTCACCATCCCCGAGCCGGTCGGGGTCACCTTCCTGGTGGCGGGCGACCGACGGGCGCTGCTGCCGCTGGTGACCCACGTTGCCGCCGCGATCTGCGGCGGCAACGCCGTGGTGGCCCTGGTGTCGAGCGCCAGGCCGCTGCCGGGTCTGCTCCTGGGGGAGACGCTGCAGACCGGGGACGTGCCCCCCGGGGTGGTGAACCTGCTGAGCGGAATGCCGGAGGATCTCCTGGGCTGGGCGGGATCGCACCGCGACATCGACCTCATCGACTGCTGCGGCTGCGATCCCCAGGAGTGGCGGGAACTCGCCGAGGCAGCGGCCGAGTCGGTCACCAGGGTTCTTCCCCCCGAGACCACGCCAGCCCTGACCCCCAGCCTCTCGCTGCGGATGATGGAGATGAAGACGGTCTGGCACCCGGTCGGACTCTGATCCGGAACCGGGTGCCGGCGGGTTGCCTCCCTGCCTACGTCGCGGTGGCGGCGATCGCCCGCAGCCGGTCCGCCTGGGCGGGGTCGCCGGTCACCAGGACCCCGTCGCGTCCCCGCCGTCCCCAGCCCCAAAGGTAGAGTGCCGCAGCCGGGCCTGCCAGCAGGGCCGCGGGCACACCCTGATGTCCCCGCTGGACTCCGACCTCCTCACCCCCCAATGTGACCGACCAATCGCAGTCCTGGTCGGTGCCGTGAAGGTGGATGACAGCCGGCGGGCGCCCATCGCTCAGGGGCCGCCCCGGCCGGGCCAGGAAGACCTCGAGTAGCTCCCCCACGCCGTCGGCCGCCAGCTCGGCCGGGCAGGTGGGCTCCAGGCCCGCCGCCAGCTGCGCGTCAACCCGGTGGATGACCGCCTCGTGAGTCAGTCGCCGCGCCCAGAACCCCGAGCTCTTATCCCTTTGGTACCACGACCAAAGCGGCACCCCATCTCCCATTGCGGCCAGCAGTCCGACGACCTCGGCTGCCAGTGCGACCAGCTTGGGCCCGAGGTCCTTGTCCGTTGCCAGAGCCTGGGCCCAGCTTCCCCGCTCCGGGGCAGCTTGGAGGCGCTGGCCGAAAACCGGCACCTTCTGGGCCATGACGTTGGAGAGGTGCGCCAGCAGGTCCAGGCCGGTCCATCCCGGGCATGATGGGATCGCCACCCCAGGTCGTCCGTCCAGGGCCGCCACCATCTCCTCCACGTTGCTCTGGATGGCGGCTAGGTAATCAGCGTATTGCATGGCCTGGAGCCATCGTAGCCGCGTGTGCGCCAGGCCCGCAGCGCTCGGGCGCCGCCCGCACCGGGCACGTTCGCTCCATATCATGAGATCGGCTCCGGACAGGAGAAGGCCCGCGAGAGAACGCGGACGGCTTCCGGTGGAGCAAGGAGGTAAAAGACATGACCCAACGAAGGGTAAAGCGGCTCTTCACCTCGGAGTCGGTCACCGAGGGACATCCCGACAAGATGGCCGACCAGATCTCGGACGCGATCCTGGACGCGATCCTGGCCAAGGACCCCCTGGCCCGGGTCGCCTGCGAGACCGCTCTCACCACCGGGGCCGCGATCCTGCTGGGGGAGATCTCGACCGATTGCTACGTGGACATGGCCAAGGTGGTCCGCGAGACTGTGCGCGACATCGGCTACGTGCGTGCCAAGTACGGCTTCGACTGGGAGACCTGCGGTGTCATGGTCTGTGTCGACGAGCAGTCGCCTGACATCGCTCGGGGGGTGGACCTCGGTGGGGCCGGTGACCAGGGCATGATGTTCGGGTACGCCTGTGACGAAACTCCCGAGCTGATGCCGGCCCCCATCCAGTACGCCCACCAGCTCGCGCGGCAGCTGGCCCTGGCGCGCAAGAGCGGCCTGCTCAAGTGGGCCCGCCCCGACGGCAAGTCCCAGGTGACAGTGGAGTACGACCACGATGGGCGTCCTCGGCGGATCGACACCATTGTGATCAGCGCTCAGCACTCCGAGGACGCATCCCATGATGAGGTGGAGCGGGGGGTCCGCGAGCAGGTCATCGCCCCCGCCCTGCCCGAGGGGATGGTCGACGAGCAGACCCGGATCCTGGTCAACCCCACGGGGCGGTTCGTCATCGGTGGGCCCCAGGGGGACGCCGGCCTGACGGGCCGGAAGATCATCGTGGACACCTACGGGGGGGCCGGCCGCCACGGTGGCGGCGCCTTCTCGGGCAAGGACCCCACCAAGGTCGACCGCTCGGCCGCCTACGGGGCGCGCTACGTGGCCAAGAACCTGGTCGCGGCCGGGCTCGCCCGCCGCTGTGAGGTCCAGCTGGCCTACGCGATCGGAGTGAGCCGCCCGGTGTGGGTGGGGGTGGAGACATTCGGAACCGAGGCCGCACCGTCGGATCAGATAGCGGCCATGGTTGACGAGTACTTCGACCTGTCGCCATCGGGCATCATCAAGGAGCTGCAGCTGCGCCGTCCCATCTTCCGGCAGGTGGCCAGCTACGGCCACTTCGGGCGCAGCGACCTCGACCTGCCCTGGGAGCACACCCCGTACTCCGAGGAGCTGAGCCGCCAGGCGGGCGTCGAGCCCCCGTCCCAGTCATACGCCGGGGTGGGCACCGATTGATCGTCCGCACCCCGTCGGGGCTGGCGCCGCCACCGGACCTGGTCTGCGTGGTCCTGGCCGGGGGAGCCGGCACCAGGCTGTGGCCCAGGTCCCGCAGTGGCCGGCCCAAGCACCTGCTGCCGCTGGCTCCGGACGGACGCTCCTTGCTGCGCCATGCCTTCGAGAGAGCTAGCGAGCTCGGCGGCGAGGTGCTGGTGGTGTCGGCGCTCGAACAGGCGGAGGCGGTCGCACGCGAGCTTCCCGAACTTGCCTTGGACCGACTCCTCCTGGAACCCGAGCCCAGAGGCACGGGGCCGGCCCTGGCCTGGGCGGCGCTGGCCGCTGAGCGGTTGCGCCCCGGCTCGGTGATGGTGTCGCTGCACGCCGACCACCACATTCCCGACCAGCAGGCGACCTCGGTGCTGCTCTCCGCCGCCTGGTGGGCCCAGCGGGCGCAGCTGCTGGTGGCGGTGGGGCTGCGGCCGAGCTGGCCATCGCCGGCTTTCGGCTACATCGAGATGGCTGCGGAGCTGAGCCGTCCCAAAGGGCTGCCGGATGCGGCCCTGCCCCTGTGGAGGGCAAGAGGCTTTCTGGAAAAGCCCGACCAGGCCCGGGCCCGAGAGATGGTCGACGCCGGAACCTTCCTCTGGAACACCGGCCTCTTCGCATGGCCCGCCCGGCTCCTGCTGGAGGAGCTTGCCAGATATGCCCCGGAGCTGGAGGCGGCGGTGCGCTCGGCGGTGGACTCCTCAAAGGACTTCGGCTCCGAGTGGGCGGCATTGCCGTCGGGGGTGATCGAACGGCTGGTGCTGGAGCGCAGCGACCGGCTGGGAGTGCTGCCCAGTGATCTGCGCTGGTCGGACCTGGGCTCCTACCGGGATCTGTACCAGGCTGCCATCGAGGCCGGCCAGGCCGACACCGACGGCAACGTGGCCAAGGGCCCGACCATGCTCGAGGACAGCCGGGACTGCTACGTCGACGCCTCCTCATCCCGCCTGGTCGTCCTGTTGGGGGCCGAGGGCCTGGCCGTGGTGGACACTCCCGACGCCCTCCTGGTCTGCCCCTTGAACCGGGTGCAGGAGGTCTCCAGGGTGGTGGCGCGGCTCCGCCGGGAGGAGCGCCAGGACCTCCTCTGAACTCACTCGAGGCAGTTGGCCAGACCGGTTTGGCGGTCCTTGCGCCCCTACAATTGGGGCGGCCAATCACGGTCAAGGAGGTGGGTTTTGGCGACGCCTGAGATAAGCTTCGGCACCGACGGCTGGCGCGGCGTGGTGGCGGATGACTTCACCTACGCCAACGTGAGGGTGGTGAGCCAGGCGGTGGCCCAGTACCTGGAGTCCATGGCCGGCAAGGTCGTGGTCGGCCACGACACCCGCTACTGCGGAGAGCTATTCGCCGAGGAGGTGGCTCGCGTCCTGGCCGCCAACGGTCGGCCCGTGCTGCTGCTCGACCGACCCGCTCCGACTCAGGCGGCCGCCTGGATGGTGGTCGACTCGCACGCCCTGGGCGGGGTCGTGGTCACCGCCAGCCACAATCCGCCGGAGTTCAACGGGCTCAAGTACAAGCCCGACTACGGTGGGTCCGCCTCCCCCGACATCATCTCCCGTCTGGAGGAGGAGGTCCACCGGACCCTGGCGGAGGACTCGGTCCGGACCATGCCCATCGAGGAGGCGCTCGCCCTGGGGCTGGTGGAGAAGGTGGATCCTCGCCCCGCCTACTGGGAGCAGCTCGGTCGGCTTGTCGAGCTGGCCCCAATCCGGGAAGCGGGGCTGCACATCCTCCACGATGCCATGTACGGAGCCGGGGCCGGTTACATCAAGGACCTGCTCCAGGGCGGCCCCACCAGGGTCGACCAGCTCCACTGCGAGCGCAACCCCGGCTTCGGGGGGATGCACCCTGAGCCAATCCCGGGCAACCTGGGACAGGCCAAGCTGCTGTTGGAGCAGGGAGGCTTCGATCTCTGCATCGCCAACGACGGCGACGCCGACCGGGTGGGGATATTCGACAACGAGGGGAACTTCATCGACCAGCTGGAGGTGGCCACCCTGCTGCTCTGGCACCTCTGTGAGAATCGGGGATGGCGCGGCCCGGTGGTGCGCTCGATAACCATGACCAGGCGTCTGGACATCCTGGGCCAGCGCTACTCCTGCCCGGTGGAGGAGCTGCCGGTCGGGTTCAAGTACCTGGGTCCGAGGATGCGGGAGTTGGACGCCATCTTCGGTGGGGAGGAGTCCGGTGGATTCGGCTTCCGAGGCCACATCCCCGAGCGGGACGGCATCCTCAGCGGTCTCATGTTCGCGCAGATGGTGGTGATGACGGGCAGGCCTCTGGCGGAGATCCGGCGACAGGTGGCCGAGCTGGTCGGCCCCCACGCCTACGCGCGTCGCGACCATCGGTTCCAGAGGGATGCCTACAAGAGTGCCCGTGAGCGGCTGCTCCATCGCATGGAGACCCAGCCTCTGGAGAGGGTGGGGTCGGAGAAGGTCACCTCGGTGCGCTCCGATGACGGCTACAAGTACTGGTTGGGAGAGGACTCCTGGGTGCTGGTGCGCATGTCGGGGACCGAGCCGCTGATGCGGGTCTACTGCGAGGCCACCGATCCCCAACGGGTGCAGAAGCTGCTGGACGACTTTGAGGCCGAGCTGGGGGTTATCGGGGACGCCTCCGATGGCTGAGCCGGCATGCGATCACTCCCCGGTGCGGCGGGTCGAAAAGCCATGGGGCTTCGAGATCTGGTTCGCGGTCACCGCCAGCTACGCGGGCAAGATCATCCACATCGATGAGGGCGAGGCGCTGAGCCTCCAGTACCACCAGCGCAAGGATGAGGCGATCACGGTTCTCTCAGGGGAGCTGGAGCTGGAGCTGGGCGCGGAGGCCGGCCGGCTGCACACCCATGTCCTCAAACCCGGCGACTGCCAGCACATCAGCCCGCAGATGGTCCACCGGATGCGGGCACTGACTACGGTCGAGATCTGTGAGGTGTCCACCCCCGAACTGGAGGACGTGGTCCGGATCGCCGACCGCTACGGGCGAGCGGGCACTCCGGCACCAACCGAGCCGGCGCCGACTTGATCACCGCCCGCGCCGCCGGCGAGCGAAGCGCGGTGGTGTTGCCAAAGGAGGGTCGCTAAGGGGTGGCGCGGAGGCCAGCCGGGGCAGCCGCCCAGCGGCTCGAGGTGTCGGCGGTGCTGCGCGAACTGCCGACAGAGGGTGGCGCCCGGGCGCGCCGCGGTCGTCCCAGGGTGGTGGCCGCCGCCGCTGTGGTAGCGGCCCTGGTCGGCGTCACCGGGGTGGGTGTGGCGCCCATCCCAATCGGGATCGCCCTGGTGGTGGTCGCGGC
>JAJYPP010000119.1 GCA_021795235.1 bacterium
CTGGCGGCCATGGTCCCGTAGGTGACGATCTGGGCCACCCGGTCACTGCCGTACTTGGCGGTCACGTACTCGATCACACGGCTTCGACCCTGGACATCGAAGTCGATGTCGATGTCGGGCATCGAGACCCGTTCGGGGTTCAGGAAGCGCTCGAAGATAAGACCGTAGTGGATCGGGTCAAGAGCGGTTATCCCCAGGCTGTAGCTGACCAGGCTCCCGGCTGCCGATCCCCGGCCCGGCCCGATCTTGACGCCGGACTCCCGACCAGCTCTGGTGAAGTCCCAGACGATCAAGAAGTAGGCCGCGAACCCGGTCTGCCTTATCACCTCCAGCTCGTACTCCAGCCGCTGCCGGTACTCCTCGGGCGGATCCCCTTGACAGCGCTTGCGAAGGCCCTCCTCAGCCGCCCGGCGCAGCTGGCTGTCGGCGTCCTCACCACTGGCGACCTCGTAGCGCGGCAGCAGCCGCTGGCCAAGAGCGGGCTCGAAGCCACAGCGGGCGGCGATGGCGGCGCTGTTGGTGACAGCCTCCAGACAGTGGGCGAACTTCTGCGCCATCTCCTCTCCGGAGCTCAGATAGAAGTGCGGCCCCGCAAAGCGCATGCGGCGCTCATCCTCCACCCGGCTGCCGGTCTGAATGCAGAGGAGCACGTCGTGAGCGTCTGCGTCCGAAGCCTCCACGTAGTGGCAGTCGTTGGTCGCCACCAGGGGTATCCCGGTCTGCCGTGATATCTCCAGCAGCCCCTCGCGGACCCGCTCCTCCTCCTCCATCCCATGGTCCTGGATCTCCAGAAAGTAGCCGTCCGGGCCCATGAGCTCCGAGTACTCCTCGGCCAGCCGCCTGGCCCTGTCGAGGTCTCCGGCCAACACCAGCTGGGGGACGTCACCACCGATGCACCCGGAGAGCGCGATCAAGCCCTGGGCGTACTCACCGAGCAGCTCACGATCTATGCGCGGCTTGTAGTAGAACCCCTCCAGATGGGCCCTGCTCACCAGCTTGACCAGGTTGGAATAGCCGACCTGGTCCCGAGCCAGCAGGATCAGGTGGGATGGATCGCGATCGGCCCGTCCCTCCTTCTGCAGTCGGGAGCGCGCCGCCATGTAAACCTCGCAGCCAATGATCGGCTTGATCCCGGCGGCCGTCGCCGCCTCGTAGAACTCGATCGCTCCCGCCAGCACCCCGTGGTCAGTGACCGCGATCGCGGACTGTCCGAGCGCCTTGGCTCGCTCCACCAGCGCCCCCAGACGCGCCGCCCCGTCCAGCAGCGAGTACTCGGAGTGAGTGTGAAGATGGGCGAATTCAACAGAGGGCATGACTTGATTCAGGACCTGGAATGGGCGGCAGTGGAGCCTCCAGTATCGGGGATCGGCAGGTGGTGATGCCGGAATCGGCTGAGCACCTCAGGTGCGCCGGAGGAGGGCCACGGTCTCGAAGTGATAGGTCTGCGGGAACATGTCCACCAGCCTCAGCCTCTCGAGCCGGTAGGGGCCCAGGCGACACAGAGCGTCCAGGTCCCGGCCCAAAGCGGAGACCTCGCAGCTGAGGTAGACCACGGTGGCCGGACCCGCCATGGCCAGCCAGCCGCTGACCTGGGGAGCCAGTCCGCTCCGGGGCGGGTCAACCACCACCACATCCGGTCTGCCGACCTCTGGTAGGAGCTCCTCCACGGGCCCGCAGCGTACCTCCAGCCGGGGTTGCTGGTACATCTGCGCATGGAGCTCGCAGAGCCGGGCGGAGATGGGGCTCTGCTCGATCACAACCACACTGGCTCCCTCATCGCAAAGTCGCAGCCCGAGCCAGCCCGAGCCCCCGTAGGCGTCAACCACGCTTCGCCCATCGAGCTCTTTGGCCAGCCACTCGAGGACGGTCTCGTAAAGCCGCGTCAGGCTACCCTGATTGACCTGAATGAACGAGTCAGGGTGCACCCTGAAGCTGCGTCCACGGTACTCGAGATCGGTCGACTCGGCGGTCAGCCTGGGCGCGCCCGGGTAGCTCAGGGCCCAGGTCGAGACCATCTCCTCCCCCGGCCTGGGGTCTGGACGGCTCTGGATCAGAAGCTCCCGCCCGTCACCGCCGACGGTGAGGTGGATGGTCTTAGCCCCCTTCTCCAATCCCTCGGCCAGATCTCCCAGCGGCTCGATCGCCCGGTCTATGACCGGATGGTGGATGGGGCATCCCCCCACCTGCACCACCCGATACGAGCCCCTGGCGGTGAAGCCCAAACCCCGGCCATTTTCCCCGCGATGCAGCTCGCCACGCCAGCGGTACCCGTACGGCTGCTCCGCCGCCACCGCCTCCACGCTCTCAGGCAGGGCGATGCCTCGACGAGTTATGGCCTCCTCCAGGAGCTGCCGCTTGGCCTGCAGCTGAAAGTCGTAGGAGGCGTGCTGCAGCTGGCAGCCTCCACACACCCCAAAGTGGGGGCACCGCGGCTCCACCCGTTCCGGTGAGCCTCGATGCACCTCCACGGTGTCGGCGAAGGCGTGGCGGCGGCGCACTCCGGTGACCCTGGCTGTCACCTCCTCCCCCGGCAGAGCTCCGAACAAGAACACCACCTGGCCGTTGAAATGCCCAAGTCCCAGGCCCCGATGGGCCATCCGCTCGCAGTCAATCCGGAGCAGTTGGCCCAGGCAGAGCTGGGGCGCCTCCTTTGGGGTCACGGCGCTCACGCCGCGCGAGGCGGCCTCACGAGCGTGGCAGCCGCTCGCGCAGAAGCTGGCTCACCATCTTGGAGTTCGCCTTGCCTCGCGATGCCGCCATCACAAACCCGACCAGGGCGTTGAGCGCCTTGTCATTGCCAGCCTGGTAGTCGAGGGCAGCCTTGGAGTTGGCGGTGACCGCCTGCTCCACCAGCTCCCGGAGCTGCCGCTGGTCACTGACCTGGGCCAGGCCCCGGCTGGCGATGAGCTCGGCCGGGGCATCCCCACTGACGAAGCACTCCGCCAGCACATCCTTGGCCACGACCCCGCTGACCTGGTCCTGATCCACCAGCTGCACCAGCCGAGCCAGAGCGACGGGCGGGATCCGGCAGTCTGCCACTCTGATCTTGGAAGCGTTGCATAGCGCCTGCAGGTTCTGGACCTGCCAGTTGGCCGCCGAACGGGGGTCGGCACCGGCCTCCACCACCGCCTCGAAGTAAGCGGCGTCCTCCGGGCTCTCGGCGATGACCCGCGCCTGATCCTCGGCCAGGGAGTAGCTCTCTCTGAGCCTCACCCTCTTGGCACGGGGCAGCTCGGGCAGGGCCTCCCGGATGCGCTCCACGTAGTCCCGGGCGACCCGCAGGGGCGGCAGGTCAGGCTCGGGGAAGTAGCGGTACTCCTGGGCCTCCTCCTTGCTGCGCTGGGACACCGTCACCTGCTCCAGATCACTCCACCCCCTGGTCTCCTGGGCCACCTTTCGTCCCTGCTCCAGGAGGTCGGCCTGGCGTTGGAACTCGAACTCCAGAGCACGCTGGATGCTCCTGAAGGAGTTCATGTTCTTGACCTCCACCTTGGCTCCCAGAACGGACGAGCCCTTCTCCCGGAGTGAGATGTTGGCGTCGCAGCGCAGGCTGCCCTCCTCCATGTTGCCGTCGTTGACCCCCAGGTACATGAGGGTCTGTCGCAGCGCCGCCAGGTAGGCGGGCGCCTCCTCCGGGTGGCGCAGGTCAGGTTCGCCCACGATCTCCATGAGGGGAACCCCGGCTCGGTTGAGATCCACCAGGGAGAAGGAGGAGGTATGGATCTCCCCAGCGTGATGAAGAGTCCCGGCATCCTCCTCCAGGTGCACTCTGGTGATGCCGGCCCGGACCACCCTTCCCCCCACCTCGAACTCGAGGCAGCCGTTAAGAGAGAGGGGAAGGTCGTATTGAGAGATCTGGTAGCCCTTGGGAAGGTCGGGGTAGAAATAGTTCTTGCGGTCGAACTTGGTGAACTCCGGGATCTCGCAGTTCAGGGCCAGAGCGGTCCGGATGGTCATCTCCACCGCCGCCCGGTTCATCACCGGCAGGGTTCCCGGCAAGCCCAGGCACACCGGGCAGGTGTTGCTGTTGGGAGGCAGGCCAAGATACTGGGCCCGGCACCCGCAGAACATCTTGCTCTCGGTGAGGAGCTGGGCGTGCACCTCCAGCCCGATGACGGCCTCCCACTGCCTGCTCACACGCCTTCCTCAGCCGCCCCGGCGGTCTCCGGCCCGACCCGCCAGATGTCCGCGGCCGCCTCCACCTGGGCAGCCACACGAAAGCAGGTCGCCTCCCCCAGATACGGGCCGAGCACCTGGAGCCCGACGGGCAGGGCATCGCTGAAGCCTGCCGGCACCGAGATGCCGGAGATGCCCGCCAGGTTGGCGGGCAGGGTCAGCAGGTCGGTGGCGTACATAGCGAGCGGATCGGCCAGCCGTTCTCCCAGACGGAACGCAGCCGTCGGCGCCGTCGGCGAGATGACGCAGTCCACCTCGCTGAAGACCCGCTCGAAGTCCTGGGCGACCAGGGTGCGCACCTTCTGGGCCCGCAGGTAGTAGGCGTCGTAGTAGCCGCTGCTCAGAACGTAGGTGCCCAGCGTGATCCGGCGCCGCACCTCCCCACCGAAGCCCTGGTGTCGGGCGTGCTCATAGGCATCACCGAGGTTGGTCGCGCCTCCGAAGCCGGGTCCGAAGCGAACCCCGTCCATGCGCGCCAGGTTGCTGCTCACCTCTGCCGGCGCGATCACGTAGTAGGCGGCCAGCGCGTACTCGGTGCTGGGCAACGAAACCTCGACCAGCCGCGCCCCCTCTGCCTCCAGCCACTGGGCTGCCTGGTCGAAGACCCGGCGCACCCCAGGCTCGATGCCCATGGCCAGATACTCCTTGGGAATGCCGACTCTCAGCCCGGAGACGCCCTGGCCGATGGCATCCTGGTAGCTTGCGACAGGAGCCTGTGACGACGTGGCGTCGTGGGGGTCTTCACCTGCGATGGCGCCCAGCACCAGGGCTGAGTCCGCGACCGTCTTGGTGAGCGGGCCCACCTGGTCCAGGGAGCTAGCGAACGCGATCAGCCCGTAGCGACTGACCCTCCCGTAGCTGGGCTTGACCCCGACCACGCCGCAGAAGGAGGCCGGCAGCCGGATTGAGCCACCGGTGTCACTTCCGAGGGTGGCAGCCGCCATCCGCGCAGACACGGCGACGGCCGAACCGCCGCTGGAGCCGCCCGGTACCCGGTCGGTGGCCCAGGGATTTCTCGTCTGCTGGAAAGCGGAGTTCTCGTTGGAGCTGCCCATGGCGAACTCGTCGCAGTTGAGCTTGCCAAGAGCGATGGCGCCCTGGGACTCCATGCGCTCGACCACCGTTGCGCTGTAGGGCGGGATAAACCCACTGAGGATCCGGCTTGCCGCGGTGGTCTCTACCCCCTGGGTGCAGAGCACGTCCTTGTACGCGACCGGGATCCCATAGAGCTCTCCCCGCCCGTCGGGGCTGACGGCCAGCTCACGGTCGCACACCGAAGCCTGGGCCAGAGCCTGGTCCCTTGTGGTCCTCAGGAAGGCGCCGAGCTCCCCGTCGAGCCGGTCTATCTGCTGGTAGGCAGCCTCCACCAGCTCCACTGAGCTGAACTCGCGGTCCCGGAGCCCGCGCGCCATTTCGGCGATGGAGAGGTCGAGCAGGCTCACTGGATGGCCGGGACCCGGATCAGGCCGGCCTCGTGGCTGGAGGCGTTGGCCAGAGCCTCGTCCTGGGTCAAGCCGTCGACCACTCGGTCCTCCCGCATGACGTTGTAGAGGCCACCCACCTGGGCGGTCGGGTCGACCTGGCCGGTGGGCGCCTCGGCCAGCTTTCCGACGGCGCGCACGATGTCTCCGAGCTGGGCACGAAGCCTTTCAAGCTCCTCGTCGGTCAGCCCCAGCCTGGCAAGCCGGCTCAGGTGAGCGACCTGGGCGGGCTCGAACACCGGCGCCTCCTGATCGCGCGCATTCTCAACAGCCACCAAGAGTGGATTATAGGAACGGTCGGCACCGAACCTGGGAGTCCAGCATCAGCACTCAAGCCGAAGATCCGCACTCAGCATCCACAACCCAGCGCGCCTTGGAAGCAGCTGTGGAGGCCTTCGTGGCCGCGCGCACCGCGCGCCGGATCCTCGACAACCCGGGGCGCCTGGGAGCCAACGCGGTGGTCCGATCGCGGCCTATCTCAGGCGCTCGCCGAGCCAGCGCCAAGGCGCAGAGCGCGATGGAGCAGGCCGCGTCTCATCTGGAGCGGGCCCGGGACCGCTGGGGCGCCCTGATGAGAGGCCTGGCGGCCGACATCGACCTCGGGCCCGAGGACCTGATCCCGATGGCCGAGAGCACAGCGCTTCGCCTCGCCATCCTGGATGCCGTCCAGATACTGCAGGCGGCGCTGGAGGCGGCCGCCTCGGTCAGCGAAGCCGACCAGCGCCTTGGCACTGTCCTGCGCCAGGCACTCACCGTCCTGGAGCAGGGCGGATGAGCCGTCGCTGACGCGCCACCAGAGCCCATGGACCTTCCAGGCCCGCGGTCGCTGCCGGGCGCGGCGGCGTTTCACTGCCATGGCCGGGGACCAGCAGAGAGGCCATTCTGGCAATCCGGTGGTGTGTCGCTTAAAACGTGATCTGTCGTAGTAGGAACGGTGGTTTGGCCGATAACCAAGGACCACCGGAAGAGGTTCTAGCCAGCAACTAGGGACCGCCTGGACCTTCGGGGCAGCAATGGGGCGCCCTTCTCGCTTTCAGCGTAGAGGACGTTGCCGATGTTCCGAGAGGTGCCAGTGGTCGAGATACGCACGGTCCTGAGGCTGCTCCAGATGGGGTACGGCCCGAGGCGGATATCCCAGTTGCTGCTCCATACGCCGACTGCAGAAGCTGCCCGCCGCCAACCGTGGCTTCGTCTACGCTCCCGGTCTCCGCTACATCCTGTGACAGGTCGGCAAACCAACGCTCGCATTAGTGTGTCAGGCGGCATTAAGCCCTCGCCTGAGACTCGCCACCAACAAGGCGATGATCGCTAGGGGAACGACCACCAGCGCCGCCGTCGGCGCGGACTTGGCGACGAGCCAACCGGCGATCACGATCACGGCGACACCGAGCGCGATCTCAGGGGTATCTCCGACGATGAATTCCCACCAGAAGCGGCCGAAGGTTGCGAGCCAGTGACCCAATCTCATGTGGTCTCCGCAGCGCCCGACTGCCGGCGACTTCGAGTGAGCAACCCCACCGCAACCCAGGCGGTAACCCCATACAGGGCCAAGAGCCCGAAGAGGGCCAGGTCGGCACCCGGCCACTGCAGCCCCGCGCCCTCACCACCCCAGAAGGTGCCGAAGGTAACCAGCATCAGCCCGACTCCCATCTTCATGGAGTTCTCGGGCACCTCGCTGAGTTGGCGCGCCAGCACCGCGCCGACGATCCCCACCAGGACGACGGCTGACCCGGCCCCGATCACCGCGACACCGAGATTGCCGGAGCTGAGACCCAGGGTAAGGACGATCATCACCACCTCAAGGCCCTCCAGGAATACGCCCTTGAAGCTGATCACGAAGCCGGCGGCATCCCGGCCGGAGCCCCGCAGGGGGAGGCCCGACAGCCGGGTCACCTCGCGCTTGTAGATGGCGACCTCGTCGCGGAGCGCCTTGTGGCCGCTGGCCCGCAGGATCGCCTTCCCCAGCCACTGCAGGCCCAGGACAAGGAGGAGGCTGCCCACGACCACGCGGAGCACCGACATGGGAATCAGGTGGATCAGGGCCGGACCCACTGCGGCCACGATCGCGGCCAGCACCAGCACCGCGAGGGCCGAACCTTCCAGGGCGGACCGCCAGCCCCGGGTGAGGCCGGCAGCGAGGACGATGGTGAGGGCTTCCACCATCTCCACAGCACAGGCGGCGAAGACCGCTAACCCGACGAGGACGG
>JAJYPP010000120.1 GCA_021795235.1 bacterium
ACGGGCTCTGCGCCGACCTGAGCCAGTTAGGCGCCACCTTCCCAGGCACCGACATCCCCGTCACCTACGAGGTTGCAGTGCACCACTCTGAGCTTGCCGCTTGACCCTTCATGTCCAGACGTCTGCAAGGGGTTGACCGCCCAAGTCGCCGATGTCCAGGACCTCCCCTACCCCGACAGATACTTCGACGCGGTGGCCTGCAACTGGGTGCTGTACCACGTTCCCGACCGCCGCAAGGCAATTGCGGAGTTCGCCCGCGTGCTCACACCATCTGGACGGTTCGTTGGCTGCTACAACGCCCCGGATCACCTGGGCGAGCTGTGGTCAGCACTTGCCCTCGGCGATGATCCAGACGACTTCAACTCGGCCAATGGAGGCGGTGAGCTCGCGGAGTCCTTCGCCACCGTCGAGGTCAGGGAAGTGTGGGGCCAAGTGCTGTGGGAAGAGCGAGACGATCTCCAGACCTATCTCGACGCCTACTCCGAGTTGTACGGACCGCTGAGCGCCCCCGACGTTTCCTACCCCTTCCGAGCGGCCCGTCATAACGTCGTCTTCGTTGCTGATCGACCACGTACGAAGGGCACGGAACCGTGAGGGCGCCAGGCTGGCGCGTGCCCGCAATTCGGGCCCAACGGGACCGCATCCCGCCCCCACAGGGTGCAGGCAACCGGTGAAGCTCGCGTTGGCCGAGCACACGTCTGTAGTCGCGGGTCGCTGGCTGGCAGTCATTGCCGCTGCCGAGGGACACCGGCTCTTGGCCACCAATTGCTTCACTCCTCGAAGGCTCGCCCCACCCATGTGAGGTGCTTGGGCACATCGTCCGGGTCGTCGGCCGCGGCCTCTGCCAGCCAGGTCAGGGTGAGTACTCGGGTCTGCCACGAGAGCTTCTCCGCGAAGGAGTCAACAAGGGGCCGGTCGTAGCTGGCCAGCACCTGATCGATGAAGGCGCGATCTCCGACTCCGATGAGACCGACGAAGTCACCTACAGGGTCGCCCACCATCGCATCCGTGAAGTCGATCAGCCCGGTCAGGTGGCCGGTGTCCGGGTCGATGAGCAGATGATCGGGACAGATGTCGTTGTGAATGAAGCATCGAGGACCCTCCCGGGCCGGCTCTGGAATCGCGCCGGCGAGGTAGGGTTCTGCCTTCTCGAGCAGGTCGTTGGCGAGCAAGGGCCGTACCGACCCCGCCACGCTGATCAGGCGCTCTCTTGCGCTGGGCCAAGCCTCAGCTGCCGGGCCCTCGGGCGTTCCCGGGATCCGGGCTGGGTCCACCCCGTGAATGCGGCTCAACGCTCGCCCGATCTCCCGCGCCAGGCAAGCGGGATCAGCGACCCGGGCCCGATCAGCCCCCACTCCGGGGAGGCGACGGTAGCCGACGAATGGGTAAGGGAAGCGGCCAGATGGCTCGCCGATGAAGTCGAATCGTGGCACCACCGCGCCCATCGCCTCTCCGACGACGGTCATGATCTCCACCTCGCGAAGGAGCCACGGGACCCGCTCCGATCGCTTTGGGAAGCGAAGGATCCACTGGGATCCGACGGTGAACAGCTCGTTGTCCCAGCCCGCGCCGAGCCAGCGCACTGCGCCACCGGCAAGCCCAGGGAACTGTTCAGCCACCAGGAGCGTCACGGTGGCCGCGTCTAAGTCGCGGTCCGGCAATCTGTGGCTCACGGCTTGGAGTATCGCGCCAGCCGTTACAGCCTCAAGGTCGAAGCGACACCCAGAAGCATGACGACCTGACGGGTAAGACGGCTGAGATCGAGGTGGTCGGGGGCGAAGATCTGCGTCCGGAGCTTTGCACGCGACAGGGTCGTGAGCTTGTCCACCGTGAGCCCGCACGCTACCTGAAGGCGGTTGGACGGAGTGGGCTCGACACGATGCACAACCGCTGGGCGTCGGTCGGATCGGTGGTGAACGGGCAGATGGTCACCGAGTCGGTGTCGAAGCGATCGTCCTGGACGTTCACCGCCGGCCGAGGCTTGCCTGCGTAACCTGACCCACCGGCGACGGTCCAGATCTCAGCCCGTCTCCCTCATCGGGCCAAGTGGAGACAGCATCGACAAACGCTTGATCCTCGACCGCAGACCTGCTCTCGGCGACCGCTCGCGACTGGCGGTGGGCCTCCTCGGCGAATCCGGGCGCGCGGACATCTGGTACCCAGATCTGGACTGGGCGGAGGCCCTGGTGCGCCAGTCGTGATCGATGCTCGCGCACCCTCTTAGCGGACCCTGCACTTGTCATCGCCAACCTCCTTGGTCACATGCAACTATTACAGAGCGCGCGTGTGTCGGCCTTGTCCACCTCGAATACTCCGTGCCGGGCGTTGGTTCGGGACGCCTCCCAGGTCCAGCTCAGAGTTCCTCAGCAGATCGTGTTCGCCATGGAGGGCAGGGAGCGGCCGGCCAGGTCACGGGAGGCTGATGCGTCCTCAACCCATGCGCGCCCAGCCGCGACCAGTGAGTGGCAATACCGGGTATACTGGGGTCGTGGCCAAGGTCATGGTGTCACTCCCCAACGATGTGCTGAGAGCCGTCGACATGGAGGCAAGCCGCCGAGGAACCACCCGCAGCGGGCTCCTGCGGGAACTGGCTGAGAGCGCCATGCGAAGCCGCAGCCTCAAGAGGGCGGAACGCATGGCCGAGATCGACAGTCTCGGTGGCGATCCTAAGGGTCACGGAGGTCATGTGGCGGAACTGGTCAAGACGACCAGGCCGGAAGCTTGACCCTCTGGCTGGTCGATGCGAGCGTCCTTCTCGCTCGAGAGGATTTGGATGACGCCAACCACAACCCGGCCGTCCAGCTGCTCGCCGGTCCCGACCCCCTTGCCACCCTGGACCTGGCGTTCTACGAGGTGACCAACGTGGCGGTTCGTTCCTGGCACGACGAGTTGGCGGCGGGCAGATTGTGCGACCGAATCAGTGCGGTGGCGGACGATGGCGGCCTGATCCGAGCCGACTCGCAGCTCCTCGCGAATGCCACGCTCATCGCTGCAGAGCACGGGATCTCGGCCTACGACGCCGCCTATGTAGCGGCCGCTCGGAGCGCGAGGGCCCGGCTAGTGAGCTGTGACGTACGCGACCTCGTGTCACGGGGCTTGGCTTGCCTCCCGAGTGCCGCACTCTCCGGGCCGGCGAGCGCCCGATAGGCCGGCCCCACGCCCCCACCTGCACTGCCTCCCTGGTGACACCCGTCTCGACTCTTAGGCGGTGCTCAATGGCCGCCCCCCGAAGCTCAAACGAACATGATCCGAAAGGGACGGTGACAAGAGCTATTGTGTAGCGCTACCTCAAGGTCAGGTGCTGCTATGAACTCGGCCACCGGCGCTTTCATAAGCTGCCTGACTCTGGATCAGGAGATCGGATTCGTCCCCTCTGACCCCTGGGCACTCAGTCTCGCCGGTGGGAGAGTTAGCGCCTTCCAATGGCATTTTGACCGCTCCAGGAACGAGGAGGGGCGGGCGGGAGTGGGTCGTGCTGAGACCAGGCCTGGTATGTGGCCGCCAGCTCCACCCCGAAGACCCTCAGCGGTGTTCTGCCAGGATCTGCCGCACCCGGCGCCGGTAGCAGAAGAGCAGGAGCACCGCTAGACCGAGAGCCAGCTCATCGATCGGCCCGGGGATGGGCATCAAACCGAAAACCAGCAGCCATCGAACCGGACGAGGTAGTCGGTCATCCGTGGAGATACTCCGCAAGGCTCGGTAAGCCGCTCGGATGGTACTCACGCTGGGAACTCTATCGCGCCCCGAGCGCTGGCCACGCATCGCGCTCCCGGGACGCAGGCGGGCGGAGAAGGCACCAGAAGCGGGGCCGGGTCCAAGCCGTATCGGGAAGGACAGCCACACCCCGTGCCCGGACAGGATGCTTGAAGATCGCTCGGACTGCGCCCCCTGGCTCCGGCAGGAGCGCGCCTCGACGCTCCCCATCGGTCGGAGGCCAGAGCCGGGGCAGACCCACTCTTGGTTGTGAAGGGGCTCCCGCGTAGCGCCGGCATCGCCGGGCAGCCACTACTGGGCGGAGAGCGTCGGCGGCCCCCGCCTGCTGCGGCGGGCGTCTCTGCGTGGCGTCAGGCCCCTGGGTCTTTCGCTCCCGCCGCCGCGCTGGTGAGCCCATCTCCCGGCGGGCCGAAGAGCCGATCACCGGCATCGCCCAGACCGGGGACGATGTATCCCCGCTCATCGAGGGACCTGTCCACGGCGGCACACACCACCGCCACCTGCGGCAACTGGGTGGCGAAGTTGCGCAACCCCGGTTCGGACGCCACCAGACAGAGGGCGGTGATATGGGAGGCGCCTCGCCCCGCGATCAAGCGACAGGCCTGTGCCAGTGAGCCGCCTGTGGCCAGCATCGGGTCGCACACGACCACCCTGCGGGCGGACAGGTCCGCCGGCAACCCGTCCAGGTAACAGACCGCGTCCAGGGTGTCCTCATTGCGTTTCATGCCCAGGTGGGCCACCTCGCAGTTCGGGGCCACCTGCTGAACTCCCGGAACCATTCCCAGCCCAGCTCGCAGTACCGGCACCACCAAGACCTCCTCGGTCACCTCTCGGGCCTCGACATCCCCCACCGGGGTACGCCGTTGGCGGGGCGAGGTGGGGAGATCGCGCAGAGCCTCATAGGCAAGGAACATCGCGATCTCCGCCATCAGGACTCGAAAACGGTCCCGACCGGTCCGTTCATCGCGGAGGTGTCCCAGCCGATGGGCAACCGCCGGATGGTCCACGATGGTCACCCTTAATTCCACGACCCTACATGATGGGGCTTGACCGCCCTCGCGGGCGAGTGCCGCTGCTCACACCCCGCGGCGCCAGGACCCACGGCAACTTGTCCGCGACATCGGGCGCCGGACGGTTCTCCCCAGGCGGGTCGCTGGAGAAGCCGCAGCTTGAGCCATCCCCGCGGGCGTTCGTCCGGGCTATCCTCAACAGGATGGGCTTGAGCGTAGCTAAAGCGGGAGGCCGACCATGCGACTGGGGATCCTAACCGGTGGAGGCGACGCCCCCGGCCTCAACGCCGCGATCCGGGCGGTGGCGCGCAAGGCTCTCGCCGACGGCAACGAAGTGGTGGGCGTTCACAACGGATGGGCCGGACTGGTGGACGACGGTGGCGTCCGGGCGATAGACCCGCACGAGGTATCGGGCGTGCTGGCTGTGGGGGGCACGCTCCTGGGCACTTCCAGGGTCAACCCGCTCTCGGACCCGGCCGCCATGGCCGCGGTGACCGGGCGATTCCGCAGTGAGGGCTTGGACGCTCTCATCGCCATCGGCGGCGACGATACTCTCTCGGTCGCCAGGGGGCTGGCTGATCAAGGGCTGCCGGTGGTCGGCGTGCCCAAGACCATGGACAACGACCTCCAGGTGACCGAGTACTGCATCGGTTTCGACAGCGCGGTCGCGATCGTCACCGAAGCTTTGGACCGGCTGCACACCACCGCAGCTGCCCACCACCGGGTGATGATGGTGGAGGTGATGGGACGCGACACCGGCTGGGTGGCGGTGATGGGGGGGCTTGCCGGAGGCGCAGACATGATCGTCATCCCCGAATTCCCGGTCGGACTCCAGGACATCGTGGCCCACCTCCGCTCCCGGCGAGAGCGGGGCCGGGACTTCAGCATCGTGGTGGTGGCCGAGGGAGCTCGGGTCGAGGGGCTCCAAGACGGGGCCGCGGAGACAGGGCCACGTGACGCGTTCGGTCACCTCCTGCTGAGCCGGCGGGGAGTGGGACCCCAACTCGCCGACAGGGTGGAAGCCGAGACCGGCTTCGAGACCCGAGTGACCGTCCTGGGCTACACCCAAAGGGGCGGAGCGCCGACCGCCTACGACCGGATCTGGGCAACCCGGGTGGGAGCCGCCGGGTATGACCTAGTGGTTCAGGGCAGTTTCGGGCGGATACCGGTGAAGCGGGGCGACGAAGTCGCCGTGGCGGAGCTCGCGGAGGTGGTTGCGGGACAGCGCCGAGTGCCCGAGGAGCTCTACCGGCTGGCTCAGGTCTTCTACTGACCGGTCGGTCCCTCTGGACCAGCGGGAGAGCGCTCCCCCACTACGATGGCGGCGATTGCTGCCGGCGGAGGCCGCAGTTCAGCCGAGGGCCACTGCTCCGACAGCCGCAGAGGTAGTGCGCACAGGAGACCCCCATGTCCGACCAGCAGGCCACCCCAGACAGCGACTTCGGCGCCCTAGCCAACCTGGCCACTCCAAAGTCGAGGATCGAGCGCGCGCTCGGCTACGTCCCCCGGATTCTTTCGAGCAAGCCCCACATCTTCTTCCTGCTCGGGCTGGGCGTCTACTTGGTGCTGCTGCCCTTGGTGGGCGTAGCCGTAAGCGCCAAAGCGGAGCTGATCGGCGGCAACTACACCAACGTCACCAGTGACATAGGGGCCTGCATAGCGGCGGGCGGCACCCTGCACCTGATCCACCAGGCGCGCCGCCGCCGCAGCCTCGAAGAGGAGCGGCTGCAGCTGACGCGGCAGATGCACCGATTGCTGTTCCGCGTCCACGCCGCCGAGGCCGCGGCCCTGGACCAGGAGTCTCCCCAATAGGCGGCGGCCTCTTCGGCACCACCACTGGGTACCTCAAGGCCCTACGTCCTCGCCTCCCACCCCAAGTGTGGATGGTGGTGGTCGGGGGTGCGATCTCAGCGCTGGGGAGCGGATTCGTCATGCCCTACGGCTCGATCTACCTGCATGTCGTGCGAGGTCTGGCCATCCCCGTGGTCGGGGCGATCCTGTCGCTGTCGGCGCTCTCATCCCTGGTCGTGGCGACGGTAGGCGGAACGCTGGTCGACCGGGCAAGTCCCAAGGCCCTGATCCCGGCCGGGCTTGGGGCGCAGACCGCGGGCTTCGGCTATCTGGGGTTGGGAACTGGTCACCACCAACACCCTACTAAGACCCGTACGGGTGTGTTATAGTACAGATCGTGAACCTGACTGAGTGGGCGCGTCGCCAAGGAGTCCACCCCCACACCGCGTTTCGGTGGTTTGAGCATGGCACCCTGCCGGTGCCCGCGGAGCGGGTGGGGCCACGCACCATCCTGGTGAACATTGGCGCAGCCACGGCGGCCCCGGCAGTCGGCCTTGGCCTCTATGCGCGAGTCTCCTCGCACGACCAAGGGTCCGACCTCGAGCGTCAGCTGGCAAGGCTCACAGAGTGGGCGGCGAAGGCTGGCCAGCTGGTGGTGCGAGTGGAATCCGAAGTGGGCTCTGGCATGAACGGGCACCGCCCCAAGTTGAGACGCCTGCTCTCGGACCCCAAGGTGACAACAGAGGTGGTGGAACATCGGGATCGCCTGGCGAGGATGAACGCGGAGCTGGTCGCGGCATCTCTGCTCGCCCATGGGCGCAGGCTGGTGGTTCTCGACCAGGGTGAGGTGGAGGGGGACCTGGTCCGGGACGTGGTGGAGGTGCTGACCGGCTTCTGCGCCCGTCTGTACGGCAAGCGGTCGGCGAGGAACCGGGCGCTGAAGGCGCTCGATTGTGCCAAGCACGACGTGGGGCCACAGGCCCTGGCACAGCCAGCAGCCGGAGTGACCAAGTGAGTAGCCGGGTCCGCCACCCGATCCGGCCTGTGGTGCAGGCACCTGCGGTCACCACCCTGCGGATCCGCACCCGGCTGCGCGTCTCTGCCGCCGACCAAGCCGTGATTGTGGCGCTGGGAACCCATCTGGGGCGGCTTGCCAGAGCGGATCTGGCCAAGCGCAGCCGGGCCGGGCTGGACCACAGTGAGGAGGTCTGGGCAGAGCGCAAGCGGGCCATCACCAAGGAGTCCTCCTCGCGCTGGGCGGGCGCGATCACCAAGGCCTCCAACGATGCCT